>CAYTAG010000134.1:0-9735 GCA_964435625.1 uncultured Halobacteriales archaeon | reverse complement strand
GGCTGGCGGGCGCCGGCCCAACCCCGCGGCTGGGGAGGGCGAGGACATCCCTAGTCGTCGGGTGCCGTCGATCCACCTCGATCACACTCGTTCCGCGATGACCGGTCGACTCACCTCGAAACCATCGTATTCGCGTCGACCGGTCGACTTACCGTTCGACGACCTTGGCGGGCGCCGGCCCGAGCCTGCGGCTGGGGAGGGCGAGGACATCCCTAGTCGTCGGGTGCCGTCGATCCACCTCGATCACACTCGTTCCGCGATGACCGGTCGACTCACCTCGAAAAACACCGTATCCACGTCGACCAGCAGAATAACCGTACGAGGACCCAGGCGGGCGGTCGCCGGCCCCCGCGGCCAGGGAGGATGGGGAAATCCCTGGTTGTCGGCTCCGATACGATGCTTGTATGAATATATGCACATATGTTCATATATCCCCGGGCGTCGTTCGTCGCTCCCTGCGGTCGGTGCGTTCCAGACGTTCGCTCCACCTCCCACGTCACTCCTCGCGGTACACCGACTCACGGAGGTACTCGTCCAGCAACTTGCGGTCCTGCGAGACCAGGTCGGGGTCGGCCAGCGAGACGGCGCGATGGGTCGTGCCGACCATCGTCGTGTAGACGAACTCGGCGGTCCGGTCCGGATCGACCGGCCGGAAGGTCCCGTCTTCGACGCCGCGTTCGAGGGTGCTCGCCAGCCCCGCCCTGATCAGTTCGTCCGACCGCCGCACCTGCTCGCGGTAGACGTCGTGGTACGGCGCCTGCGAGCGAATCTCCACGAGCGCCTTCCGGAACTGGAACTGCTCGTCGTCGATGGGGTCCGGCAACAGCACGTCGAGGATGCGCTCCATCGCCACCCGTGGTTCGTCGTCCGGGACCGCCTCCAGCCCCGCCCGCAGTTCCGCAAGCAGGAAGGTCAGGAAGTCCGCCAGCAACGCCTCCTTGTCCTCGTAGTGGTAGTACAAAAGCGACTTGCTCTTGTCGAACTCGTCTGCGATGCGCTGGATCGACGTCTCCGCGTACCCGTGCTCGCACAGCGCCCGGTAGGTCGCCAACATCATCTCCTCGCGGGTCGTCGATGGCTCGCCGGGCCAGTCCGTCATCGTCGGAAACGTCCCTCCCGGAACTCAAGGACGTTTCGCAACGAACCCGGGCGAACTAAATGAACGGTCATTCAGTTCCGCCGACATTAAGTGTGCCGACCGACTTCCCCCGGGCAGAGATGTGGGGACCAACGCGGGCCGGCGCGGTGAGGTGGTCGCCGTGAGCCGGTTCCGTCGGTTCGTCGACGTAGCGATGTCACACAGTCGGCTGGCGATCCTGTTGATGCTCGCGCTGACGGCCGTCGTCGGCGCGGGCGCGCCGATGGTCGAGCAGTCGTCGTCGCTGGACCAGTTCCAGTCCGAGACGATGGAGGCCGAGAAACTCGACTACGTCGACCGGAACTTCGCGGGCACGGCGAACACGACGACGGTACAGATCATCGTCCAGGGCGAGGACGTGCTCTCGCGGGAGTCGCTGATCGCCATGCTGGAGTACCAGCAGAACCTCCGGCGGGACGAGCGGATCCGGGGGACCCTGGCCGGGAACGACTCGACCGCGGGCGTCCCGAACGCCGTGGCGACGGCCGCGATCACCGAGGAGGCCACCGGGGACCTGCAGGCGGCGGTGGATCGGCTCGAAACGGCCCGTGAGGACTTCCGGGACAACCGGACCGCGGTCCAGCAGCGCGGCCGCGAACTGAACGCGACTGCGGACGACCTGCGGGCGGCCCTGGACGTCCTGCGGGCGGACCCGGACGCCAGCGTCGAGACGCAGTTCGAGGAGGTCCGCGCGAACACCTCCGTCGAACTCGACGAGGAGGACTTCGCGACGTTCCAGCAGGCGGCCGAACGGGTCCGCGACGCCGAGAGCCAGGCCGACGTCGAGGAGGCTTACCGACTCGGCACCGAGGGCGTCCTCGCCGAGGAGTACGAGGCCCTGGCCGAGCGCACGGAGGCGCTCGAACGCGAGCGCGAGCGGGTTGCGGAACTCGCAGCGGACGTCGAGGACAGGGAGGCGGCCCTGGAGAACGCCACGGACCCCGGCCTCGACGAGCAGATCGAGCAGTTGCGCTCGATGAACGACTCCGAGGTCGAGGCGGTCGTGAGGACGGTACTCGGCGAGGACGCCGACGACGTGCTGGCGCTGATGCCGACCGGGTTCGAGCCCGGCGACGCGAGCGCGAACGCGACGGTGCTCATCGTCAGCCAGCAATCGTCCGCCCTCGCGCCCGGCGCCATCGAGCAGGACGTCGTCGACGCCCAGCTCGCGATGCGGGACGTCGGCGACGGGACCGACGGGCTGGAGTACGCCATCTTCGGCGCCGGCATCATGTCCGACGAGGTCGACGCCTCGATGTCCGACAGCCTCCGCATGATCGCCCCCATGGCATTCCTGTTCGTGCTGTTGACGCTGACCGTCGCCTACCGCGACCCAGTCGACATCCTGCTCGGGGTGGTCGGCATCGCCGTCGTCCTCGTCTGGACGTTCGGGTTCATGGGCTGGGTCGGGATCGACTTCAACCAGCTGTTCGTCGCGGTCCCGGTGCTGTTGATCGGCCTGAGCATCGACTACGCCATCCACGTCTTCATGCGCCACCGCGAGGAGCGGGCGGCGCTGGACGACGAGGGCGAGCACGCGACCCTCGGCGACGTGGACGGCGAACCCGCGGTCGGGGAGGCGGCAAGCGACTACGACGAGCGACCGGGCGGCTCGCGGTACTCGATGCGGGTCGCGCTCTCGGGCGTCGGCCTGGCCCTGGTGTGGGTGACCGCCACGACCGTCATCGGCTTCCTGTCGAACCTGATCAGCCCCGTCGCGCCGATCCGGGAGTTCGGCGTCGTCAGTTCGTTCGGGATCGTCGCCGCGCTCCTGGTGTTCGGGGTGTTGACGCCGGCGCTGAAGGTCCACATCGACGAACTGCTCGCCCGCGTCGGTCTGGACCGCCAGCGGCGGGCCTTCGGCACCGGCGGCGGCACGTTCAGCCGGGTGCTGTCGGTCGGCGCGGCCGGCGCCCGGCGGGCGCCGGTGGTCGTCGTCCTGCTCGCGCTCGCGGTGAGTGCCGCGGGCGTCTACGGCGGCACGCAGGTCGACACCTCCTTCAGCCAGGAGGACTTCCTGGCGGAGGACCCTCCGGAGTGGACCGAACGGCTCCCGGAGAGCATCCAGCCCGGCGAGTACACCGCCAAGTCCCACCTGGAGTACGTCAACGAGAACTTCGTCCGCGAGGACACCCAGGCCCAGGTGCTGATCGAGGGCGACGTCGACGACGCGGACGCCTTACAGCGGCTCGACGCCGCGCAGTCGGCCGCCGCCGAGAAGTCGGTGACCCAGTACCTCCCCAACGACGAACCCGCTATCCGGAGCCCGCTGACCATCATCGAGGACGTCGCGGCCGAAAACGAGTCGTTCGCGGCGACGGTCGACGCCGCCGACACCGACGACGACGGCGTCCCGGACCGCAACGTGGGAGGGGTCTACGACGAACTGTACCGGGTCGCGCCCGACCGCGCGGCCGAGTTCGTCCACCGGACCGACGACGGCGACTACGAGGCGCTCCGGTTGGTCGTCGGCGTCCAGGGCGGCGCCGACGGTGCGGCCGTCACCGCCCAGATGCACGACGTCGCCGGCGCGGTCGACGGCGACGGCCTGTCGGCCACCGCGACCGGCACCGTCATCCTGAACGACATCGTCCAGGAGCAGTTGCTCGACACGGTCATCCAGAGCCTGCTCGTGTCGCTGGTCGCCGTCGTGGCGTTCCTGATGCTCGTCTACCGGTTCACCCACGGCAGCGCCACCCTGGGGCTGGTGACGCTGCTGCCGGTGGCGCTGACCGTCAGCTGGATCCTCGGGACGATGTACCTCCTGGGGGTCCCGTTCAACGTCATGACCGGGATGATCACCAGCCTCACCATCGGGCTGGGGGTCGCCTACAGCATCCACATCAGCGAGCGGTACAACCAGGAGTTGCCCCGCCACGATTCGGTCTGGGACGCGATGCGGACCGCCGTCACCGGCACCGGCGGGGCGCTACTGGGCAGCGCCGCGACCACCGTCGGCGGGTTCGGCGTCCTGCTGGTGGCCATCCTCCCGCCGCTGCAGCAGTTCGGGCTCATCACCGGGCTGACCATCGTCTACGCGTTCCTGGCGGCCGTGCTGGTGTTGCCGAGCCTGCTGATCGTCTGGACCCGCCTGTTCGGCCCGGCGGACGCCCGCGAGCAGATCGGCGAGCGCGATGCCGGAACGACGGAGGACCGCAGTCCGGGCGCCGCGGAGTAGCGGCGACCGGCACCGACATCCGCACGAAGTGGCGCTGTAGAGGCGGCGTGGACCCCACGTCCGCGGGCGTCGGGTCGAGGCGGCCCCGGAGGTGCCGGAACGCCTCCCCGTAGACGACGATCCGGCCCGTGCCGACGACGACGCCGACCGCGACCAGGGCGGGGTCCGCTCCCTCGACGACCAGGCGTCGTCTCGTCGGTTTCGTGGATGGGCGTCGTCTCGTCGGCATCGTGGGCCGTCTTCCGGCGACTCGACTCCGTGGACCGTCGAGCCCCTACGAACCGGGGACTAATTCCAGCGACCGAGTATAGTGCAATTATTTATTAGGGTAGAGCAACTGGAAGGACCCATGCGGCGACGTCAATTCATCAACACGATTGGCGCGGTGACCGTCGGGAGCGCGGTCGGTACGTCGGTCGCGTCGGCGGCGTCGACGGTCGACGCCCTGGAGTTCGACTCGACGGCGAGCCTGCTGGACGCGAACGGCAACTACCTGACCGACGACTCGCTGGTCGCGGTCCACGCGGAGGACACGGCGCTGAACGAGGACGCCGACGGCAACGGCGACGCGGTGTACTACGACACCGAGACGCCGATTCCGCTGGTGGCGGTCGACGGACCGGTCGTCGGGTTCGGCGCGACGCTGGTGAGCAATTCCGCGAACTTCAAAAGCGGCAACGAGGAGTTCCTGTTGAACGTCTGGGACGCGAAACTCGGCGGCAGCGGTACCGTCCTCTACGACGAGGGCCACGACCAGTTCCACCCGCTGAGCGACTTCTCCAGCATGGCCAACTACGGCGGGAACAACGGGTACACCGTCCAGGCTACCTCGACGCTGGCAGCGGACCTCTCGGGGGCCGACGCGGCCTGGATCACGGCGCCGTCGACCGCCTTCACCAGCAGCGAGAAGCAGGCGCTGGCCGACTTCGTGGCCGGCGGGGGCGCGCTGTTCTTGCACGACCGCGCCGACTACAGCGACTTCGACGAAACCGCCAACTTCAACGACGTCGCCGCCGCGCTGGGCCTGTCGTTCCGGTTCAACGACGACCAGGTGACCGACGACACCAACAACGGCGGGGCCTTCTACGAGCCGACGACGACGCAGTTCGACGCGACCTTCGACTTCTTCGCCGACCGCCCGGGGATGGATGTCTACCAGGACCAGACCTACGCGGTGGAGGTCCTGCAGGTGACCGACGGGGACACGGTGGACGTCAGGTTCGACAGCGGCCGCGAGGAGAACGTCCGCATCCTCGGCATCGACACCCCCGAGAAGGCGGCCTACCAGCAGTACGAGCGCGTCCAGGAGTGGTACGGCATCGACGACCTGAACTACCTCGCGGACTGGGGCGCGAACGCGACCGACTACGCGAGTTCGAAACTCGCCGACGAGACGGTTACGGTGGCGTTCGACTCCGAGGAGCAGGGCCTCTTCGACGCCTACGGCCGGTTGCTGGCGTACATCTACTACGACGAGAACGGCGACGGCTCCCGCGACGCCCACTACAACTACCGGGCGGTCGCGGACGGCTACGCCCGGCGGTACGCGTCGTCGTTCTCGAAACATCCCTCGTTCTACGACGCCGAGTCGACGGCCCAGGCCAACGGCACCGGCGTCTGGGACGGCAGCGACCCCGCCGGGTCCGGCGCGTACCGCGACCGCGACGTCGCCGGCGTGTTCTTCCCGAACCCTGCGACCGTCCGGACCACCGGCGGCGGCGTCCCCGACGGCCGGGTCCCCGTCTACGCGGAATCCAGCGCGTCCCAGACGGTCGACGGCGGCCACGAGTACGGCGGCGACCTGCCGCTGGTGGGCGTCGACGAGACGAACAACGTCGGCGTCGTCGGCGGACTCGCGGTCGACGAGAGCTACGAATCGGGGGAGAACTTCGCCGTCGACACGTCCGGCTACGAGAACTTCACCCTGCTGACGAACCTCTTCGAGTACCTCTCCGAGGGCGACGGCGAGGTCCTGATCGACGGCGGCCACGGCCAGTTCGAGGTCGACTACGCCCTCTGCGAGGAGGACGCCGCCTACTACCTCCGTCACCTCGAAGGCTTCGGGATCGAGTTCGACCAGGTCAACGAGGGCTACGCCGACCGCCTCCCGGAGGCCCGGGCGATCCTGGTGACGGCACCCGCCGACGGGTTCACGACCGCGGAGGCCGACGCGCTGGCGAACTTCGCCGCCGACGGGGGCGCCGTCGTGTTGATGGGCGGCAGCGACGCCCCGGGCGCCGCGCGGTCGAACCTCAACGACCTCGCCGCCGCGCTCGGGACCGACCTCCGGCTGAACGCCGACGGGGTCACCGACGGCACCAACAACGTCGACGGCGACGCCTCGATTCCCACGACGACGGTCTTCGACGAGTCGTTCCCGCTGTTTTCCGCCTACGGCTCCGGTTCTGGCGGCCAGGGCGAACTGGCGCTCGCCGAGGTCAACGCGGCGGCCACCGAGGAGAACGTCGTCTTCGAGAACGTCGGCGACGGGAGCCTCGACCTCACGGGCTGGACGGTCGAGGACGAGGCCGGCTACGCGTACGAGTTCCCCGACGGGTTCACGCTCGCGGCCGGCTCACAGGTCACCCTCTATACCGGCGAGGGGACCGACACGGATAGCGAACTCTACTGGGGGTACGGCATCCAGGTGTGGAACGACGGCGGCGACACCGTCCACGTCTTCGACGACGCCGGCGCGCTGGTGATCGAGCACACCTACCCGCAGGGCGAACTGGCGGTCGCCGAGGTCAACGCGGTCGGCGACGACGAGAACGTCGTCTTCGAGAACGTGGGCGGGTCCGACCTGGATCTCACCGGCTGGACGGTCGAGGACGAGGCCGGCTACGACTACCAGTTCCCCGACGGGTTCACGCTCGCGGCGGGGTCGCGGGTCACGCTGTACACGGGCGAGGGGACCGACACCGACTCCGAACTCTACTGGGGGTACGGCATCCAGGTGTGGAACGACGATGGCGACACGGTCTTCGTCTACGACGACTCGGGGGCGCTCGCGGCGGAGTACGGCTACCCGAACGGCGAACTCGTCGTCGCGGAGGTCAACGCGGCGGCCACCGAGGAGAACGTCGTCTTCGAGAACGTCGGCGACGTCGACCTGGCGTTGACGGGCTGGACGGTCGAGGACGAGGCCGGCTACGACTACCAGTTCCCCGACGGGTTCACGCTCGCGGCGGGGTCGCGGGTCACGCTGTACACGGGCGAGGGGACCGACACCGACTCCGAGTTGTACTGGGGCAGCGGCACGCCGATCTGGAACGACGGCGGCGACACCGTCTTCGCGTACGATTCGACCGGCGACCCGGAGGTCGAACACACCTACCCGCAGGGCGAACTGGCGGTCGCGGAAGTCAACGCGGTCGGCGACGACGAGAACGTCGTCTTCGAGAACGTGGGCGGGTCCGACCTGGATCTCACCGGCTGGACGGTCGAGGACGAGGCCGGCTACGACTACCAGTTCCCCGACGGGTTCACGCTCGCGGCGGGGTCGCGGGTCACGCTGTACACGGGCGAGGGGACCGACACCGACTCCGAGTTGTACTGGGGCAGCGGCACGCCGATCTGGAACGACGGCGGCGACACCGTCCACGTCTACGACGGCGCGGGACAGCTGGTGGTCGAGCACACCTACTGAGCGGGAACGGCCCCGCGGAACCCCAGGGTTCCGCTCCCGGAACCGGACCCCTACGGCGGTTCCGAATCCTGGCGGCGGGGGTCCGGGCGGCACTCCTCGCAGAACTCGTAACCCCACTCCGGGTAGTCCTCGCAGTCTGGCCCCGCGCACTCGTAGGCCTCGACGATCTCCGTCTCGCGGCCGCGGTCGGCCTGCTGGACCTTGCTGTAGACGAGCGCCTCCATCCTGGTGTCGAACAGCTCCGCGTGTAGCTTCTCCCGTCCGTCTATCGGGCCGAGCTTGACGAGTACCCAGTAAGCCATCCGTTCCTTGACGCCGTTTCGCGGTCGGCGTCCGTTAGGACCGCGTTTCTCCCTCGGCGGGATAAGCGTTTCCGCTCGGCCGCATTCGTGTCAGTGCAGCGTCCGCTCGCAGACGCCGGGCGACGGCGCTCCGGCGGGCCGCCGCCAGTGCCCCGGCGAACCGACGACGAACCCCAACGAACGATGAACGACGGGGCCCGCACACGTCGAAGACCAGCGTCGGGAAGACGGAGCGTAGGCGACTCCTATTGTCGACACGACGCGTTTTCGAGCTTCGAGAGGGCGGTGTTCACCAGTCGTTCGGCTTCGGCGTAATTTCCGTCGTCGAGTTCGAACGTCGCTCGCGCGACGTACCGGTCCTCGACGTCCAGGCCCGTCCCGGCGAAGCAGACGACGGGATCGAACTGCGCCGCGTACATGTCCGGGACGACGTTGTTCGCGGCCTCGTCGGCGTTGCCCTTCGCGCGAGCGAGGCTCGAACTCGCGGCGTCGAGGTTCCCGGCGGCGTCGTCGCCGTTCGCTATCGCCTCACCTGCCGCCCGGAGCTCGGCCAGGGCGCCCACCAGTTCCTCGTAGGCCGCCAGTCCCTTCCCGACGGACGTCGCGTAGTCGTGCAACACGTCCGCGGAGGACCGCCAGCTATCGATCAACAGCCCCTCGTCCGAGTCGGGGAACGGCTCCCCGTTCGTGAGCGTCTCGCCGCTGACGCCGTCGATCCGGTCCCGGCCGGTGACGAACGCCTCGGGAACCCCCTCCAGGTCGGCTTTTGTCTCCTCGACGGTGCTCCGGACGGCTTCGTAGTCGCCGTCGCGGAACTGCCCGCTCACCGGGAGGTACTCGTTCAGGACCGCCTCGAAATCCGGGATCGAAGTGGCGACGTTCCGAATCGCGCCGAGCAGCGTCCGCAACTCCTCGACCTTCGTTCGGGTTGCATCCGCGGTCGCGGCCTCGTCCGCGCGCTGGAGGGCCTGCTCGGCGTCGTCAAGCGGATCGAGCACCCGCGTCTCGTCGAAGTCGACCTGGCCCGACTCCGGCGCGAAGGCCGGTCGCTGCCGGTAGAACCCGTTGTGGGCCTCCACGATCTTCGATCCGACTACGTCCAGTTCCGATTCGGGGTCCACCTGCTCGCCGGACAGCACGCCCAGACATCCCGCGACCGACGTCGCCGCGGCCGCCCCGACGAACGCGCGCCGATTCATGACAGCTGGTACTCATCAACGACGCAAGTAACTACTGTTCCGGGACGGCAGCCTGCGAACGCGCCGCCCACCCGGCGAGAACCCCGGGGAGTCCTCGGCGACCCGCCGGAATTACCGGAGGTCCTCGACGTAGTCGGCGACCTGCTCGGGCGTGTCGCCGACGCGGGCGCCGGCCTCGTTGAGCGCCTCGATCTTCGACTCCGCAGTGCCGGTTCCGCTCCCGGAGACGATGGCGCCGGCGTGGCCCATGCGCTTGCCCGGCGGGGCCG
>CAYTAG010000133.1:0-9880 GCA_964435625.1 uncultured Halobacteriales archaeon | reverse complement strand
CCCATCGGCGTCGTCCCCCAGGAACTCGAACTGACCTACCCCGCCCAGCACTACGACGCCGTCGTGACGGGCCGCTGGACCGAGGGCGAGAAGGACTTCGTCGCCGAGGTGCTCCGGCGGTACCTCCAGCGCAACGAGTACCCCAGGATCGTCGCGCACGTCCCCGAGGACGGCTACCGCGAGGTCGTCGAGCGCGTCGAGTCGGACCTGGGCCTGGACGTCGAGTACACCGTCGAGGACCACCCCACGACCGGCGACTCCATCTCGAACCTCATGACGGCCCTGGAGGGCGAACTGAAGTACTCCCGGCGGGAGCGCCAGCACAACACCGTCAGGGCCATCGCGGACTACATGATCGGCGACGGCGCCGGCGACGACCTGTTCGAGAACATCGAGACCACCAGCCGGTACCCCAAACTGCAGGTCCGGGACCGCGAGGGCAAGCAACTGGCCACGATGGTCCCCAACTATGGCGTCCTCTCGCTGACGCTGGCGGGCGCCCGGCGGTGGGTCGAGAGCGACGCACCCACCAGGACCGTCGAAATCGACGGCTTCGTCCCGCACGGGAGCGTCCTGGCGCCGGGCGTCGTCGACGCCGACGACGGAATCAGGGTCGGCGACGAGGTGGTGATCGAGGGGCCCTCGGCGTTCGCGGTCGGCCGGGCGTCGACGTCCGGCCCCGAGATGGCCGAGAGCACCCGAGGCGTGGCCGTCGAGGTCCGTCACGTCGAGGAACGGTGAGACGCGGCCTGGAATTGGGGTCGTCGTTTCCTGGATCCGGTATGCTCCACGGCGCGCGCGCGTTGCTCGCGCGCCACCGCCGGTGGCGAGGGGTATATGAATATATGTGCATATATCCATACGTCCGGGGCGGTCCGCCCCGAGGACGAACGGCCGGTCGTGTCGGCGTCGGTAACCCTTTTGTTCGGGCCGTCGAAGGGGGCGGCGATGGAAGAGCAGACGCGGGCGTACCTCCGCGGCCGGTTCGGCGACCACTACCGCCGGGCGGGCGTCTCGCCGCCGCCGGCCGCCGGGGACCGCGAGTGGGGGTACATCCCCTGGCGGGCCGGCGAGACGCGGATGGTCCGGCACCGCGCGCTGCTGGACCTCGGCGAGTTCGGCGACGCCGCCGACCTCGGGAAGTTCCTCGCGCGCGAACGCCCGCGCCACGTCTACTACTCGGCGGCCCGCTACGACGACCCCGGCGCCGACTCGATGGGCGCGAAGGGCTGGCGGGCCGCGGATCTGGTGTTCGACCTCGACGCCGACCACCTCCCGGCGGTCGACCCCGACGAGGACTCCTACGCGGAGATGCTGGCGGCCTGCAAGGACGCCCTCGTCCGACTGCTCGACTTCCTGGCGGGCGACTTCGGCTTCGAGGACCTCTCGGTCGTCTTCTCGGGCGGGCGCGGCTACCACGTCCACGTCCGCGACGAGGGGGTCCTGGAACTGGGCCGCGAGCAGCGCCGGGAGGTCGTCGACTACGTGCTCGGCGAGGGCCTCGAATTCGAGTCGCTCCTGGAAACCGAAACCGTCGCCGGCCTGGGCCGCAAGACCCCCGCGGAGAAGCGGACGCTCCCCACGGACGGCGGTTGGGGCGCCCGCGTCCACGACCGCCTGATGGCGGTCGTCGACGAGGCGCTCGCGCTCCCCGACGAGGAGGGGATCGACCGGCTGACCAGATACGTCGGCGTCGGCGAGGGCCGCGCGGAGGCGATCCTCGCGGCGGCCGGCGACAACTACGACGAACTGGCGGCGGGCAACGTCGACGTCCACCCGGCCCTGCACGAACTGCTGAAGGCGATCCGCGACGAGACCGTCGAGCGCGAGCGCGCCCCCATCGACGAACCGGTCACCACCGACCTCAACCGGCTCATCCGGCTGCCGGGGAGCCTCCACGGCGGCAGCGGCCTCCGGGTGACCCCCGTCGACCGCGAAGACCTGGCGGCGTTCGACCCGTTCGCCGACGCCGTCCCGGAGACTTTCCGGAGCCAGGAGATCGTCGTCGACGTGAACTCGCCGGGCGGGACGCCGTTCGCCACGCCCGACGGTGACGAGGTCACCGTCTCGGCGGGCGAGCAAACCGTCCCGGAATACGTGGGCGTGTTCCTGATGGCCCGGGGACGCGCCGAGAAGGGCAAGGAAACGTGAGGACGTGACCCCGCAGGGGGTCCCGTCCACGCCGGGAACTTTATGTTCCCTGACGGTTCCCCAAATGTATCGATGCAACGAGCGAATCGGCGCGACGTGCTCGCGGCGACGTCGTCCGCTGCCGGACTGGCGGCACTCGGCGGCGTCGCGACCGCCGGACGCCCGGTTGCCGGACGCACGCGTGCCGACTGCGGAGCCGGGACCTTCGAGGGTGGGGACGGGACCACGTCCTCGCCGTACCGGATCGCGACCGTCGAGCAACTCCAGTGTGTGCGGGCCGACCTCGATGCCGCGTACGAACTCGTCGACCACGTCGACGCCTCGGGCGTCGACTTCGAGCCGATAGGCTCCCCGGACGAACGCTTCGCCGGAACGCTGTACGGCAACGGATACGAGGTCCGCGGCCTGACGGTCGACCGGCCGGAGATGGGACCGGTCGGCCTGTTCGCGTTCCTCGATGGCGGGCGGCTCGTCGACGTCAACCTGGTCGACGCGACGGTCGTCGGCGAGCGACAGGCCGGCGCCCTGGTCGGGTGGATGGCAGCCGGGAGTTCGGTCGAGGGTTCGTCCGCGACGGGGTCCGTAGCCGGGGGCATCTCGGTGGGCGGCCTCGTCGGCGTCGCAAGCCGCGGCACGATTTCGCGGTCGTCGGCGTCCTGCGACGTGGTCGCGCGGGACGGACTGTCGAGGTCCCGCCCCGACAACGCGGGTGGCCTGGTGGGATCGCACCTCGCCGGCGAAATCGCCCGGTCGTTCGCGGACGGGAGCGCGAGCGCCAACCGCTACGTGGGCGGCCTCGTCGGGGTGAGCAGGGCCAGCGGAAGCAACGCGGCGACGGTCACCGACTCGTACGCGCTGACGGACGTGAGCGGCGAGCGGTCCGTCGGCGGACTCGTGGGGTCGCTCGGGGACGGCACGGTGTCGGCGTCGTACGCGGCGGGCAACGTCACCGGCCTCGAAGCCGTCGGCGGCCTCGCCGGTTCGAGCGACGGCGGCACCGTCACCGACGCCTACTGGGACGTCGAGGCGACGGGCCAGGACGACTCGGCCGGGGGGACCGGACTCGTGACCGCCGAGATGGCCATCACCCCCTCGAAGGACATGCAGGGATTCGACTTCGAGGAAACCTGGTACAGTTCGCAGGCGGACACCTACCCGCGGCTCCGCTGGGAGCGCGGGCCGGAGGTCGAACTCGCCGCGGTCGAGCCGGTCCAGGTCGTCTACGAGAACCCCGCGCTGGAGGGCCCCGACCACGTCCTCGTCGACGACAAGGAGACGGCCGTCCTCCTCGACCTCCGGATCGAAAATGTACACGAATTGGAGGGCAGCGTCACCGTCGAACTCGACGGAACGGTCGAGGGGCCGGTCGAGCACGTCCCCGGGGAAGACGAGGACTGGGGAGGGTCGTTGCTCCCGCAGTCGGTCGAGGTGTCGAAGTCCCAGCTCCAGCGGGTCGAGGACGCCGACGTGGACTACCTCGAAGGCGTCCTGGAGGGATTCCCGCTCGCCGGGACCGTCGAACACCCCTTCGAGGGATCGAGTCGCTACAGTCTCGAGGAGGGGACGGGCGTCCTCGAGGTCACGATCACGCCCCCGGACGGGCCACCGACCACCGAGGAGGTCCGGATCGACGTCGTGGAGACGGAAGACGTCGACCTCCGGTTCTACCGCCAGCGGCGGACCGACGAACGGGGCGTCGACGGGGTGGGCGACACCGAGTACTGGACCAACTACGCGAACTCGATTTCGTTGCTCCGGGAGACCTTCCCGGTGAACGAGGACGGCCTGTCGGCGAGCAGGGAGGGCGGGTTCGACCTCGAATCCGGGACGCCGCTGCTCGGCGGGACGAAGCACTACAGTTCGAACAAGGCGGGGGCCGTGGAACTGCTCGCGGACCTCGAACAGCGGGCGTACGTCGACGGCGACGGCGGCGAGTCCTTCGGCGTCGGGGTGCTGTCCCCGGACGGCAAGGCCTACTTCGACGGCGGGCCGAACGACTTCGGCGGCGGCTTCACGATAGCGAAAGACCAGTTGACTCTCGACTACCGGATCGCAGAGGCCGGCAGGTACAGTCAGATGAACTCGGTGCTGGTCGTCGCCGACTACTGGGTCTCGCTGGCGCACGAACTGGGCCACCAGTTCGGACTGCACAACGACCTGGAGGAGTACAAGTACCCCGGCGAGTTCCGCTCGGACCAGCGGGCCGACGGGTACCGCGTCGAGGCGCGCCGGGACGTGACGAACGCGATCCCGTTCATGGGGACGGCGAGTCCGAAGACCCTCGAGGACTACTGGCTCAGCAACTCGTGTGATTACGGCCACTACAGCGAGGGGCCGTCGCCGGCCGACGACGAGGGCGCCGGCGACCACTTCGATTACGACGAACTGCTCGCGGCCATGAGCCACAGGTCACTCCGGGACGGCTACGACGATGAGTGCGGATCGGATACCTCCCCCTCGGTGGCGACAGACGGGGGTGTGGCCCACCGGTCCACGTCGACGCGGACCCCTCCCGAACCGACCGACGAACCCGACGAACCGGTCGACCAGGTGCTATACCTGAAAGGCTCCATCGGCCGGGACGGCGACGTCGAGACCCGCGGGTGGCGCCGCTACGAGGACGCTACCCCGACCGGGACCCTCGACGGCGACTACGCGTTCGTCGCCACGGACGGCGACGACGAGACGATTCTGGAGAAGCGATTTTCCGTCGGATTCCGGGCGTGTTCCCTCTCGGAGGACGGATTTGCGGACCTGGACCGGGCACCGTACTCGTTCGCGATGGAGTACCCGCCGGAAGCCGAGCGCCTCGAACTCCGGAGGGACGGGGAGACCCTCGACTCGTTCGACGCGCGGGTCGAGTTGCTGCGGGGGGCGGTCGACTCGGTCCCTGCCGACGCCTACGAGTCGTCCGCGGACGCCGAGCAGTGTTACCGGGACCTCCACGGGATCGTCGACGAGTTCGAGTCGGAACTGGCGGGCGAGGAGGGCGAGGCGGCCACCGTCCTCCGCGAGGAGTTCCGGCCGGCGGTGGACCGCTGTCTGCGCGACGACTACGGGAGCGACGACCCGCTCGACGCCTCGAAGGCGGCGGTCCTCGAAACGACCGACGAGGTGAGCGCGCGGGTCGGCGGCGACGGCGGCGACGGGATGCTCGACCGCGGACTGGCGGTGGCGGCCGGCGCGGTGGCCACCGTCGGGACGGCCGCGTACGTCCTGCTCCGGCGGCGCAACGACGACGCCGAGTGACCACTACGCCGACTGACACCCGCGCGGAGCCAACCGCCCACAGTCGTCGTATTTCGATTCGTCACGGTCCAGCGATAGCTTTACGGTGTCGGCGGTCGAGTCTACCGTAGCAGAACCACCGGTTCGACCCCGGTGGTGACGAACAGACAATGAACCTCGACGAACTCCGCTCCGTCCAGAACAAGGAGCGCCAGAAGGACTCCCTGCAGCACCTCCGGGAGTCGTTCTACGAGGACGTCGCCGGGTACGTCGAGGGCCTGGAGGACGACCGCGCCCGGGCGGCCGAGGAGGCCGAGGACCCGTTCGCCTCGCCGGAAGTCCGGCGGCTGACCGACGAGATCGAAACCGCCAAAGAGGTCACCCGGGCCATCTACGAGCGCCGGTTGGGCAAACTCGTCAAACGCGCCAGCCTCGCGGCCGCGGACATGCCCGCCGACGAGGAGGGCCTGACCGCCGAGGAACGGGAGTTGTTCTCGGACCTGGTCGACCGCATCGAGCGCAACAAGTCCCACGTCCTCGACGTCCTGGAGGGCGAGGTCGACGACGGGTCGGGGCCGGACGCCGGATCGCCGTCCTCCGACGGCGTCTCGGCGTCGTTGCAGACCGACCCGGAGTCGTCGGTCGGGGCCGGACGGTCGACCGACGAGGCGGACGAGGTGGCGGACGCCTCGGCGGAGTCGGCGGACGCCTCGCCCGAGGCGGTGACGGAGCGGAAGAACCCGCCGGACGACGCGGCTGCCGACGGCCCGGCCGCCCAGCCCCCCGCCGACGAACCCGTCGGTGGGCCGTCCGGCGAACCGCCGGACGCGCCGCCGGCCGACCGCGAGCCCGCTGACGGAGAGGGGACGGGCGACGAGGCTCCCGCCGACGGCGGAGGGGCGAGCGACGACCCGTCGGCGGGCATGGACGACCGGACGACGGTGCGGATCACCCGCGACGTGGGCGAGATTTTCGGCGTCGACCAGCGGGAGTACGACCTGGCCACCGAGGAGGTCGTCACGCTCCCGGCCGAGAACGCCGAACCGCTCCTGGATCGCGGCGCGGCCGAGCGGATCGACTGAGCCTCGGTCGCACGCAGCGCGAGCGCGACGCTCTCGCTGGCCCCCGCTCGCGGTGCTCGTGGGAACGTCCCGGCCCCGTTCATAGTGATTAGCGGGATTTGCCGGGTATTCTCGCCGTCCCACCTTGGCCCCAGGGCGCGCGCGAGCAACGCGCGCGAGGGATGAGTAACGCAGGTGGTGCGAACGGACGTGAGCCACCCCGAGTAACGCAGTCGGCTGGGGAGGGGGTGGCCATCCCTGGCGCCGGATGCCGCTAGCCGTGACGACGACTCGACCGCCCCTTGATCACGAGGAACCCTCCGACCATGACGACCCAGCCCTCGAACACGACGACCCAGCCGAACCCTCGATCACGACGACCCAACCACCTCTCAATCACGACGACCCAACCAGACGAGGGTCCCTGAACCGTGCCCACGACGGCACCGGGCCGGACTCCACCGCGAGGACATTACTTCGAAAATAGAAGTAATATGCTTTAGAAAGTACAGGAGTATGGTGTAGAAACTAAAGAATTGGGGGCGCCCGACGGTGCGTCGGATCGAACGTGCTCGTCCGAGCGGTCTGAGTCGTCGGAGCGGTCTCGATGCGCTCGGCAATCGTCGGAACGGTCTAGACGCGGCACCCTGGCCCCAGGGATATCCACGCCCTCCCCAGCCGACTGCGTTACTCGTTGCTCCCTCGCTCCGCTCGGTCGCGCCTGCGTTACTCATCCACCGGAAGACGGTCCTGCTCGCTTTGCTGCGCGAGCTGCGTCTTCCGAGCCCCCGCTCGCACGGCTCGCGGGGACACCGGGAGAGCAAGCTCTCCCGAGCCTCCACTCGTTTCACTCGCGGAGACCTCGCGCGCGTTGCTCTCGCGCGCCACGGGGAAAAATTGGCCGGCGAGAATACCCGAAGAATGCTGGGAAACACTACGAGAGGTCGACGACCGGCGGTCCGGGGCCGGCGCTCGACGGCGACGTTCTTGCGAGCGAGCGAAAAACGGCGGACGTTTACTGGAAGGTGCGGCTGACCGTGCCGCTGTCGACGTCCGGTTCGCCGCCGGTGAACTCCTCTTCGAGTTCCTCGTAGCGCTCGCGGGCGTCGGCGTCGACGCTCGCGGCGACCTCCTCCAGGGCCTGCTCGAAGTGCTCGCGGCTGATGCGGACGTTACCCACGCTCTCGTCGATCTCGTCGGGGTCGACCGAGTTGATGAACTCCCGGGAGGCGGCCATGCTGGCCTCGCGGGTGACCGCCTCGATGTCCGCGCCGACGTAGCCCTCGGTCCGGGATGCCAGCCAGTCGAGGTCGACGTCGTCCGCGAGCGGTTTGTCGCGGGTATGGACCTCGAAGATCGCGCGCCGGGCGTCCTCGTCGGGGACTGGCACGTGGACGTGCCGGTCCAGCCGGCCGGGGCGCAACAGCGCCCGGTCGATGAGGTCCGGCCGGTTCGTGGTCGCGATGACCACGACGTCCTCCAGCTGTTCGAGGCCGTCGAGTTCGGTCAGCAGTTGCGACACCACGCGCTCGCCGACGCCGGAGTCGCCCATGCGCTGGCCGCGCTCGCCCGCGATGGAGTCGATCTCGTCGAAGAAGATCACCGTCGGGGCGTTCTCCCTCGCTTTGGCGAACACCTCGCGGACGCCCTTCTCGGACTCACCGACGTACTTGTTCAGCAGTTCGGGGCCCTTGATCGAGATGAAGTTCGACTGGGCCTCGTTGGCGATGGCCTTCGCCAGCAGCGTCTTGCCAGTGCCGGGCGGGCCGAACAGCAGGACGCCCTTCGCGGCCTGCATGTCCATCGCGTCGAACACCTGCGGGTACTCCAGGGGCCACTGGATCGTCTCCCGGAGGCGCTCTTTGGTGTCCTCCAGGCCACCGACCGACTCCCAGGTGACGTCGGGCACCTCGACGAACACCTCCCGCAACGCGGAGGGCTCGATGCCCTTCAGCGCCTGGCGGAAGTCCGTCTCGGTGACCTGCAGGGAGTCGAGCACGTCGGCGTCGATCTGCTCGGCTTCGAGGTCCAGTTGCGGGCGGATGCGCCGCAGCGCGTTCATCGCGGCCTCCTTCGTCAGGCTCTCGACGTCGGCGCCGACGAACCCGTGGGTGTTCTCGGCGTACTCCTCGAGGTCGACGTCCTCGGACAGCGGCATCCCGCGGGTGTGGACCTGCAGGATCTCCTGGCGGCCCGCCTTGTCGGGGACGCCGATCTCGATCTCGCGGTCGAACCGGCCACCGCGGCGCAGCGCGGGGTCGATGGCGTCGACGCGGTTGGTCGCCGCGACGACGGTGACCTGCCCGCGCTCCTCCAGGCCGTCCATCAGGCTCAACAGTTGCGCGACGACGCGGCGCTCGACGTCGCCGGAGACCTCCTCGCGCTTGGGCGCGATGGAGTCGATCTCGTCGATGAAGACGATGGCGGGGGCGTTCTCCTCGGCCTCCTCGAACTTCTCGCGGAGTTGCTCCTCGCTCTCGCCGTAGTACTTCGACATGATCTCCGGCCCCGAGATGGTGGTGAAGTAGGCGTCGATCTCGTTGGCGACGGCCTTCGCCATCAGGGTCTTGCCGGTGCCGGGCGGGCCGTGCAGGAGCACGCCCTTTGGCGGCTCGATCCCCAGTTGCTTGAACAGCTCGGGGTGGCGCATCGGCAGCTCGATCATCTCGCGGACCTGCTCCAGTTCGTCGTCGAGGCCGCCGATGTCCTCGTAGGTGACGCTGGGCGCCCGGCGGTCGGTGCCCTCCTCGGAGAGCTGCTCGGCGGGCTGCTCGCTGACGGTGATGTCGGTGCTGTCGGTAACGACGACCGTCCCGCTGGGGTCGGTCGAGGCGATCCGCATCGGGAGCTTGCGGTTGGTGGTCTGGCCGAAGCCGCCCAGCCCGAACGGGAAGGGCACGGTCTGGCCCTCGGTGACGGCCTGGCCCGACAGGCGGTCGCGGATGTGCGGGGCGATGTTCCCACGGATCTGGAGGTTCCCGGGCAGCGCGACCGTGATGCTCTTGGCCGGGTTGACGTCGGCCTTCTCGACGGTCACTCGGTCGTCGATGCCGACGCCGGCCTCCTGGCGGAGCCGTCCGTCGATGCGGATGATCCCCCGGCCCTCGTCCTCCGGGTAGCCAGGCCACACCCGCGCGACCGCTCGGCCCTCGTCGCTCTCGATGACGATGTAGTCGCCGTTCTCCAGGTCGAGTTCGCGCATCGAGCCGCGGTCGACGGCGGCCAGTCCCCGACCCGCGTCCTTCTGTTTGAGTGGCTTGACGGTGAGCTTCATGACGAATCCTCCGTGGTGATAGTGAGGACGCCGTTTCTGATAAACGCTTCCGCATCGTCCCGGGGGAGGTCGACGTCGTACTGCCGATCCCCGAGGACGACGATGGCGGTGTCGTCGACGACGTCCACCGTGGCCTCGCTCTCGGCCGAGCCGAGGTCGACGACGT
>CAYTAG010000132.1:0-9970 GCA_964435625.1 uncultured Halobacteriales archaeon | reverse complement strand
CAGCGCCGCCGACTGGGACCCCTCGGACCCCCTGGCGGTGCCGAAGGCCCGCGACGAGATGCTCGACCGCGGCTGGCCGCGCGAGGAGGTCCGCAAGGTGGTGCTGGAGAACCCCCACGACTTTTTCAGCCAGTCGCCGAACTTCGAGTACGAACTGTAGGTCGCCCGCCTACGACTCGACCCGTTCGCCCTCGAACGCCTGGATCATTTCGTCGCTGCCGGCGACCAGGACGACGTCGTCCGCCCCGACCTCGACGGCGTCGTCGGTCCGGAACCGGCCGTCGCGCTGGACGCCGACGGCCACCCATCCCGCCCGCGGGTCGCCGTTGACCTCCGCGAGTGACTGTCCGGCGAGCGCGTCCCCGGTCGTTCGAACGAGGCGGATCTGGCTGACTGGCGAGACGACGTCCTCGCCGTAGATCTCGCGGGCGAGCAGCCGGGCGGTCGTCCGCTGGACCGACAGCACGTAGTCGGCGCCGGCGCCGAACGCGGTCCGGACCTTCCCGGTGTCGGTCACCCGCGCGAGGATCTCGATCTCGTCGGTCAGCGACCGGGTCAGCGCGATGGCCAGCAGCGCGGTCGCGTCGTCGTCGACGGTGACGATCAGCGCCGTCGCGTCCTCGATGCCGGCCTCGACCAGCGTCTCGGGGTCGCCGGCGTCGCCCACCACGTCGACGCCCTCGCGGTCCGCGAGGTCGACCGTCGTCACCGAGACGTCCCCCGGGAGTGCGTCGACGGCTGCCTGCCCGCCCTCGCCCGCGCCAGCGACGACGAGGTCGGAGTGCTCGCGGGCCGACCGGACGCCCACCGTCCCCATCCGCACCTGCTCGATGGCGGTCGGGGGGCCCGCGACCAGGAGGACGGTGTTCGGCGCCAGCCGGTCGGTCGGGGCCGGCGGCAGCCGCAGGTCGCCGTCGAACCACCCCGCGACCAGCGTGAGCCGGGGGTGCTCGACGAACGGCGAGTCGCCGACCGCGACGCCGTGCAGCGGGCTGTCGCGGCGGACCAGCACCTCCCTGAGTTCGACGTCCTCGCCGACCGGCGTCCCCTCTGGCACCGTGACCGAGGCGGCGGCCTTGTGGGCGAGCCGACGGCCGACGAGCGCGTGGGGGGAGAGGATGCTGTCGACGCCGACTCGCCCGAACGCCCGGTTCTGACCCGGCGACGCCGTGAGCGCGACGGTCCGGACGTCCCCGTTGAGGTCCATCGCCGTCAGCAGGACGCTGGCGTTCCGGCTGCCGGCGTCGGCCACGACCGTCTCGGCGTCCCGGACGCTGGCGCGTTCCAGGGTCCCGGCGGCCTCCGGATTGCCGGTGATGACCTGGTAGCCGGCGTCCGAGAGCCGCTTGGCTTCGGCCTCGTCGGCGTCGATCAGGACGTACTCGACGTCGAGCCGTTCGAGTTCGTCCAGCAGGACGCCGCTGCCCCGGCGGTACCCGGCGATGACGACGTGGTCGTCCTTCGGGGTCAGCCGGTCCGAGAGGTCCATCGGCGTCCGCTCGAACAGCGGGATAATCAGGATCCGGAGCGTGAGCAGGCCGATGACGACGCCCGACAGCTGCATCCACACGACCAGCACGTTCATCCACGGCGTCGTCCAGGGGGCGTCAGCCCCGAAGCCCGTCGTCGTCATCAACTCGACGACCGTCTGGAACGACCGGAAGATGGAGTGCTCGTCGCCCTCCAGGTTCCGCATCCCCCAGTTGTAGACCAGGGTGTACAGCAGGATGATACCCACGACGGCCAGCGCGTACTTCACGAGCAACCGCTGGCGCCGGGTCAGGTCCGACGGCGAGCGTACGTCCAGGAAGTCCCTGAGGGACCTCACGAGGGGGCTAGCCGGCCGACGACCAAAAGCCGCTCCCCGGCAAGCCGCCGTTACCCGGACGCCGGCACCGATAACCGCTCTGTAACAAAACGCCGACAGCCACTCCCCGAAGGTATGAACTTCGGCTTCTCCACCAACGCCTTCCGGGAGTACACGCTCGCGGAAGCCATCGAGGCCGTCGCCGACGCGAGCTACGACGGCGTGGAGTTGCTGTTCGACGAACCGCACCTGTACCCGCCGGCGACCGGCGACGAGGACGTCGCGGCCGTCCTGGCCACCCTCGACGAGCACGACCTGGCGATCAGCAACTGCAACGCGTTCATGTTGACGGCCATCGAGGACTTCCACCACCCCTCGTTCGTCGAGACGGACGCCGAGTACCGCCAGCGCCGGATCGACTACACCCGCGAGGCGTTGCACCTGGCCGACGACCTCGGTGCCGAGTACATCTCCGTCGAACCCGGCGGCCCGCTCCCGGAGGGCCGAGACCACCGCTGGGGGATGGAGACGTTCGCCCAGGGCCTCCGGGAAGTCGTTCCCACGGCCGAGCGACTGGGGGTGGACCTGCTGGTCGAACCCGAACCGGACCTGCTGATCGAGACGACCGACCAGTTCCTCGATTTCATGGACCGGATCGACTCCGACGCCGTCGGCTGCAACTTCGACGCCGGACACCTGTTCTGCGTCGGCGAGGATCCCGCCGAAGCCGTCGAGGTGCTCGGGGAGTACGCCCGCCACTACCACCTGGAGGACATCCCCGAAGACCGCACTCACGAGCACACGCAACTGGGCGAGGGCGCGATGGACATCGAGGGCTTCCTGACCGCGCTGGAGGACCGGGGCTACGACGGCTTCGTCACCGTCGAACTGTACCCCTACCAGGAGACGCCCGCCGAGACCGCACGCGGGGCGATGGCGTACCTGGAGGACCACGGGTGGGCGTAGGTGAGCGACGCCGGAACCGCCGCCACGAGTGACCCCGGGCGGACGCTCGGCGCGTACGCCGAACTCGTCCGCGTTCCGAACCTGTTCACCGCGCCGCCGGACGTGATCCTCGGCGCCGCGCTCGTCGCGGGCGTCCAGGAAGCCGGCGCTGCCGACGTAGCCGCCCGGGACGTCGACCCCGCGACCGTCGCCGGACTGGCCGTCGCCTCGGTGCTGCTCTACGCCGCCGGGACGACGCTGAACGACGCCTTCGACGCACCCGAGGACGCCCGCGAGCGCCCCGAACGACCGATCCCCTCGGGGCGCGTCTCCCGGACCGCGGCGTTCGGCCTCGGCGGCGTCCTGCTCGCGGCCGGGGTCGTCGCGGCCGGCGCTGCGGCCGGGTTCGCCGGCGGAGCGGTCGCGGCCGTCCTCGCCGCCGCCGTCGTCCTCTACGACGGCGTCCTCAAGGGGTCGGCGGCCGGCTTCCTGGCGATGGGGCTGACCCGCGGGCTGAACGTGCTCCTCGGGACGACTGTCGGCCTGCCGCCGGACCTCCCGTCGGCGTTCGCCGAGGCGTGGGCGGCCCTCCCTGCCGTGACACTCGCCGTCCCGGTCGTCGTGGTCGTCTACATCGCCGCGGTGACGTACATGGCAGCGGGCGAGACGGGGGACGGCGGCCGCGGCGCAGTGGCCGTCGCCGCCGCCGGCGCGCTGCTGGCCGTCGTCGCGGTAGCGGGGTACCTCGCGGTTCTCGGGCCTGGTCCCATCGAGTCCGCCGTCTCGGCCGCGCTCGCGACGGCGTTCCTGTGGTGGACCGGACGGCCCCTCCGGCGGGCCTACGCGGACCCGGTGCCCGAGACGGTCGGCCCGGCGGTCGGCGCCTGCGTGCTTGGCCTGGTGATATTCGACGCCGCGTTCGCCGCCGGCACGGGCGTCGGCTGGGCGGCCGCGGCGCTGGCGTTTCTCGTCCCCGCCGTGGCGCTGTCCCGCGTCTTCGACGTGAGTTGAGGCCGTGCGGGATGGCGACGCCGTCGTTAGCTGCCGCCACCGCCGCCACCGTCTCCACCGCCACCATTTCCGCCTCCACCGTCACCGCCACCACCGCCGCCATTTCCGCCATCGCCACCGCCGCCACCGTCTCCACCGCCGCCATTTCCGCCACCGTCACCGCCTCCGCCACCACCGTCACCGCCTCCGCCGCCTCCGCCGCCGCCACCATTTCCGCCTCCGCCGCCTCCGCCGCCGGCCGAGACGATCCGGTGGACTTCGCCGGTATCGCCGAAGGGTTCGTTGCTCTGGGTGGTCAGCACGTAGACTTCGCCGTTGGCGTCCTCGCCGAACGCCAGCACGAACCGGTTGAGGCGGTCCTCGTCGCGGACGAGGTCGCCCTCCGCCTGGATCGTGATCTCGTCGATGGGCCAGACGTCCTGCCAGAGTTCCTCCTGGAAGATCGGGCTGTCCTGGTCGGTCTGGTCGGCCAGCGACTCCTCGAGGCCGTCGCTGTCGGGCCACCCCTCGGGCGGGTGCGCCACGAGCAGCCTCGCCCGGGGCTCGGCGAACGTCGAACTCCAGTCGGCGAAGACGTACGAGCCCTGCAGTGCGGAGGCCGAACCGGTGTACATGCGCCCGGCGATGACCGAGCTACCGATGTTCTGTTCGCCGTACTGCTGTGGGTACTCGATCACGGGGTCGCGCAACTCCTCGCCGCCGCGCACGTAGTCGGGGGTCGAGTCGGGGCAGTTCTCCGGCGGCATCCCCGGATTCTCCGTGCTGAAGCAGTGGGTCCCCTCCTTGACGTTCCAGCCGTAGTTGCCGCCCCGCTGGACGTGGTTGACGGTCTCCAGCAGGAGCTGGCCGACGTCGGCGGCCAGCAACTGACCGTCGTCCGTGAACGACATCCCCCACGGGTTGCGCATCCCCCAGGCGTAGTACTCGGCGATCCCGGGCTGCTCGACCACCTGTCCCCGCTCGTTGCCGTCCTCGCCATCCTGTTCGCCGTCTTCCTGTTCGCCATCTTCCTGACCGCCGCCCTCACCGTCGTCGCCAGCGTCCGCGCTCCTGAACGGGGCACCGGCGGGCCGGAGAACCCACCAGGCGTCGTTGACGCCCTGGCCGTTGACGTCGCCCGGCTCCTGGTCCTCGGCGAAGTAGTACAGCGGCCACCCGTTGGCGGCCACCTGCGTCGACCCGTCCTCGCGTTCGAAGGTCGTGAGTTCCGCGTCGACTCCCTCGCCGGCGGAGGGCTCGCCCTCGACGGTCAGCGGCGGCCAGGCCTCCGCACAGTCGCCCGTGCAGGCACTGGTCCCTGCGCCCTGCTCGTCGGAGACGAACATGTACAGCGTCCGCCCCTCGGAGTCGACGAGGATCGCGCCCAGTTCCTCGTGGTCGCTCATCTGGACGGTCGCATCCTGCTGCAGGGCGGCGGCGGCAGCGGCACCGCTAGCCAGTCTTCCGTTACTGCCGCCGTCTCCGCCGCCGCCACCATCTCCGCCGCCGCCGCCGCCACCGTCGCCACCGCCGCCGTTTCCGTCGTCGCCGTCCCCGCCTTCTTCCTCGGCCTCTTCTTCTTCGTCTTCCCCGACCGTCCCCGCGAACGGGTTGTCGTCGGGGATCGCGTAGGGCTTGCCGAGTTCCTGGTTGTTTACGTCGATCCGCAGGATGCCGCCGAGCAGCGTGTGGACGGTGTTCTGCCCGTTGCCCCCCGTGTTGCCCGAGTACCAGTCGACGGTGTGGCCCATCCCGTTGTCGTCGCCGCCGCCGCCGTCGCCGACGGTGATGTACAGGTAGCCGTCCGGGCCGAACGCAATCGGGCCGGCGTCGTGGTTGAACTGCGGCTCCGGGATCTCCAGCAGCCGGCGCTCGGAGTCCGGCTGGCCGGACGACAGGTCGTCGGTCGCCTGGAACTCCGAGAGCACGAACGTGTGGTCGTACGTGGCCGGCGTGACGGAGCCGCGGGGCGCGCTGTACCGGACGAAAAAGCGGCCGTTGTCCGCGAAGTCCGGGTGGAACGCCAGCCCGAGCAGGCCGCGCTCGTCGAACCCCGAGCCGTTCTCGGTGCCCAGTTCGATCATCCGGTCGCTGACGTCCAGGAACGGCTGGTCTTGCAGGCCGTCCGGGCCGTGGACGTAGATCTGGCCGGACTGGTCGACGATGAACCGCCGGTCGGCGTCCTCGGGCGCTACCTCGAAGCCGACCGGGGACGTCAGCCCCTCGGCGACCGTCTCCAGCCCGACCGTCGGCCCCGCCTCGATCAGGAGCTGCGTTTCCTCTTCGGGGCCCTCCTGGCCCGCGAGCTGGATGTCGCCCCGCATCGTAGCGGGGTGGACCGAGCAGTAGTACTCGGCCATCTCCTCGGTCGCCTGGAACTCCAGGCGGAGCGTCTCGCCCTGCTCGCCGGTGATGTCCGTGCTCTGGAGTTCGTTGCCCTCGCTGTCGAGGATCCCGAAGTCGTGTGGGACCCCGTCCTCGTTGGTCCACTCGACGACGTAGGTCTGCCCGACCTCCAGTTCGAGCGTCGGGTTGGTCTGGCCGGCGATGGCGTCGGGCGCTTGCCCCTGCCAGCCCGCCGTCTGCCCGCCGAGCTGGAAGGTCTGGGCCTGCCGCCGGGACGCCGCGCTCCCCGCACCCGCGATCCCGCCGAACGCCGCTGCCGTCCCCGTGGCCGCGGCGGTCTGCATGACCGAACGACGCGAAACCGGTAGTCGATCCCCCTCGTCGGGGTCGGTCCCCCTCGAAGATTGGTCGGCGCTGTCTTGCGCCATACCCCGATTCACCGGAGTCGCGCCGTAAATTCCGACTATCGTTCGCCCAGTAACGTGGCGGTATCCGGGCGGCCACGTCCGTAATCCGTCGGTAGCGACAGCCAAGCGACCCGGACCCGGACTGTCCACGGCAGTTGGGTGAGGTTACGGCGCCCGCCGGTGACGCGAGCGGCCCCGGTGTCGACCTATTCGGGCGAACCGCTTTGACTGCGCGGGCCGTACCCCCGCCATGGTCGACCTCGCGTTCTCGACGAACGCGTACACCCGCCACGGCCTCCCCGAGGCGATCCGGCGGATCGCCGACCACGGCTACGCCGGCGTCGAACTGCTGGGCGACGATCCCCACGCGTACTTCCCGGAGTTCGACGACGAGGACCGCGACGCCCTCCTCGACGCCCTGGCGGAAACCGGTCTTGCCGTCTCGAACGTCAACGCCAACACCGCGATGGGCTACTACGACGACGCCCCGCCCTCCGCGTTCTTCGAACCGAGCGTGATCCGTGCGGACGAGGAGGCCCGCGAGTGGCGGGTCGCGTACACGAAACGCGCCGTCGACCTCGCCGAGGTGACCGGCGCGCCCGCGGTCTGTCTCGCCACCGGCCGCCCCCTCCCCGGGACGCTCCCCGGGGAAGCCGGCGAGTACCTCAGGGAATCGCTGCACGAAATCCTGGATTACGCGGAACCCCGGGGAGTGGACGTCGGCATCGAGTTCGAACCCGAACTGCTCGTGGAGAACACCGACGAGGTGCTGGCCCTGATCGACGACGTCGGCCGGGACGGCCTGGGCGTCAACCTCGACGTCGGCCACGCCGCGGTGTACGGCGAGGACCCCGCCGAGAGCGTCCGCCGCTGTGCCGACCGGATCACCGGCGTCCATCTGGAGGACATCGTGGGCGGCGTCAGGGGAAAGCACTACCACCGCATCCCCGGCGAGGGGGACCTCGACTTCGCGACCGTCTTCGACGCGCTGGACGACGTGGGCTACGACGGGTTCGCCACGCTGGAACTGTACACGTATCCGGGGGAACCGGATCGGGCCGCGCGGGAGGCCTACGAGGAGTTGCGGGAGTTCTCCTGAGCCGCGTCGCAGGTCCGCCGTCGGGACGCCGTTCGATACACACCGCCTCGACGGGTCCCCGCCACGGGGCAGGGTTCATGCAAGGGCTTATCCGGCCCAGGGGCCGTTTCTGACTATATGAGTGGCGGGGCTGACGCTTCGGAATCCGGCTTCGGGGGCGACGAGGACGAGGCTCTCGGGCGTTACCGAACGCTCGTGAGCGTCGTCGACGGCGGCGTCTACCGGCTGGATCCCGACGGCCGGTTCGTCGCCGTCGACGACGTCCTCGTCGAGATGACGGGCTACGCGCGCGACGACCTCGTCGGCGAACACGCGTCGCTCCTCCTCGGAGCGGACGACTGCCGCCGGATCGAACGGGAGATCGCCAGGCGGCTCGCGACGGGCGAACGGGGTGGAGACCCGTTCGAACTGACGGTCCACGCCGCCGACGGGGAGCCGACCCCCTGTGAACTCCGGCTGAGCCTCCTGGTCGACGACGGCGAATTCCAGGGAACGGTCGGCGTCGTTCGGAACGTCGGCGAGCGCGAGTCCGCCGGGGCCAGCACCGAGCGCCGGGAGCTAGAGCGGGAGTTGCGCGAGCGAGAACGTCGGCTGTCGACGCTGATCGACAACGTCCCGGGGATGGTGTACCGCTGCCGGAACGAGCGTGGCTGGCCCATGGAGTTCGTCAGCGACGCCACCGAGGAACTGACCGGCTACGCTCCCGAGGCGTTCGAAAACGGCGAGGTGACGCTCGGCGAGGACGTCGTCCACGAGGACGACCGCGACGATCTGTGGGACGCGGTCCAGCGAGCGGTCGACGAGGGGGAGACGTTCGCCGAGACCTACCGGATCGAGACCGCCGACGGCGAGGTCCGCTGGGTCAGGGACCACGGCCGTGGCGTCCTCGGCGACGAGGGCGACGTCGTCGCCATCGAGGGGATCATCGAGGACGTCACCGAACGCAAGCGGGCCAAACAGCGACTCGCCCAGGAGCGGGACATGTTCGCCCAGGGGCCTGCAATCGTCTTCCAGTGGGAACCCGACGAGGGGGCGGGGTGGCCGGTCGAGTACGTCTCCGAGAACGTGGAGGACGTGTTCGGTTACGCGCCGGCGGAACTGGAATCCGGGGACGTGGCGTACACCGACCTGCTGCTGGAGGAGGAACTCGACCGGATCGCCAGGGAGGTCCGGGAGAACAGCGACGGGACCACCGAACGGTTCAGCCACGAGCCCTACCGCGTCAGGACGAAAGACGGCGACGTCCGGTGGGTGAAAGACGTCACGAAGATCGTCCGCGACGAGGCCGGCGACGTCGAACACTACCTCGGGTACCTGGTCGACGTCACCGAGCGCAAGGAGCGCGAGCGGGAACTGCAGCGCAAGGAGCGCCGCTACGAGGCCGTGTTCGAGGACCCGAACATCCTGGTCGGGCTACTGGAACCGGACGGGACGGTGCTGGACATCAACGAGACGGCCATGGAGTACGTCGAGGCCGACCTCGCGGCCGTCGTCGACGAGCCCTTCTGGGAGACTCCCTGGTGGGGCACCGAGGACGGGATCCGCGAGGACGTCAGAGAGTGGACCGAACGGGCCGCGGCCGGCGAGTACGTCGAGTTCGACGCCGACCTCACCCGACCGGACGGCGAGCCCTACACGCTGGAGGGCGTCTTCCGGCCGGTGACCAACGAGGACGGCGACGTCGTCTCGGTCATCGTCTCCGACCGGGACGTCACCGAGCGTCGCGAGCGCGAACGCCAGCTCTCGCGGCTCATGGACAACGTCCCCGGCATGGTCTATCGCTGTCAGAACGAGTCCGGCTGGCCGATGTCGTTCGTCAGCGACGCCTGCGAGGGGGTCACGGGATACGACGCCGAGGCAGTCGAGTGCGACGAGATCAGCTGGGGCGAGGACGTCATCGTCCCCGAAGACCGGGAGATGGTCTGGGAGGCCGTCCAGGAGGGATTCGCCGAGGGCGAGACGTTCTCGGTCACCTACCGGATCGAGACGGCCGACGGCGAGCAGCGGTGGGTCAGGGACTCCGGTCGCGGCGTCGTCGAGGACGGCGAGGTCGTCGAGATCGAGGGCATCATCGTCGACGTCACCGAGCGCAAGCGCCTGGAGCAGGAACTCCAGGAGTCAGAACGGCGCCACCGGACCCTCGCGGAGTACTTCCCGAACGGCATCGTCACGCTGTTCGACGAGGACCTCACCTACGAACTCGCCGCGGGACAGGGCTTTGCGGACATCCCCGTGAGTGCCGACGACCTGGAGGGGGCACACGTGAGCGAGGCCTGGGACGATGAGACGGCTGCGACCATCGACCCGCAGTTCGAGGGCGCCCTCGCGGGCGAGGAGCGCTCGGTCGAACTCGACTACGAGGGGCGCAACTGGGCC
>CAYTAG010000131.1:0-10012 GCA_964435625.1 uncultured Halobacteriales archaeon | reverse complement strand
CGACGCCGAAGACGGCCAGGTAGCTGTACCCATAGGAGAGCCCGCGCGTCTCCGGTGGGGAGTACTCCGCGACGCTGGCCTGGTACATCGGCTGGACGGTGAACATGAAAAAGCCCAGCAGGGCGCTGACGACCAGCAGGGGGACCAGCCCGGCGGACGCGGCCGGCAGGAACAGCACGGCGACGACGGCCAGCGCGCCGAACCCGCCCGCCAGCCCCCACTCGGTCGGCACGCGGTCGGTCAACTTCCCGCCGGCGTACTGGCCCGCGATGCCGACCGTCAGGAGGCCGGCGTACACGAACCGCGACGGCTCCAGGGTGGTCTCCCCGACCGCGACCTCGCCCAGCATCGGCAGGTCCGCCAGCAACTGCTGGAGGAAGGTCGTGATCCCGCGGTAGTACAGCCCCGAGAGGATCATGATGGCGAACACGACCACGAAGCCCCCGACGAACAGCCGCCGGGAGTTCGCCAGGAAGTCCGCGAGCGAGGAGACCGCCCCCCCCGCCGACCGGCCCCCGGACCCGTCGGTGGCGGCAGCGTCGTCGCCGACGGCCGCCGTCTCGTCGACGTCCACGGTGGCGGCGATGACCGCCCCGACGCCCGCGGGAAGCGCGAGCACGGTGACGACCAGCCGCCAGTCGAACGCGATCAGCAGGACGGCAGTGACCATCGGCCCCAGCCCGATGCCCACGTTGCCCGCCATGCCGTGGTAGGCGAAGGCGGTCCCCCGCTGGCTGACGCCCTTGCTGATCAGCGACAGCCCCGCGGGGTGGTAGACGCTGGCGGCGATGCCCCACAGCGACAGCGCGACGGTGATCGACGCCAGCCCGCCCGACAGCCCGAGGATCACGAACGACGCGCCCATCCCGAGCATACAGAGGACGATGAGCCGCTTCGAGCCGTAGGCGTCCGTGAGGATGCCCCCCGGCAGCGCGCCCAGCCCGAAAAACGCCGTGCCGACGGTGACCGCGACGCCGACCGCGGCTTCCGTGACCGGGAACTCCACGAGCCAGATGCCCACCAGGATCGGGATCGACAGCTCGTAGGTGTGAACCAACCCGTGCGCGAGCATCACCAGCCCCACGATGGCCCGGTCGTTGTCGTTCACGTCTGGAGGTTCCGTCGCCCCGACTTTCAACGCGTCGGTCGCGGCGCTCCGTCGCCGCGACCGAACCCCATCGATCCGGTCTCTCATTTTCTTTCATCCGTTTACAACTCGAATCGGGGGACGGGAGGGGTGATATCCTATCCATAAGTTATAAGGTAGATATACTCCAAATATATCTTAAGTATGGAAAAGAACTATATACTCATTCCACATATTAGTTAGTATGGTTCCTTACTACGACCTCGTTCTGGGCCTCATTCCACTGGCACTGTTCGGTACCACGGCCGCGCTCGTCGCGGCCGGGTTCGGCCTCACGGTCGCCGCCCCCGTCGGCGGCGTTCTCTCGGCGTTGCTCGTGGGCCACGCGCTGTTCGTCAGAGGCCCCGGCGATGCTGGTCGCCGGCCCGCCTCCGGTGCCGGGGCGTCGACGGAGTCCCGGTCCGACGGCAGTGGCTCGAGCGCCTCCCCGCTGGAAGCCGCCGACTGAATCACTCGACGATTTTCGTCTTCTCTCCCTCCTCTCGTTTTCTTCACGCCTCGCGCACCTCCCGGTCGGCCCCGTCGCATCCTGAACGGTTTTGGGCGTGGCGGCCCTCCGCTCGCCCATGACCGAAGCCCTGTTTCTCACAAGCGAGGAGGTCGCGGACCTGGCGCCGCCCGCCGAGTACGTCGACGTCGTCCGCGAGGGGTACCGCCAGCGCGGCGAGGGTGCACCCGCCCGCCCACGGACGCGACTGGTCAACGAGGACCCGCCGGGGATGCTGACCGGTTACACCGCCGTCCTCCCCGACACCGGAGCGATGGGCGGATACACGTACGCCGCCGGGTTCGCGTCGAACGACGCGTGGTTCGTCACGACGCTGTTCGACGCCGACTCGGGCGAACCGCTGGCCATCGTCGACGGCGCGAGCATGAACCCCTTCAAGACCGGCGCCGCGGGAGCGGTGGCGGTCGACGCGCTCGCCCGGGCGGACGCCGAGGAGGTCGCCGTCATCGGCAGCGGCGCCCAGGCGCGCGGGCAACTCCGCGCGACGGCGACTGTCCGGGACCTCTCGACCGTCAGGGTGTTCTCGCCCACCCGCGAGCACCGCGAGACGTTCGCCGAGGAGTTCGACGCCGAACTCGACGCCGAGGTCACGGCCGTCGGGTCCAGTGCCGACGCCCTGGCCGGGGCCGACGTCGTGATCACCGCGACGACGGCCACCGAACCGGTTTTCGACGACGCCGACCTCCCCGACGGCGCACACGTCACCGCGATGGGCCAGTACCACCCCGAGCGCCGGGAGATTCCAGCCGAGACGGTCGCACGGGCGACCTACGTCCTCGACCTCCGCGCGCGGGCCACCGAGGACGCCGGCGCGTTCATCGGCGCCCACGAGGAGGGGTTGATCGACGAGGACCACGTCCACGCCGAACTGGGCGAGGTGGTGGCGGGCGTCGAACCTGGCCGCCAGTCCGACGACGAAGTGACGCTGTTCGACAGCGGCGGCACGGCCATCGAGACGGTCGCTGCGGCCTACCTGCTCTACGAGGAGGCCCGCGAGCGCGACCTGGGGCAGTGGATCGACTTCGCGCCCGCCAGCGAAGCGCTGACCGGCCGGTAGCTACAGCCCCAGTGCCGTCGCCAGGGGAACGTCGGCCGCCAGCACGCCGATCAGGTACCCGAGGATGGCGCCCGTGTTCAGCAGCGGGAGACCGGCGTGGGCGCGCCCGGCGAAGACCATCCGGAGCAGCGCGGCCAGGCCCACGAGCGTCCCCACCATCGCGCCGAGCGCCGGGACGTTCAGCGCGATCCCCTCGACTAGCGTCGGCGCGTCGAGGAATGCACCCGCGCTGGCGACCAGCACGGTCGGGATGACCGCGTCCCCGAGGCCGATGAACAGCGCGTCCCGCTCCAGGGGGTCGCTCTCGGTGGCCGAAGCGTCCGCGGACTCGTCGCTTTCGGCTTCGTCGGGGGCCTGGCCGTCGGATTCGCCGTCGTCGCCCGTCTCGGCGGTGTCGGTCTCGGGATCGTCGGCTTCCAGGTCCCGGAACGAAAAGGAGGGGGTCGTCGGGATGACCAGCAGGACGGGCACCTTTAGCTCCATGACGCCCTCCGCCAGCGTCAGCATGTGTTCGGTGCCGTAGACGCTGATGGCGTCGTAGACGGCCAGCACGACCAGCAGCACCAGCGCCGGCAGGGGACCGAACCCGATGCCGAACAGGCCGGCGGCCCCGGCGCCCATGATCACCCCCGCGCCGTCGATGACGTACCACTCGGGGTGGACGTACAGCGCCACGACGACCAGGAGGGCCGCCGCCAGCGGGAGGACGGCCGTCCCGAGTACCGAGGGGTCCGTCGGCAGGAAGACGACGAAGACGTACCAGGAGATGAACCCGGCGGTGACCAGGATCGTCGCCCGGACGATCCCCAGACCGCCGTACCGGAACACGGCGAGCATGGCGGCGGTCGCCACCAGGATGAACGCGAAGTAGACGATGCTGTTGGTCGGGTCCGACGGGTTCTCGACCGGCTGGAACCCCTCCTGGCGGAACGGCTCGACGAGCGCCAGGGCACCGAGTTGCACCAGCAGAAACAGCGCGACCGTCCCGAGCGACGCCAAAAGCACCCGCCGTCGTTCGTTCATGGTTCGAGTGCCGGCGGGGCGGGCCTTTGACCTTCCGACTTTCACTCGCGCCGCCTCGGTCGAATTAGATCACCGCGCGTAGACCGGCGCGTCCAGCAGCGCGGCGGCCCGGCCGTCGGCGGGCGAGACGGCCAGGTACGGCCGGTCGACCGGGCCGAACACCTCGACGACCTCGCCCACCCGGTCCAGCGACTCGTCGACGACCTCCGTGCCGGGGTCCGCCAGCGAGTCGTCGGGGCTGCGGACGACCAGCAGGCCCTGGGCCGCCCCGACGACGGTGCCGAGCCGTCGCATCAGTTCCGGAGGGCCGTGACGTAGGCCGCCGCGGCCTGGACGAGGTCGTTCTTGTTTGCGTCGTCGGCGTCCTTGACCAGTACGCGTCCGCGCCGGCGCCACGGTTCCCGCGAGTAGGCGACGTCGCGCTCGATCACGACGTCGTAGCCGACCTGCTGGACGGCCTGGGCGATCTCGTCGACCGTCGGGTCCTCGACCGCCAGGTCCCCCGGGACCCGTCGCCCGTCACCCCGCGAGAGGGTCGCGTCGAAGTACGCGGGATAGATGACGTTCTCCACCATACGCGTCGGTGGGACCGCCCCGGATAAAAGTCGGTCGTTCGGCGTCCGTCAGCGTCGCCGGGTCGCCACCAGCGCGGCCGCCAGGACAGCCAACAACGCCGCGACCGGGCCGAAGCCGGGCGACCCCTCGTCGGTTGCCGGCGTGTCGGTCGGCGACGGGGACGCCGTCGCCGTCGGGGTCCCGGAATCAGTCGGGGTCGGCGTGGCGTCGGCGGTCGGCGTCGTCTGCGCCTGCTCGTAGGCCTCGGGGTGGAACGCCTGCGCGAGTTTCTTGATCGCCAGGACGACCCGCGGGGCGGGCTGGTTGATGTGGTTCGCGTCGACCACCACGACGTTGCCTTCCTGGGCCGCCGTCGTCGCGTTGTACACGTCGTTCCGTGGCGGTTGCCCGTCGAAGTCGTTGACGACGAGCCACCCGGGGTCCCGTGCGACCACGACCTCGTCGCTGATCGTCTCGTGGCCCTGGATGTCGGCCTCCGCGGCGACGTTCACCGCGCCGGCGGTCTCGATGGCGTCGTCGATGAACGTCCCGTCGCCGGCCGTGTACGGGCCGAACTCCGGCGAGTAAACGTACAGCGCCTCCACGGGGTCCTGGCCCTCGACGGCCTGCCGGACCGTCGAGAGTTCCGACTCCATCCACTGCACCGTCTCCTCGGCGCCCTCGCAGGCGCCGGTCAGCCGGCCCATCAGCCGGGTCTTCTCCTCGACCTCCTCGACGCTGCCGGCCTGCTCGAACTGGAACACCGTCACCCCGGCGTCCCGCAGGTTCTGGACGTCCTCCTCCGGGATGACGTCCGGCGCGAGCACCAGGTCCGGGTCCAGCGAGACGGCCTTCTCGACGTTGACGCCGACCCGCCCCTGGGCGGAGACGACCTCGCGCTCGTCGGCGCCCTCCAGGTAACTCGCCTGGTTGGAGACGCCGACGACCCGATCCCAGGCGCCGATCTCGACCAGCGTCTGTGCCGCGCTCGGCGCGGCCGTCACGATGCGCTCCGGCGGTTCCTCCAGGGTTACCGTCGTCCCCGTCGCGTCGGTCTCCTCGACGGGGTACGAACACCCCTGCTGGGCCGCGTCGGCGCCCGCGGCCGAACTGGCGGCCACGCCGCCCGCGATTCCGGCCGTCGCTACCGCTACGACCAGTACCACTGCCAGTACCCGCTCCGGTGTCGATCTCGCCGTCATCACGTCTACCGGTCGGACCAATTCAATAAATATTTGGCTAAAGCAAACGCAGTTGAGTACCATGCGATTCGGGACCCGGGTCGCCGCCTGGACGGGCGGGCTATCGGCGGTGCTGGTGGCGGTGACCGTCGGGAGCACGATGATCGGCCCCATCTCGCTCGCGCCGGCCGGCGTGGTGAAGGCGATGCTCGGCGCGTTGCCCTGGCTGTCGTTCGACGTCCCGGAGACGACCCGGAGCATCGTCGTGCGCGTCCGGTTGCCCCGCATCGCGCTGGCGGCGGGGGTCGGGTTCGCGCTCGCCGCCGCCGGGACGGTCATGCAGGGGTTCTTCCGCAACCCGATGGCCGACCCCTCCATCGTCGGCGTCTCCTCCGGCGCGGCGGTCGGCGCGGTCGCGGTCATCGCGTTCGGGATCGACGTCCCGTTCGGCCTCCCGCTGGCGGCGTTCGCCACGGGGCTGGTGACCGCGTTCGCGGTCTACCTGATCGCCACCGAGGGCGGCCGGACGCCGGTCGCCACCTTGCTTCTGGCCGGCATCGCCGTCCAGACGTTCCTCGGGGCGGTCATCTCCTACATGCTCCTGAACGCCGGCGAGAGCCTCGAAGACGCGGTGATCTGGCTGATGGGCCACCTCCACAACGCCGACTGGGGCGACGTGACGGTCCTCGCCGTGACGATGCCGCTTTTGTTTCCCGTTTTGCTCGCGTACGGGCGGGACCTCAACGTCCTCCTGCTCGGCGAGGAGGACGCCCACACCCTCGGGGTGGAGGTCGAGCGGTCCAAGCGGATCCTGCTCGCGGTCTCGACGCTCGTCACCGCGGCCGCGGTGGCCGTCTCGGGGGTCATCGGGTTCGTCGGCCTGATCGTCCCGCACGTGATGCGCCTCGTGGTCGGCCCCGACCACCGCGTGCTCCTGCCGACCAGCGCGCTTGCCGGCGCCTCCTTCCTCGTTGCGACCGACGCGATTGCACGGTCCGGCCCCGCGGAGGTCCCGGTCGGCATCGTCACCGCGGCGTTCGGGGCGCCCTTCTTCCTGTACCTGCTGCGAACGAGGGAGGTGCACGCGCTGTGAGCGACCCACCGGAGGGATCGGCCGTGACCGACCCCGTCGTCGAGGTCGACGGCGTCGCCGTCGACCTCGGGGGCGTCGAGGTCCTCTCGGACGTGGACCTGACCGTCGAGGCGGGGCGGTTCGTCGGCCTGATCGGCCCGAACGGCGCCGGCAAGACCACGCTGTTGCGGACGATCAACGGCGTCCTCCCGCCGGACGAGGGGGTCGTGCGCGTCGACGGCGACCCGGTCGCGGACCTCCCGGCGAAGGCGGTCGGCCGCCGGGTCGCGACCGTCCCGCAGAACACCAGCCTCTCGTTCGCGTTCGACGTCCGCCAGGTCGTCTCGATGGGGCGCAACCCCTACGTCTCGCGGTTCGGCGCCGAATCCGAGCGGGACCGCGAACTCGTCGAGCGGGCGCTGGAACGCACCGAGGTCGCGGCCCTGGCGGACCGTCCGATCACCGACGTCTCCGGCGGCGAGCGCCAGCGCGTCCTGCTGGCGCGCGCGCTCGCCCAGAACGCCCCAGTCCTCCTGCTGGACGAACCGACCGCCAGCCTGGACGTCAACCACCAGGTCCGGACGCTGGAACTCGTCGCGGACCTGGTCGCGGACGGCAAGACGGCGGTCGCGGCCATCCACGACCTCAACCTCGCGGCCCACTACTGCGACGAACTCGTCCTGCTGGGGGACGGCCGGGTGCTCGACGCCGGCGATCCCGCGGACGTGCTGACCGAGGGGAACCTGCAAGCGGCCTTCGACGCGCGGGCGGCGGTCACCAGTCACCCCGTCACCGGGTCGACGTACGTGACCGCCCTGCCCGAGCGGGACGGCGACCGCGACGCCCGGGTCCACGTCGTCGCGGGTGGCGGCACCGGGTCGCGCCTGCTGTACCTGCTGGACGTCGCGGGCTACGACGTGTCCGTCGGGGCGCTCAGCGAGGGCGATGCCGACCTCCAGGCCGCCCGGCAACTCGGCCTCGACGTCGTCGAGACGCCGCCGTACGCGCCGGTCGACGACGCCGCCGAACGGGCGGTGCGCGAGCGAGTGCGGGACGCTGCCGTCACCGTCGTCGCCGACGTCGAGGTCGGTCCCGGCAACCTCCCGAACCTCCGGGCCGCCCAGGAGGCAGACCGCCTCGTCCTGGTCGAACAGCGGCCGTTCACCGAGCGCAACTACGCCGGCGACGACGGCTGGCGGGCCTACGAACTCCTCCGCGAGCGCGGCACGGTCGTCGACCCCGACGACGTCGTCGGCGCGGTGGAGGCCGTCCTCGGGGCCGAACCCCAGGCCGCCCGCGGGGCCGTCGCAGACGGCGAGGACGACTGACACTTCGTTTCGCCGCCCGGCGGCGTGACCCCATCGGTAGCACCTAAGTTCCCCCTGTTCGTTGCCCGACGGCATGGCCGTTAGCATCCGTGGAACGGTACGGGGGATGGGTACGCGGGCGAACCCGGCGTTCGCCGTCGGGGCGGTACTCGCCCCGCTGGCGGCGCTGGGGTACGCGGTCACCGTCGCGTCGGTCCAGCAACACACCTACGTCCACGTGATGGCCGGCGTGCTGTGGACCGGCATCGACCTGTTCATGGCTCTGGTGTTGGGGCCGGTGCTGGGTGGCCTCTCCGCGGCCGAACGTGCCAGCGTCTTCGAGCGGTTCACGCCGAAGATGACGTTCCTGATGCCGACGCTGGCGACCGTGACCATCTTCGGCGGCATCACGCTCGCGCCGAAGGTGACGGCGTTCCCCAGCGCGGACTTCTGGACGGCGCTGTTCGCGGTCGGGGCGACGGTGCCGCCGCTGTTGCTGGTCGGCTGGCAGTTCGACGCCTTCCGGGACCGCCGATGGTGGGCCGCCATGGCCGTCGGCACCCTGGGCGCGGGCGGGTTCCTCCTGTCGACGCTGCCCGACGCCGGGGGAACCCGGCCGATCTTCGTCGCCATCCTCGCGGTGATGGTCGTGCTGACGACCGTCGGCTTCGGCCTGCTGATGCCCGGCGAGGTCAGGATCTACCTGGAGGCCCGCTCGGCCGACCCCGACCGCGAGCGGATCGGCCGGATCGGGATGCGGAACGCGAAACTCGCCGGCGTCCAGGGCGCCTTCCAGCTTGCGATCATCGCGTTGATGGTCTATCTGCGGTTCGGAGGGCTACCGACCTTCTGACGGGAGCGTCGACCGCGACGACGGCACCGCGAAACGCGGACTCGGACCGCGCCCGGTCGCCCGTGACCGTCCCGGCGTACCGGATACTGTCACAGTTATTTTAGTAAACAAAATATTTAATCGAATTGCGTTCGAATTAATAGTGATGTCGGAGTCAAGCTTACAGATCGGTGACGTGATCCGGTTCGACGAACAGTCCACGCGTCGGCGGTTCCTGCGGACGCTCGGGGTCGCTGGCCTGTCGGTCGCCGGCCTCCGGCGCGCCATCGAGAAGGCCCACGGTGCCGAACCGGAGGGCGTTCCGGTGGCCCGGACCGTCCACGGGCCGGACGTCCCCGCGTCCGTCGAACTCGTCCACAAAGAGGAGTACCGCGCCTGGGAGAACTACGCGGCCATCGACAAGGTCGAGAAGTTCGACGAGTCGGTCCACGAGGTCGAACTGGAACGGCCGTCGGGCGACCCGGGCGACCTCCGCATCCGGGCGTTCACCGACCGGCGGATCAGCGTCGCCCGACGGGCGAACCCCCGGCGGATTCGCGGGATTCCAATCGAGTACGAGCGAAAGACCGAACGAATCAGTCCGGGCCCTGCGTCCGACGACGACTCCGTCACCACGGCCAGCGACTCGCCGGAACTGAAATCCGGGGTGCCTGTCAACGGCAACTTCGACGAAACCCCGGGGACGCTGGGGCTCATCGCCCACGAGGACAACCTCCGTGGCAACCCGCTTTTGATCACCGCCAAGCACGTCGTCGCGGAGGACGTCTACGATCAGTACAGCAACATCAGCTCCCAACTCGACTACCCGCCCTCCAACACCACCATCGGCAACGACAAGTACGACCTCCCCGAGCACGACGTGGCCGCCTACAAGTTCAACGACAACGGGACGACGTACTCCCAGAACGTCGAGGACAATTACGGCCCGATCCGGGAGCTGTGGACCTACCTGGGCCTCCACAAGGCGGTCTACACCCACGAGGACGGTGGGCAGGAGGGCCAGCTCCCCACCGACTTCTACGGCAGGGTCTCCGGGCACGGCAGCACCCAGACCGTGTTCATCAGGGAGACGAAGTCGATGAACGGCGGGAGCTTCCAGTACGTGGCCGCGATGGACAGCTACGTCTCCCAGAACGGCGACTCCGGCTGTCCGTTCTGGTCGACGAACACCGACACGGACAGGCTCGTCGGGTTGCTGCACGGCACCGACTTCGGCAACAGGAGCTGGGTGATGATCCCCTCCGCTCCCAACATGAGCGACGACAGCTGGGCCGACGTGATGAACCTCTACCTCTGGTGAACCACCGGG
>CAYTAG010000130.1:0-10027 GCA_964435625.1 uncultured Halobacteriales archaeon | reverse complement strand
GGAACCGACTCACTCCCAGACCGTCTCGACCCCGGCGTCCCCGAGAACCCCGTCGGTCGTGACGATGGCCTCCGTCCCCTGGGCGAGGTGGCTCGCCACGACGAACGCGTCGTGGATGCTGAACTCCGCCACCACGCGGGCGTACTCGGCGAGTTCCGCCTCGCCGACGGGCGCGACCGAGACGGGACCGTTCGCGGTCAGCGCCCGGCGGGCGTCCTCCGGCGTCCCAGTGACGGTGATCCCCCGGACGTTTTCCTCCCGGGAAACGGCGTACAGCACCTCCGCGAGTGCCGTGCTCGGCGTCGAGATGACCGTCTCCCCGGCTTCGGCCTCGGCGAAGATCGCGTCGGCCCGTTCCGGCAGAGCGTCGACGAGGTAGCCCAGCAGCGCGACCGCGTCGACCGTGTACGACGCCACGTCAGTCCTCCTCGTAGTTGCGGTCGCGCCGCTCCCGGACCCGCCGACCGAGTTCCTCGGCGACCTCCTCCCGCTTCGCGTCGGAGACGTCCCCGGGCACCAGCATGCCACGACCGGCACTCTGAGTGCGCTTTCGCACGACGATGCCGTCTCCGGTGTCCATCCAGACCACCTCGTCGCCCGGCTCCAGGTCGTACTTCTCCCGCAGGTCCTTCGGGATGGTCGCCTGCCCTTTCTCCGTGACGCGCGTGGACTTGCTCACGGCTGGTAATACGCACCGTAATACTCCAAGGCTGTGGGGCCGCTCCGGTGACGAGCCCGGCGCGTCGACCCGGGCCTGACGTTCGCGGGCGTCGAGTGATCGGCGTCCGCCCGGGAGCAGGAACGGCCCCGATCAGTCCATCGCGATGTAGGTCCGGGTGTTCTCGACGCCCGGGATGCCCTGGATGGCGGTGGCGGCGATCTCCTTGACGTCGGCGGGTTCCGCGACCTCGACGGTGGCGATGAGGTCGACGTCACCCGCGACGATGTGGACCCCCTGGACGCCCTCGATGTCCCCGATGCTGCGCTTGAGCCTGTCCGCCTCGCCGGTGTTGGCCTTGACCATGACGTACGCTCTGACCATGTTATCCTCCTGCGGCCGCGTGTTCGACCGCGTCGCCCACGACGATCTGGCGGACGTCCGACAGCACGCCGAAGTCCGCGAGCACGATCACCCGGTCGCCCGCCTCGATGGACTCGTCCTCGCGGGGAATCGCCAGCGGTTCCCCCGCCTTGCCGAACGCCAGCACCCGCGCGTCCCCGGGCAACTGGAGTTCGCCCATCGAGTACCCCCGCACGGGCGCCTCGTCGGTGACGGTGAGTTCGACGACCTGGAGGTGCTGGGCGACGTCGGCGATGGCGCGGATCGTCCCGCCGAGCAGGGCGTTCTTCGCGACGAGCGCGCCCAGCCGTTCGGGGTAGACGACCTCGTCGACCTCGCCGGCGTACTTCCGGTAGATCTCCTCGCGGTAGTCCTCGTCGATGCGCATGACCGTCCGGCAGCCGTGGTGGTCGGCCACCATGCACGCGACGAAGTTGGTGTTGAGGTCGCCCGTCAGGCCCCCCACGGCGTCCGCCCCCTCGACGCCCGCCTCGACCAGGACCGCCTCGCGGGAGCCGTCGCCCTCGACGACCGCGAACCCCTCGTTGCGGGCGCGGTCGGCGACCTCCGGGTCCCGCTCGACGAGCGTGACGTCGTGGCCCTCCTCCCCCAGGACGCGGGCCGTCCGGAGTCCGACCCGGCCCGCGCCGACGAGTACGAATCGCATGTCGTCGTATTCGCGCTTCGGATCAATAACGTTGCCCCCGCACCGCCGGGACCGGCGACGACCGCAGGGGGAGATCGTGCGAACGCCACACCGACGTCAGCCCCCCGGGTAATAAACTGGCCCAGTCGTTCGGGGACCACGCCGATGTGGGTCCCGCCGCTGGTACCGACGAGGTGACACACTTGCAGGAGGCACCCGCGACGGTGGCCGCCGAGCACGAGTTCGTCCTGGGCGTCGTCCCGCGGAACTGGGTCGAGGGTCGGAGCGGGGCCGCGTTCGTCTTCGCCGGCCCCTCGATCATCGCGAGCGCGGCCGTCCCGCCGCTGCTGGATCCCGTGGCCGACCGGACCTGGATCGTCGGGTTGACGCTCGTCGGCCTCGGGGTGCTGGCGGTCGCCGTCGGCCTGCTGGGGCTGTACCCGCGACTGCGGGCGGACGCGCCCCGGCTGGCGACCGCGGGTGCGGCGTGTGCGACCGTCGGCGGGTTCGCGGCGCTCACCCTCCTCGCGCTCGTGGCGGTCGCCGTCGTGGCGATCTACGGCCTGGAGATGGATCCGCCGCCGCCGATGGACTTCTTCCGGGCCGTCCTGGTCGTGATGTCCGGCGGGTTCGCGTCCGGGACCGTCCTGTCCGGGATCGCGAGCGAGCGAACGGGCGTCCCCGCCTGCGCAGTCGGCCGACTGCTCGCGGCCGCGGGGCTGTCGGTTTTCCTCCCGGGCACCGTCGTCGTCCTCGCCGCCGTCCTCGACGTCTCGACGCCGTCGTGGCTGCTGTTCCCGGGCATCGCCGCGGCGGCCCTCGCCGTCTTCCTGGCCGGCCGTCGCCTCCCGGCGGACGCCCGCGGGCCGTGAGACGGCCACCGAGGAACCTATCACAATCCGTGCAGGTATGGCAACAGTGAAACCGCCGCTACCGGTACCGTCCCGGTATGCGCAAGCGAATCATCGACCCCGAGGGGCTGGCCGAGCCCCGCGGGTTCAACCACGGGGTGCTCGTCGACGGCGGGCAGTTGCTCTTTTTGGCCGGCCAGGACGCCAGCGGCCCGGACGGCGAGATCGTCGCCCCGGGGGACCTGGTGGGCCAGTTCGAGCAGGTCATGGAGAACCTCGCGGCCGTCGTCGAGGCGGCCGGCGGCTCGACCGAGGACGTCGTGAAGCTGAACGTCTACGTCGCCGACCGCGAGCAGTACTGCGCGAACCTCGAACCGCTGGGCGAGGTGTTCGGCCGCTACGTCGAGGACTATCCCGCGATGGCGCTGTTCGAGGTCGAGGGCTTCTTCAAGTCCGACGCACTGGTCGAACTGGAGGGGTTCGCGGTCGTCGAGGACGGCTGACCGGGAGACGCCGGTCGGCGGCCGTCAGTCGAACAGCCCGGTCGAGAGGTAGCGCTCGCCGCTGTCGGGCAACACCGTCACCACCAGCGGGCAGTCGTCGTACTCGGCCGACTCGCCGCCGTCGGAGGACAGCGGCGACCGGCGGTTGCCGGCGCCGACCGCCTCCTCGCCCGTCAGGGTCGCGGGCGCGGGCGGGCAGTCCAGCGCCGGGTCCGCCAGGCGCTCGGCGACGCGGTTCGCGGCCAGGCTGGCGGCCCCCGAGGACTGGCCGACGAGGATGCCCTCCTCGCGGGCGAGCCGGCGGCACTCGGCCTCGGCGTCCGCGAGCGCCACCGCCTCGACGTCGTCGACGAGGTCGCGGTCCAGCAGGTCGCTGACGAACCCCGGGCCCATCCCCTGGTAGTCGTCCTCGCCGGCCTCGCCGGTCGAGAGCACGGCGTTGCCCGCCGGTTCGACGGCGACCACCTCCATCGTCGGGAACTCCTCGTGCAGCCGGGTCGCCGTCCCGGTGATCGTTCCACCGGTGCCCACGGCGGCGACGAAGGCGTCGACCTCGCGGTCGCCGACCGAGGCCAGGATCTCCTCGGCGGTCGTGCGGTAGTGGGCCTCGGGGTTGGCCTCGTTCTCGAACTGCCGCGGCCGGACCGCGCCGTCGGCGGCCAGTTCGTCGGCCCGCTCGCGGGCGACGGTCATGTCCCCGTCCACGAGGTCGAGGTCGGCGCCGTACGCCCGCAGGAGGCGGCGACGCTCCCGGGACATCCGGTCGGGCATGACCAGCGTGAGGTCGTAGCTCCGGGCCGCACACACCACCGCCAGCCCGATGCCGGTGTTGCCGCTGGTCGCCTCGACCACGCGGTCGCCCGGCTCCAGCTCCCCCGCGCGCTCGGCCGCCTCGATCATCGCGAGGGCGGGCCGGTCCTTCGCTGACCCCCCGGGGTTGAACGCCTCCAGCTTCGCCGCGACCGTGGCGCCCTCCGGCGACCGGACGCGGACCAGCGGCGACCCCACGGCGTCCAGGACGGTGTCCTTCATTGCCCCTCCCTAGGAGGCCGAAGGCGTAAACACTAGGGGCCACCGGCAGGTCGTGCCGCGTGTCGGTCCGGCGAAACGACGGCGGTCGTTGGGATCGTCGAGGCGCGTCCGGTGCGGGCTGTCGTAGCGCGGTCGGTGCAGGCCGTCGAGGGCGTGGTCGGTGCAGGCCGTCGAGGGCGCGGTCGGTGCGGACCGCTTATCCGCCGGGGCGTTCAACGGCCGGTCGATGACCCTCAGGACGCTGCAACCGACGCCGACCTGGGACGCCGACGCCAACGAGGCGACCGTCGAGGTCTTCGAGGCGCTGGCGGAGACGGGCGCCACCGTCTCGCTGTGGTGCCGGGACGACTGCCCCGACTGCCGGCGGGAACTGCCGGACTTCGCCGCGGCGCTGGAGGCGGCCGAGTTCCCGGACGAGCGCCTGCGCGTGTTCCCCGTCGACGGCGACAACGAGGGCGAGCGCACCGACGAGTACGGCGTCGAGCGCATCCCGACGGTCGTGATCGAGCGCGACGGCGAGGAACTCGCGCGGTTCGTCGAGGAGGAGACGCTGCCCGCAGCGGTATATTTAGCTGAAGAGTTGCGGGATTCTGGTGCGGTGTAGCGGAGAAGTGCTGAGCTGTAGGGCGCGCGCGAGGGGCGAGTAACGCAGGTGGTGCGAACGGACGTGAGCACCCCGAGTAACGCAGTCGGTTGGGGAGGGCGTGGCCATCCCTTTGCTCGGACGTCGCTAGTCACGATGGGCAACTTCCGACGGGTGATCTCGCGACCGGGCGACTAGGGGAAACCTCACGCCTCCCCAACCGCGGGCTTGGGCCGGCGGCCGACCACCGTCAGAGCAAGCTCTGACGAGCCTCCGGCTCGCACGGCTCGCCGGAGACGCCGAGGCCGCCGGCCCGCCCCCGGCCACCGTCGGAGGCAAGCTCCGACGAGCTCCCGCTCACATGCGTTCGCGGGAACCTCGCGCGCGTTGCTCGCGCGCGCCACCGCGGCGGTTGCGTCACGGCAAGAATCGACCGACGGCCGGCGTCTTCCTACGGCTCTCCGTCGTCCGCCGGTCCGAGTTTCCCGACCCAGTCCAGCGCCTCGTGGACGTCCGTCTGTGGCGGCGAGCAGGCGAACGCCCGGCAGACGTAGGCGGTCGGCCGACCGTCCTCGGCGTCGCGGTCGGCCCAGATCGGCCCCGGCTCCGGCAAGTCGAGTGCATCCAGCCAGTCCGCGAGGCCGTCCTCGGTGGCCGGACGTGGCGCCAGGACGCGACCCGGTAAGTATCGCTCCCCGATGGCTGTCCGCCAGTCCTCCGGGAGGCCGTCGGCGGCGACGGTCACCTCCAGCGGCCCCGACTCGTAGGTGTCCGCGACCAGCGTCAGGGTCGTGTGTTCCAGGGGGTTGCCCTGGATCGTGTTGCCGTGGGTCCGGAGGGTCGCCTCGACCACCTCGCCGAAGCGCCCGTGCGGGACGAAGTGATCCAGCGCGAGCAGCACCTCCAGCGCGACGCCGAGGCTCGACGGCGTGGACTGGTCGCGGGTCTCCTGGGGCCGGGCCACGAGCTGTTCGCCGCCCGCGCGGGTGAAATACAGCGTCTCCTCGTCGGCGTCCCAGAACCGCTCGCGGATCGCCCGCGCAAGCTCCAGCGCGAACGCCAGGTGTTCGACCTCGCCGGTCGCGCCGTAGAGGGCAAGCGCCCCCCGCGCCAGGTAGGCGTAGTCCTCCAGGTAGCCGTCGATGGCCACTTCCCCATCCTTGAACCGCCGGGAGAGATGGGCGTCGGCCCCGTCCCAGAGGTGTTCCCGCAGGAAGGAAAGGGCCTCGCCGGCCCACTCGGCGTACCGTTCGTCCAGCACCAGCCCGGCATCCGCCAGCGCGGAGATGGCCAGTCCGTTCCAGCCAGCCAGCACCTTCTCGTCGCGGCGGGGCCGCGGGCGATCCTCGCGGGCCGCGAGCAACTCGCGCTCGGCCGCCCGCAGGTGATACTCGACGCCGTCGGCGGTGAGGTCGTACGACTCCGCCAACTCCTCGTAACTCCGCTCGACCGTCAGCACGCGCGTCCCCTCGAAGTTGGGTCGGTCGACGCCGTAGCGGTCGACGAACAGATCGGCCGTCAGTTCGTCCTCCAGGGCGGCCCGGACCTCTTCGGCCGTCCAGGCGTAGAAGGCGCCCTCCTCGTGGCCGGGGTCCTCGCCGTCGTCCAGCCGCGAGGCCGGCGTCTCGCTCCTGGCGTCCAGCGTGCTGTAGAACGCTCCCTCCGGGTGGCGCAGTTCGCGGTCCAGGAAGTCAAGGGTCCCCTCGACCACGTCGGCGTACCGCCGGTCGCCGGTGACCTGGTAGCCCTGCAGGTACACCAGCGGGAGGGTGGCGTTGTCGTACAGCATCTTCTCGAAGTGCGGGACCACCCACTCGCGGTCGGTCGCGTACCGGTGGAAGCCGCCGCCGACGTGGTCGTACATCCCGCCGGACGCCATCGCGTCCAGCGTCTCGACGGCGACCTCGCGGCACTGCTCGCGGCCGGTCCGCTCGTAGGCGCGCAACAGCAACTCCACGCGGGCGGGCTGTGGGAACTTCGGGCCGTTCGTGCCGAACCCGCCGTGCTCGCGGTCGGCCGCCCGCAGCGCCGCCTGCGCGGCCGACTGGAGGACGCCCCCCGGCGGTTCCTCGGTCGGATCGGGGACGTCCTCCAGTTCGCCCCGGACCGCCTGGGTCCACTGCTCGGCCCGGTTCTCCATCTCCTCGCGCTGCTCGGGGTCGGACCACGAGTCCGCGATGTCTTCCAGCAGGTCCGCGAAGCCGGGCATCCCCCGTTTCGGCTCCGGGGGAAAGTACGTCCCCACGTAGAAGGGCTTGCCCTCGGGGGTCAGCCAGGCCGACAGCGGCCAGCCGCCCCGGCGGGTCACCTGCTGGCAGATGGTCTGGTAGACTCGGTCGACGTCTGGGCGCTCCTCGCGGTCGACCTTGATCGGCACGAAGTGCTCGTTCAGCAGGTCCGCGACGTCCTCGTCCTGGAAGCTCTCCTCCTCCATCACGTGACACCAGTGGCAGGCCGCGTACCCGACCGACAGGAAGATGGGGACGTCGCGCTCCCTGGCGGCCTCCCTGGCCTGTTCGTCCCAGGGCTGCCAGTTCACCGGGTTGTCGGAGTGCTGGCGGAGGTACGGCGAGGCCTCCTCGTCAAGGCGGTTTCGGTCCGTGGGGGCGTCGCTCATGTGCGGGGTTTGGAACTGTGGGCTAAAGGTCCCGGTGGTCGTCGGGCGTGGTTCGCGTTCGTCGATTCGTGGTGACGGCGCGTGCGAGCAACGCGCACCATGGTACGCGCACGGCTACGAGAAACGAGCATAGCGGACGACTACGGGAACCGAGGAACTTCGTCGCTGCTCTCAGTCCTGGGCGACGAGCAGTTCCTGGCCACGCTCGACGTTGACGCGGCAGGGCGGCGAGATCTTGTTGTACGCGCGCCGGAGCGCGTCTTTGGCGACTGGCGCCTGGTCGACGTCACACCAGATGGTAAAGAGGCGGTCGCCCCTGTGGATGCGAGCCGCAGTCCCGACGATCTTGCCGAACGCCTGGCGCATCCCGTCGGAGACGCGGTCGGCCCCGGCGCCGGTCGCCTGCTTGTTCTCCCGGAGCACCTGGTGGGGGAACTTCCGCAGGATCATCTTGTAGTTGCCCTCGCCGAGTTCCTTGATCAGGTGACGGTTGGCGGTCAGGCGGGCGGCCTCCAGCGAGCCGTGGCGGATCTGGACGTCCTCCTCGACCTCGAGGCTGATCTGGACGGGGTAGTTCTCGGGGTCCCTGCCGATGTCGCCCATCTTGTACTGTGCGATCTTCGAGCCCGGGATGCCCGTGATGTACTCGCGTCTCGTGTACGCGGGCTTGTCGATCTCCCGGTACATCGAGGCAGGTTTGTCGGACATGGCTGATTACCCGAATCTGAGGCCGACCGCGCGAATAAACCCTTCGAAGCCGCCCCGACAGCGGCGTGGGCGACCGGTCCTGGCCGGTCAGTGCACGTCCGCCGTGAGGCCGATCTCGCAGAGTTCGATCGGCTCCGTCTCGTCGTCATCGGGACAGTCGATCCACGGGAAGTCCTCGCAGTACTCCTCGAGGTCCTCGTCGCCAGTGTAGGGATCCCGATGTCTGCGCCATCCGTCGGCGAGCGGCTTGTCGACCTCGTCGTCGAACGAGACGTCGTCCTCGTAGTGGTAGATCTCTCCTTCCGGCCGGGTCACGTACACGTTCTCGACGAGTTCCTCCTCGACCGTTTCGATCGTCCGGCCGACGGCATGCACCGCGGTTCGCTCCCCGTGGTCGTCGTCGGCCACCACGACGCTGAGCATGCTGATTCCGTACCCGTCGTACGGAACGTTTACGACGACGGGGTCTTGTCCCTCCAGGTCCCCGTGGCCGGTTTCGAGTTCATACCCTGACATGTTCTCGGGCCGATCCCGGAGGGTGTGCTGGACGAGGAGGTCGTCGACGGCTTCGACCTGCTCGTGGCCGATTGCCAGCTCGTACTGGTCGGCCACGAACTCCGCCTCCAGTTCCTCCCCGACGACGACGTCGATCTTGTCGTCGTCCTCTTCGACCTTGATGCTCGTCCCCGGACCCCACTCGATCAGGTCACAGTCCTCGTGCGCGTCCGGGCATCCCAGGTAGCACCTGTTCGGGTCCCTGAAACACCATTCGAGGAAGACGTCGTCCACCCGTTCGGTTTCGATGGCGATGGTGCTCCCCGGCCCATCGGCGACGTCGTCGTCGAGAGTCCCGATCGTCTCGACCTCGGCGTCCACCGTGGCGCCCGCGACCGCGCCGACCCCGCCCAGCGACGCGAGCGCGGTCGCGCCGGCGCCGGCCCCGATCGCCCGCAGGAACTTCCGCCGGTCGATGCTCGATCCGTCGTCCGCGATCTGCTTATCCCTCATGTATCCTACATAAATTAGTATACAGAACTTATATAATTTTTTACTAGTTAATGGTATTTAGAACACGTCGGAGGCCGTTCAGCCGGGTCCGTCACGTCCGTCAGGGGGCGGCGGGACCGCCTGTCTACGCCGGGGTCGTTGCCCCGCCACGCCGACTTCGGGCTGCCCGCCTGTGGTTTGGCCGTGCTTACCGTTCGAAGCGGCGATCGGTTGCCGTCGGACGATCCCCGACGCCTAACCATCTGCGCCGTCTAGTGGGATCGGCATGGACTACGACACCTTCGTCGGCGAGGTACAGAACCGCGCGCAGTTGCCAACCCGCGAGGACGCCGTCCGGGTCACCCGCATCACGCTGGAGACGCTGAGCGAACGTCTCGACCCCGGCGAGGCCGGGAACCTGGCCGCGCAACTGCCCGAGGAGATCGGCCACCACCTCGCGAAGGTCGACGACGTCGAGGGGTTCGACTACCAGGAGTTCGTCGACCGGATGGTCGAGAAGGGTGGCTACGACCCCGACGAGACGGCCGACGCCGTCCACCACGCCCGGTCGGTGCTCGACGTCGTCGAGGAGGCGACGAGTGCGGGGGAACTCGACGACGTACGGACCCAGCTTCCGGAGGAGTTCGAGGAACTGTTCGTGCTCGTGGACCAGCCGGAGAAGCCGGTGGAGGAGGAACAGCGGTCCGGGGACCGACGATAGTACGACTCTGCGGTCGCGCCGTCCGGCGTCGAATTTTCGGGAGATGCTACGTTGCTGTTCCTGCAGGGAGGCGGACACGAACCGTCGATTCGCAGGGTTCTTTAAAAGTACCACGACGCCATTCGGCAAATCTACACTGTCACGAGAAATGACGGACCCGACGGGCTTTCGGGACGCGGCGTGAGGACCCCTCCGTTTCAGCGGTTCGAGCGGTGACGCGGCCGGTCCGCGAAGGACGGTTGCCGGGACTCGTGAGATTCGTCCACCGACGAACCATGAGCCTGGAACCCATCGATCCCGAGACCGCGCTCGAACTGTA
>CAYTAG010000129.1:0-10035 GCA_964435625.1 uncultured Halobacteriales archaeon | reverse complement strand
CGCTTGCCGCTCACGCGCTTGACGACGTCCCGCCGGGAGTGCAGCGCCTCGACGAACCGCGAGCGGTAGGGGACGCCCAGATCGTTCAGGGCCCGGACGACCCGCTCGCAGAACGGGCAGCCCTGGAGCCTGTACACCGTGATCGAGGGGGCTTCGTCGTCCATCGACGTGGACTTCGGGCCGGCGATCCCTAAGCGCTACGCCCGGACCACGATTGGAAACCCACCGCATTCAGACTGCGACCACCGGACATCCCGGTGCTGGCGGTTCCGTTGAGGACGTCCGTCTCGACGGTCTGCTCGACGGGGGACAGTTCGAACTGGCTCGACGCGCCCGCGGCTTCGACGGTGACGGCCGTCTCGAAGGTGGCGGTCGTCGTCTCGCCGTTGCGGACGTGCGAGACCCACCACTCGTCCATCTTGCTGCTGTCGAGTTCGAGGGTGAACTGGACCGTTTCGGTCTCGCCGGGGGCGATGACGTAGGACTCCGTGGCCGTGGCGTCGGCGAGGACGACGTCGTTGAACGCGACGTCGTACTCCAGGTCGCGGACCGTGATGGGGACGCGCTCGGTGTTCTCGATGGTCGCCTCCAGGGTGAGCGGCGTGACCGACTCGTTCGCCTGGTCCCAGGAGGCGCTGGTCCCGTGGAGGACGGCGACCTCCTGACCGTTCGCGGTCAACGACTGCCGTTCGTCGCCCTGGAGGCCGCCAAGCATGTCGGTCTCGAACGAGGACTCCCGTACCGGGACCGTCTCGGAGATGCCCAGCGGGCCGTTCACCTCGGCGGTGATCGCCAGTTGCGAGGTCTCGCCGCGGTTGACGTGGCCGACCCACCACTCGACGATCCGGTCGTTGTCCATCTCGTCGGTCAACTCGATGGTGGTCTCGCCCGACGATAGGCCCACGCCGCCCTCCTCGCCCCGGACGAGCATCACGTCGTTCATCGAGGCGGCGTACTCCAGCGACAGCACGCCCGGGAACCCGACCGGGTTCGGGTTGTCGACGACCACCTCGGTCCGCAGGGTGGTCGCGTTCTCGTCGACCTGGCCCCACTCGCTGTCGGCCGACTCGACCGTCGGCGGCGCCACATCGACGACCCCGGCAGCCACGAGTCCGCCGAGGACGAGCGCGAGTGCGACCACGACGGCCATCACTGCCGCGAGCGCCTTCGCGGCTATCGTCGCGATTCGCGTTCCGGAAACCATTCGTCGGAAACTGGTAAGCGAGTGAGAATACTCTTTCGGCGGACGGATCGACGCTCAGTAGTCGATGGTCGTGATCTCCTCGACTGGCCACTGGCTCAGGACCTCGACGCCGTCCTCCCGCACGACGACCATCTCCTCGACGCGGACGCCCTGCCGGTCGGCGGGTTCCTGTGTCTCGACGGCCATCGTCATGCCCTCCTCGATCTCGATGGGGTGGTCGGGCGAGATGCCCCGCCAGATCAGCGGCACCTCGTACAACTGGAGGCCCAGGCCGTGCGCCCAGTGGTTGGTGGTCATCTGCCAGTGCTCGTCGGCGCCGTAGTAGTCCGCGTGCTCGCCCGCCATGTCCGGGAACCCCTGGGCGATTTCGTCGGTGGTCGCGCCGGGTTCGATCCGGTCGAGCACGTCGTAGAGGTTCTCGACCGCGGTCTCGTAGGCCTCCTTCTGGGACTCGGTCGGTTCGCCCATGGAGAACGTGCGGTAGTAGCACGACCGGTAGCCCAGGTAGCCGATGTTGTAGAAGTCCGCGTACACCAGGTCGCCCGGCCGGATCATCCGGTCGGTGGTGTTGGCCTGGTGTTTCGGCCAGGTGTTCGGCCCGGAGGTGAGGTAGCCGCCACCGACGAAGGCGCCGTGGCGCCAGAGTTCGCGGACGGCGTCGCCCCAGACCTCGGACTCCCGTTTGCCGGGACGGGCCTCCTCGGTGATGCGCTGGAAGCCGGCCTCGCAGATGGCCGCGGCCTGCCGAAGGCACTCGATCTCGTCGCGGGTCTTCACCTTCCGGGCGTCCTCCATGACCTGGCTGCACTCCTCGGCCCGGACGTCGATCCCGCGGTCCTCGAACGCGGAGACGAGGCGGCCGTTGGCCACGTCGATCCCCATCGGTTCGTTCTCGTAGCCGTACTCCGCCAGCGCGTCGACGACCGTCTCGGCCATCGTCCCGACGAGGAACCCGCGGGCCGAGGCGCTCCCGGACGCGCGGGGGACGTTGCCCAGTCCGGGGCAGGCGTACCGGACGTCCTCCAGCCAGGGGCAGTTGAACCGCTGGTTGCTCGCGTGGTCCGCGGTGTCCCAGTGGACCGTCGAGCCGTCCTCCATGAGGAGTGTGTAGTGGTCGGCGCCGCTGCCGCCGGTCATCGCCAGGCCCGTGACGTACCGGACGTTGGGGTCGTCGATCAGCAGCATCGACCCGAGTTCGGCCTCGCGCATCCGTTCGAGCGCGCGCTCGCGCCGTTGCTCGCGCAGGCGCTCGACGTCGATGCGCTGCTCCCAGTCGACGGCCATCGTCCCGCGGGTCCCCTCCATGAAGTCGCGCTCGTACATGACTGGCAGTTCCCGGAGCGCGGTAATGAAGGTGGGCGATTCACCGGCGAGGGGCCCGTCGGACTGTCGGGTCCCCCGGATTCTTTTCGGGCCGCCTCGAAACCCCGCTATGACGATCCGTCAGGCGACCCCCGAGGACGCGCCCGCCGTCCACCGGGTCGCTCACGAGTCCTGGCACGCGGCCCACGACCACGTCGTCGGCGAGGACGCCGTGGACGAGGTGATCGACCAGTGGTACGACGTGGAGGACCTCCGGCAGTCAATCGACCGCGAGGACCGGCCGATGTTCGTCGCGGACGGCGACGGCGTGGGGTCGGTCGAGGAGGAACTGGTGGGGTTCGCGCAGGGCGGTCCGACCGAGGACGGCCCCGCGGAAACGGTCGTCAGCCGCATCTACGTCCACCCCGACCGGTGGGGCGAGGGGTACGGAACAGCCCTGCTCGAACGGCTGTTCGAGGCCTTCCGCGCGGCCGGCCACGGGTCCGTCTGGCTCGCCGTCCTGGCCGACAACGAGGTCGGGCGCTCGTTCTACGAGGCCCGCGGTTTCGCGGTCCAGGCAGAGCGCACCGTCGAACTCGCCGGCCGGGAGGTCGACGACGTCGTGTTGGTGCGGTCGCTGTAATCCTCGCCCGCGTCGGCGGCCCCGACCTCCTCCGGCCGCTCGCCCACGGTGACGTCGACGGTCGTCTCCGAGCCGTTCCGGAGGACCGTCAGTTCGACGGTGTCGCCCGGCCGCGTCTCCGTGAGGAGATAGGACTGCAGGTCCTGGGTCGTGTTCACCCGCGTGTCGTTGATCGCCAGGACGACGTCGCCGCCGGTCGGCACCCGGAACCCGGAGACCTCCTCGATCCCGGTGGCGCCCTGGAGGTTCCCGGCCGCCGGCGAGCCCTCGACGGTCCGGACGACCATCACGCCCCGGGTGACGTTCAGGTCGCTGGCGTTGGCGATCAGGCTGTTCACGTCGGTCGCCTGGATTCCGAGCCACGGGTAGGCGAACTCCCCTTCCTCGACGAGCACGGGGGCGACCTGCTGGACCACGTCGGCCGGGATGGCGAAGCCGATGTCCTCGGCGCCGCCGGCGCGGTTGACGCCGAGGACCGCGCCGTCAGCACAGCGCACGAGCGGGCCGCCGCTGTTGCCGGGGTTGATCGGCGCGTCCGTCTGGACGGTGCTGGGGATTCTGACTCCCTCGTTGGTCGGCATCTCGCGGTCGACGCCGCTGACGATGCCGCTGGTGATCGTCCCTTCGAGGCCGAACGGACTGCCGAACGCCGCGACCTGTTCGCCGGGCCGGGGTTCGTCCTCGGCGAACGGGAGCGTCTCCACGTAGTCGGGCGTCGACCCGACCCGGACCACCGCGAGGTCCGTGAGCGCGGTGGTGCCGAGGACCGTCCCCTCGGCCGAGTCGCCGCGGCTGAACTGCACGAGCACCGTCGACCGTTCGCCGACGACGTGCTGGTTGGTGACCACGTAGCTCGTGCCGTTCTCCAGGCGGTAGACGAATCCCGAGCCGAGGCCGTCGCCGGTCCGCACCTGGACGACGCCGTCGATGGTCTCGTTGTACAGGGCCTGGTAGTCACAGGTGCCTCCCTGGAGTGCTGCACCGTCGGCGGCCGGCGCGTCGGTCGCCGCATCCGCCGACGTCGGCTCCGTCGACGGGAGGCCGGCGACGAACGCACCCGCGCCGACGACCGCGACCGCGAGGAGGACGGCCGTGACTGTCGATCCTCGTAGCATCGCGTTCGAACCGTCCGTCGACCGTCCAATAAAGCGGGCCAACCGTTCGGACGAGTAGCGTCCGGTTTGTCCGGGAAACGCCGCCGTATCCGCGGGACTAACTCGTCGCGAGTGAGGCCTGGGCGGTCGGCGGCAACGACTCGGGGAGCCGCAACGTCGCCACGGTCCCGCGCGGCTCGGTTGCGGCCAGCGAGAGCGTTCCACCGAGCCGTTTGGCGCCCCACTTCGAGACCCACAGGCCGAGGCCGCTGCCGTGTTCCAGCGGCGTGACGTCGCCGGACTCCAGGACTTCCCGTTCCTGCTCGGGGATGCCGGGGCCGTTGTCGACGACGGTCAGCGTGATGGTCTCCCCGCCCGGCTCGCGACTGGCCTGGATCTCGACCTCGGGGTCGGCCGCGTCGTTGTGTTCGACGGCGTTCTCGACCAGGTTCTCGACGATGGGTCCCAGCACCCGGGGGTTCGCACCCACGGTGAGGTCGGCGGGAATCCGGACGTCGAGCGCGCAGTCGGGTTCGCGCTCGCTGACGTCGTCGACGACGTCCCGGGCGACCGCAGCCACGGCGGTCTCATCGGAGGTGGTCGGCGGTTCGGCCATCAACTCCTCGACGACCCTGGCTTTCTCCCCGAGTTCGACCAGTTCGTTGGCCGTGGCGGCGATCTCGTCGGCGATGTCGTCGTTGACGGCGTTGTCCTCGCGGTCGACGAGCATGTCGGCGTACCCCGAGACGATGCTCATCTCGTTGCGGAGATTGTGCCGGAGGACGCGGTTGAGCACCGCGAGCCGCTGCTCGCGGTTGCGGCGTTCGGTGACGTCCCTGAGGACGACCGAGTGGCCGAGGTGGTCGCCGTCCGGGCCGGTCACCGTCGACACGGTCGGCTCGAACTCCCGGGGGCCGATGCCCGTCGCGAGGTCGACCACGTCGGAGGACCGCAGCGTCGACAGGTCCTCGTCGACGACCGCCCGGATCGGCTGGCCCGCGACGGCGTCGACGGAGGCATCGAACAGTTCGCTCGCCGCGGGGTTGAGGTCCAGCACGCGGCGCTCGTCGTCGACGACCACGACCGCGTCGTCCATCGTCGCGATCACCCGGTTGCGGCCGACGGTGCCGGCGGCGGCCGACTCCGCGAACAGGCCGTACCGCTCGTACGCCAGCGCGAACCCGACGAACCCGACGCCGTGGCCCATCACGAGCACGAACAGCGCGTTCGCCGGATCGAAGATTTCGGCGACCTGTTTGGCGAGCCAGGTGCTCACCCACGGGCCGAGTACGCCGACGGCCACGCCGGCGACCGGGGCGCCGGGGAGGTGCTCGTACTCCAGGATCTGCTTGACCAGCAGCGCCACCCCGACCACGATCAGCGAACTGCTGAAGAGGTAGATGACCATCATCGGGATGGTGACCGCGAGGACGAGTTCGAGGTTGAACGTCTGGACCGACTCGGCGGTCCCCTGGACGACCAACCCTGCGGTCCGGTACTCGATTGCGGTGAGCACGATGCCGACGGTCAACAGGCTCGCACGCCGGCGGGTCAACCAGTTGGCTCCCGCTCGCCGGGCGGCGAACGCTGCCCACAGTACCGGCAACAGGAGGATGAACGCCTCCGAGGAGACCGACAGCAGACTCCACTGGTCGGTCCCGCCGACTGAGAGCCCGACGACGCCGAACCAGGCTCCGAGCGCGATGGCCATCCCCAGGCCGCTGAACAGTTCGCCGCCTGGTTCGTCCCACACGTCCAGCGTGCGGTAGGCGACGACGGCGTACCCGACGCCAATCGCCACGAGTACAGCCCGCCAGATCGCCGCCGGTTCTCCGATCACTGAACGCGGTTACGAACTCCATTAATTTCTAATTACCGGTCGTTCAACAGTTTGCCGTCGTTGGATTTCGCTCGAACGGATCCGGAAAACTATCCGACGCGGTCCCGGGCGGCGACGATCCGGCCTCGCCGCCGCTGGACCGGTGGCCGGCGGCGGCAACCGGTCGGTAAGCCCGGCTGACCGGCCCGGCGTCCCCGGCAGCCAATCGGGGCGCCGGCGCCACCTCGGCGGGTTTTAAGGCCGACGGCGGCGACCGTCCGGACATGTACAAGCACATCGCCCTGCTGGTCCGCCAGGAGGGCATGACCCACGAGGAGTTCGTCGACTACTGGCAGACCAACCACACGCCCATCGCCCGCGACATCGAGGGCGTGGTCCGGTACCACACCGTCCTGCCGGCCGACCCCGACAACGCCGAGTTCGACGGCATCGCGGAACTGTACTTCGAGGATCTCGACGACCTCCACGACGCGCTCGGCAGTCCGGGGAGCCGCGACTACGATCCCACCAAAGAGGTCGCCGCGAAGGCCCGCGAGGACGTCGACAACTTCCTCGCCATCGAACAGCGGCCACGGTTCATCGGAGAGGAGGTCGTCCGGAAGGACGAGGTCGGCGGGGACACCGCGGAGCGAACCTCCGCGAACAACCGTACGGGGTACGGTGACACCGACGGCCTCTACAAGCACTCGGCGTTCCTCGTCCGCCAGGACGGGATGAGCCACGAGGAGTTCCGCGAGTACTGGGAGAACGAGCACTCCCCGCTGGCGAGGGACATCGAGGGCGTGGTGCGGTATCACACGGTCTACCCCACGGACCCCGACAACGCCGAGTTCGACGGGGTCGCGGAACTGTACTTCGAGACGCTGGAGGACCTCCACGCGGCGCTGGGAAGTCCGGGGAGCCGCGACTACGATCCCACCAGAGAAATCGCCGCGAAGGCCCGCGAGGACGTCGACAACTTCCTCGCGGTCGAGAAGCGGCCGCGGCTGATCGGCCAGGAGACGGTCCAGAAGGACGAGGTCGACGCCGAGGGATACTGATGGATACGGTCCGGATCCACGAGGGATTCCGCGAACGCGCCGTAAAGCGCAAGTGACCCGGTAGTACGTACCTTCCGCCAATGGACCTGCCCTCCCTCACCCGCCGTCGAGCCCTCGCGGGCGCCGTCGTCGCTGGCAGTGCTGCAGTCGGGGTCGGCACCCACAGATCGCCCCGATTCGAAACCAGCGAACCAGCGGCAGGAACCTGGCCGATGCGCTTTTACGGCACCCGAAACACCGCCCACAATCCCCACGCCGACCCGCCCCACAGTCCCCCGACGGAAGCGTGGTCTGCGAGCGCCCCGGGAGTGAAGGCGCTCGTGGTGGCCGACGGGACGGTGTTCGCTGGCGGCGACGACGGCACCGTCGCGCTCGACGTGACGGATGGAACCGAGCGCTGGCGGGCACCGGCTCCGGCGGGGGTCCTGTGTGTCGACGGCGACACCGTGTTCGCGCTGGGAGATGGCAAGCCCACCCTGACCGCGCTCGACGTCGAGAGCGGCGACCAGCGGTGGCAATCGCAGGCGAACTCCCAGGTCGGCAACTCCCTCCACGTCGGCGGGGACACGCTGTACGTCGGTCTCGACGCCCGCGTGGAGGCTCGCTCTCCGGACTCGGGAGCGCTCCGGTGGGCGAAGACGATGCCCGGTCGTGGCTGGGCGAACGTCGCACTCACCGAGGACGAACTGTACGCGACCGGTCCTGGGCAGTTGGCGGCGCTGAAGCCCCGGGAAGCCGTCGGGGCGCTCGTGAACGGAGGTCCTCGGGTCGACTGGCAGCAGGAGCCGCCGCTGACGGGGTCCGCGCCGACGGTGACCGCCGACGCCGTCATCGTCGGGGCACGGGACCCCCAGGACCCCTCACAACGGGCCCGGGCGTACGACCCTGCGGCGGGGGAGTTGCGATGGCGATCCCGCCCGCTGGGGGACCTCGTCTCCCCGGCCGCCATTACCGGGGACGCCGCCTACGTCGGGGCGGGGACCTGGACGGGCGACTCCTCGGAGGGGTCCGTCGTCGCGTTGGACCACTCGACCGGCGACGTGGTCTGGCGGTATCCGACCGACTACGGCGTAACTCCGCCGATCACCGCTGGCGACGCCGTGTTCGCGGGGACCTACGACGAGAGTGGGCCCGTCGTCGCCCTCGACGCGGCGTCCGGCGACGTCCTGTGGCGCACCGAGTTCCCGGGCGCGACGGGCCGCCTCGCTGCCGTCGGGGACGCGCTGTACGTCGGGACGCTGGCCGGTTCGGTTCACGCGCTGGCCCGATGACTGCGCTCGCGCGCCGACGTCCGGTCCGCGCCGCCCGGGGAATCCGAGGGACACAGCGCCATCGGGAGGGGAACGATTACGTTGCGCGGTCCCGACCGGGACACCATGCCCAGTTCTGATCACGAGTCCCAGGTCCGGGAGGCGTTCCCCGAACTCGACCGCGTCGAGAGCGACGGCCTCCGCGAGAAAGTGATCGAGGCGTGGGTGCTCGGTCTCGAACGCGGCGGGTGGCGGGACGTCCACGACGTTCCCTACGCCTGGAACATCCACGAGGTCGACAACGTCGAGCACGTCCGCGGAGTGACGAAGATCGCAATCGAGTCCGCCGAATTCCAGCGGGACTTCCACGGTGCCGACCCCGACCTCGACGTGGTCGTGGCGGCCTGCCTGCTACACGACGTCGGCAAGTGCTACGAGTACGTCGACCACGTCGACGACGAACTGGTCGACCCCGACCCCACCTACGCCAGCGAGGAGATTCCCCACTCCATCTCCGGGTACGCGCTGGCCCACGAGGTCGGGTGCCCGCTCGCCGTCCAGCGGGCCATCCCACACTTCCTGGGGGAAGTGCCAAAGCGGACGCTGGAGGCCGAACTCGTCAAGAGCGCCAACTCCGCCTCCAGCAACGCCATCACCCGGGCGACGATGGGCATCACCCTGCAGGAGTGGGTCGAGAAGTACAGCCAGACCACGGGGTAGTCGGCCGGGCCCGTCGACGTACCGCCAGCGAGGCGGGAACGCTGGAGGGGTCGGCGCTCGACCGCTGCCGGGCCAACCTGTTTACGCCTGCCCTGCCTAGTGGTACCCATGACCACGACCGACGAACTGGCGCGGTTCGTCCGGACGGTCGACTACGACGAGTTCTCGGGGGAGACGGTTGAGGAACTGAAAAAGCGCGTCCTCGACTCGCTGGGGATCGGGATCGGCGCCCTGGGCCACGAACCGGTGGAGGCGGTCTACGAGACGGTCCGGGAGGCCAACCCCGGGGACGCCTGCCTGCTGTGGGGGCGGGACGCCTGGGCCTCCCCGGTCGGCGCGGCGATGCACAACACGGCCCTGACCCGCTACCTGGACTTCATGGACTCGTACCTTGCGCCGGGCGAGACGCCACACCCCAGCGACAACATCGGCGCCGTGATCGCCGCGGGCGAGTACGTCGGCGCCTCCGGGAAGGAAGTGCTGGAGGGGGTCGGCGTCGCCTACGAGGTCCAGGGGGAACTCGCCTGGAACGCGCCCGTCCGCGACAGGGGCTGGGACCACGTCACCCACACCGTCGTCTCGGCGGCCTGCGGCACCGCGAAGATGCTGGATTTGACCCACGAGGCGACCCGCGACGCCATCGGCATCGCCGGGACCGCACACAACGCCCTCCGGGTCACCCGGACGGGCGGCATCAACGAGTGGAAGGGCATCGCCTCGGCCAACGCCGCGCGCAACGCGGTCTACGCCTGCCTGCTCGCGAAAAACGGGATGGAGGGGCCGAAGAACCTCTTCGAGGGCCAGAAGGGCTGGAAACAGATCGTCTCGGGGGACTTCGAGGTCGACCTGGACCCCGGGTGTACGCGCGTCCACGACGTGATGACCAAACGCTACGTCGCCGAGACCTACGCCCAGTCCGCGGTCGAGGGGGTCATCGAACTC
>CAYTAG010000128.1:0-10065 GCA_964435625.1 uncultured Halobacteriales archaeon | reverse complement strand
CTTGCCTCTGACGGTGTCCCCGTGAGCCGTGCGAACGGGGGCTCGTCGGAGCTTGTCTCCGACGGTGGGCCGGGGGCGGCGCTCGGGCCGCCCCCCGCGGTTGGGGAGGTGTGAGAGTGACCCCTAGGCGTTGCGTGCCGCTGGTCTCCTCCGTGAAACCTTCACCTCGTACCTGCCCCCTGGAAATTTCATCTCGTACTTGCTTCCCTTGCCCGACCCCACTCTCGAAACCGTCGCACCCACGAGGACCGAGCATATATGAGAATATGTGCATATATTCAGATAACCTCGACTGACACTCTCACTCCTGGACCCCTGCCGGCCCCCGAGTCTTAATACGCCGGTGTGCCCACGTCTGTCACATGACTCACGACTGTTCGTTCCTCCCGGACCTCGCGCTGGAGGGCGAGGTGTCCCTCGGCGACTCCGACCGCGAGAACCACGACGGCGACTGGGGGACGCCCGACGACCAGCGGACCACGCCGGACGCGGTGGTCTACCCCCACTCTACCGAGGACGTCTCGGCCGTCCTCGCGGCCGCGGACGAGCGCCGCGTGCCCGTGACCCCCTACGCCGCCGGAACCAGCCTGGAGGCCAACGCCGCACCCGTGCACGCGGGGATCAGCCTCGATTTGACCCGGATGAACGACGTGCTGGACGTCCGGCCCGGGGACTTCCAGGTCGACGTCGAACCGGGTGCGTTCGGATCGGCCGTCGAGGAGGCCGTCGCCGACCACGGTCTGTTCTTCCCACCGTTGCCGTCCTCGGGGAACATATCGACGGTCGGGGGGATGATCGCCAACGACGCCAGCGGGATGCAGACGGTCAAGTACGGCGAGGTGGCCGACTGGGTGCTGGAGGTCGAGGCGGTGCTGGCCGACGGCACGGTGATCGAGGCGGGCAGCAAGGCCGTCAAGACCTCCAGCGGCTACAACCTGACGGACCTGCTGGTCGGCAGCGAGGGGACCCTCGCGGTCGTCACGCGGGCGACGCTGGAACTCGCGGGCCGGCCAGAGCAGATCTACGGCGGCCGGGCGCTGTTCCCGACGCTGGACGACGCCGCCGAGGCCGTCTTCGACGCCGTCCGCTCGGGCGTCGACGTCGCCAAGATCGAACTGATCGACTCGACCAGCGCGAGGATGGCCAACGCCTACTCCGGGACGGACCTGCCGGACGTCCCGATGGTGTTCCTGGAGTTCCACGCCGACCACGGCGTCGACGAGGAGATCGACTTCTGTCGGACGGTCCTGGAGGCCCACGACCTCCGGGCGTTCGAGGTGGCCCCGAACGACGAGGGGATGGACGACCTCTGGGGGGCGCGCAAGGACCTCGCCTTCGCCGTCGAGAGCTGGGATCCCGACCTCACGTTCACCGTGCCGGGCGACGTGACCGTCCCGATCAGCGCGTACCCCGAGATGGTCCGGTACGTCGGGTCGATTGCGGACGAGTACGACCTCCTGGTCCCGTGTTTCGGCCACGCCGGCGACGGCAACCTCCACTACACCGTCCTCGTCGACGAGTCCGACCCCGAGGAAGTCCGGCGGGGCAACGAGGCCTCCAAGGAGATCGTCGAGAAAGCCCTGGCCCTCGACGGCACCTCGACCGGCGAACACGGCGTCGGGACCGGCAAGCGCGAGTACCTGGTCGCCGAACACGGCGAGGCCACCGTCGAGGCGATGCGCCGGATCAAGCGCGCGCTGGACCCCAACGACACCCTCAACCCCGGGAAGGTGTTCCCTGAGACCGCCGAAGGCGAACGACTGTGGGTCGAGCAACCCTGACCCGTTCCACGAGCGGATCACTGGTCTGTTCGCCACATCCGGAGGCGACGTGGCCACCCGGCACGGAACAGCCATGATCCCAGTTCGCCCGTACCTGGCAGGCGACGCGATGCTCGGACGATCCTGTACCTCGCAGAGGTTGCCGGCGGAATGGGGCGAGTAGCGCTGTCCGCTCGTCTGCCCGGCCGGTTGACGAAGGCGGACAGCAAGTGGCGGTTGTCCGGCAGGCACTCTGGATCCTCCTCGCAGGCGTTGCCGCGACGCTCGTCGGTCCCCAGGTGAACACGTTCGAAGTATGACGACGCTGGTTCCCGAAAGCTCCAACACTTCCAGCACCGGTACGCACCTCGACGTGATCCAGCAGCTATATTTATTACGATATATTTTTAATCAACATTATTTGGAAATAGTTAATATCGCCATCGGAACTCGGATATGGTGTTCGGATGAAACGACGAACCATCTTACGCGAGTTCGGTACCGCGGCTGTGATCACCGGTGGTCTCGTCAGTACGGCATCGGCGCGTTCCGGTCCTGTGCCGGACGTTGATGGCCCGCTCGACGTGTCTGACGTTTCGGGAACGGTCCCGCTCGTCGACCTGCTGGAAGACGAAGAGTTAGCTTCGCTTGACGTTGACCCGCAGAAGGTCCGCTTCCACATCGACTCCGGGCTCAATACTCTCGAAATGGAGGACTGCTGCAAGCGCTATAGATGCTGTTCGGACCTCGAAGATTGCTTGTGCCGCTGCTGCACTTGTTGGGGTTGTGTGCCATAGGTAGCGACCACCCCGACGAGTGTGGGATGTTCTCTTCCCAGACAAGACTGAAAGCCAAACGGAATCGCATGTGCAGGATGTCGACGGCTAAATGGATGCACCCGCGCTGGCATTTCCCCTCGAAAGCCCCGGCGGGCTTCGGTCACGTGCCTGGCGAGAGCGAAGCTTCTCGCTGGCTCCCGCTCGTTTCACTCGCGGGAACGCCGGAGGAACAAGTTCTCCCGAACCTCCGGCACGCCGGAGACACCGTCGGAACAAGCTCCGACGACCCCCCTCGCGCGCGTTGCTCACGCGCTGGTGGACGAAGCTTTGCCCTGTGAGAAACCACGAACCAGGGTTCGTCCTGCGTGAGAACAGGCGGTTCCCTGCTAATCCCATCTGTAGCTCCGTTGAATTCCTTGCTACCTGAAAATCCAACTCCGAAATTGACTATTGAATATATAGATATTTGGTGTATTTTGCACAATTGTACATAAGGCATATGTGCCCCCTTAATAAAGAAATGTATGGATGACCCCCGCCATCCTATCTCGACGCGAACTGCTCCATACTCTCGCAGTGTGCAATATCGCTACAATTGCTGGTTGCATTGAACGGCAAGACCCATCTACGTCAACAGACGAACCTGAAAGCGATACGTCCCGACCGTCCTCGTCGACACAACCCAGTGAAACCGGAGAAGATGAGTCTAAGAGAGTGCAGTGGTCCACGGACATCGGTATAGAAACTCGAAGTGACCTCCTTCTCCACCAGGGGTATGTTTTCGCCGCCGGCAGCAACTCGGTTCGAGCAATCGAACTGGATTCTCGAACCCCAACCTGGAGATCCGACACCGAGATGGCCATCTCGGAGACCATGGCACTCGGCGACGGGCGCCTTTACGTTTCAGAGAGTCATCAGCTCGGGGCCCCCCCGGCCAAACTTTATGCAATCGATATTTCTAACGGAGAAACGACGTGGAAACGGAGGATTGGCAGAATCAAAGGTACTGCTCCCGTCTTCGATAGTGGAACCGTGTACGTCGGTGGGAACGGAGTTCATGCATTTGATGCTCTCTCCGGGGACCTACGATGGGAGTACCGGCCAGATAAAGACGTCTCGTTTGGAGCCCCACCAGCAATACTGGACGGAACAGTATTCATCGGCACAGAAGACGACGGAACGATGTACTCCCTGGATACCGAGACGGGAGAACTCAACTGGGCGCGAAAGATCGATGAGGACATCATCAGTCGACCGGCCGTAACGACGGATACTGTATACGTCGGAACTGTTCGAGGCAACCTGTTCGCTGTCGATAGAACGACCGGGGAAATCAAGTGGACCACCACGATCGGAGGCCACATTACGAACGGGCCGACCGTATCTCAGGGCAACATTTTCGTTTGCAGTGAAAACAACATATACAGTATTGACCCAAACGATGGTAGCATCGACTGGGAAGTTTCGACTGGCAACAGGATAGATGCTCCGCCTGTCGCCGACGATGATACTATTTTCATTACTTCATTAGACGGGAATCTATACGCTCTCGCAGCATCGAACGGAGACGAGAGGTGGAAGTTCAGTACCGGAAATAACATACGTGGGGCCGCCGCGGTCAGCGACGAAACCGTATATATCAGCGATAATACTGGCGTCCTTTACGCATTACGCCGAGGACGCCGAGGTCGGTAGATTTCCTGATTTAACGAGCCCGATAGTAACGACCTCAACGAAGCGCTATCAGTCGTGGACCAGCACGTCCAGTACCACTGGCCCATCCTGCGCCATTGCCGCCGCCAGCGCGTCCTCGATTTCGCCGGGGCGCTCGACCAGTCGTCCCTCGGCGCCGTGGCTCTCGGCATTCGCGGGGAGGTCCACCGGCGGGTCGAAGTCCATCCCGACGAACTCGTGGTCGTCCTCGTCGCCGCCGAAGATATCCAGCGTGTTGTCCTTGAGGATGCGGTAGTTGCGGTTGTCCGGGATTACAACTGTGAGGTCGACGTCGTGGCGGGCGGCCGAGTACATCGTCTGCGGGTAGTACAGGTACGAGCCGTCGCCGACGAAGCCCACGACGTTCCGCGGTTCCCGGTCGGTCCGGTCGGACTCGGCCATCGCGGCCCCGACCGAGGCGGGGAGGCCGTAGCCCAGGCCCCCGCCCTTGTTCGAGACGTACTGCTCGGGGGCGAACTCCCAGCGGGTGAGCATCGCGTACTTCGAGGTGACCCCCTCGTCGACGACGTAGGCGTCCCCGGCGACGGCCTCCATCGCGTCGACGAGTTCGGCCTTCGACGCACGGGGGTCGTCGGGTTTCTCGTCCTCGCCCATCGCTTCCATCTGCTGGGCGGCCATCCCCTTGAACACGTCCACGTTCTCCAGGCGGCGTTCGACGGTCTCGTCGTCGATCCGGTCGCCCACGCGCTCCGCGAGTTCGGACATGACGAGGCCGGGATCCCCCAGGACGGCCGCGTCGGCGGGCTGGTTCTTGCCGAGTTGCCAGGCGTCGGCGCCGAGGTGGACGCAGGTGGTGTCCTCGCTCACCAACTCGCGGTCGTGGGCCGTCAACGTGGTGTTCGTCGAGGTACCCGCCAGCACCAGCACGTCGGTGCTCATGATCGTCGCCGCGAGGTCCTCGTCCGGTGGGACGTACGAGACCCACTGCTCGTGGCCCGTCGGGAAGTCGACCTCGCTTGCGAGAATCTCGCCGTGGACGCGCATCCCGGCCGTCTCCGCGAGGTCGACGGCCGCCTCGACCGCGTCGACTCCGGAGCGGGCGATCCCGTCGCCGACGACCAGCACCGCGCCCTCCGCCTCCACGAGCAGGTCCGCCGCGCGTTCGATCTGGCCGGGGGCCCCCCGCCCAGCGTTCGGAATCTCGCCCAGTCGTTCGGGATCGGCGTCGGTCTCGGCCATGGTCACGTCCATCGGCAGGCCCAGGAACACCGGTCCCGTCGGCGGCGTCATCGCGACCCGGAACGCCCGCCGGAGCATGGTCGGGAGCGCCTCCACGTCGAGCACCTCGGCGGACCACTTGCAGAACTGGTCGGTCAGTTCCACGAGGTCCCCCGAGAGGATCGGTTCCTCGTGGCGGAAGTCCGTGGCGTGGTGGCCGGCCGTGACGACCAGCGGCGCGCCCGTGAACTTCGCGTCCAGCAGGTTGCCCAGGCCGTGTGCCGTCCCTGGTGCGGTGTGGAGGTTGACGACCCCGACCGGGAGAACGTCGTCGTGGTGGGCGTGGTACCGCCGGGTCTGGGCGTAGCCGGCCGCCATCCCGACGGAAACGTCCTCGTGGAGGCCGAGCACGTACTCCAGGTCGCTGTCGGCCAGCGCCTCCAGCACCGGCAACTCCGTCGTCCCGGGGTTGCCGAAGACGTACTCGACGCCGTATTGCTGGAGTGCGTCGACGAACAGGTCCGCCCCCGTGTAGCCGTCACTCATGGCTCCCCGTACGCCCGGCCGCTCCCTCGTCTTTTCGGTGCCGGCGACCTGCCGGCGGGCGTGCGCCGCGACATTCAGACCCGCTCCAGAATGTTGACGCAGGAGACGCTCCCGGTTGCGTTCCGGCCGACGCCGATGTTGTGCTGGAGACCGACCTCCGCACCGTCGACCTGGACGTCGTCGGCCGCGCCGATCAACTGCTCGTAAATCTCGGCGACCTGCGCCACCCCGGTCGCGCCGATGGGGTGGCCCTTCGCCAGCAGGCCGCCGCTGGGATTGACGGCTACCTCGCCGTCGAGGTCGGCCCGGCCCTCCTCGACGAACCGGCCGCCTTCGCCCACGTCGCAGAAGCCCAGGTCCTCGTAGGTGACCAGTTCGGTGATCGAGAAGCAGTCGTGGACCTCCGCGACGTCGACGTCCCCGGGACCGTAACCGGACGTCTCGTAGGCCCGACTGGCGGCGTCGCGGGTGGCCGGGAAGTGCGTCAGCGAGGCGTCGTTTCCGCGGACGAACGAGTCCGACGAGAGGCCCGTCCCGGCCACGCGGACGCGCTCGGGGGCGTGCTCGCGGGCGAGGTCCTCGGTCCCGACGAGGACGGCCGCCGCCCCGTCGGTCACCGGACAGCAGTCGTAGAGGTTCAGCGGTTCGCTGATCGTCGTCGACGCCAGCACGTCGTCGACCGAGCACTCGAACTTGTAGTGGGCGTGGGGGTACATCGACCCGTGGCGGTGGTTCTTGACGCTGACCTCCGCGATCTGCTCGCGGGTCGTCCCGTACTCCTCCATGTGGCGGGTCGCCCGCATCCCGAAGAACGCGGGCATGGTGACGCCGCGGCCGCGCCAGACGCGCTTCTCGGCCGCCAGCGAGATCAGGCCCTCCGCCGTGTCGCGCATCTTCTCGGCGCCGATCACCAGCGCACAGTCGACCGACCCCGACTTCACCGCGAGGACGGCGTTTCGGACGGCGTCGCTGCCGGTCGCGCAGGCGTTGACGACCTGGGTGATCGGCGTCTCGAACAGGCCGGTGGCGTGGGCAACTGCGGCCCCGGACATCCCCTCGTCGGCAACGTCCAGCGTGCCGTACCAGGCGGCGTCTACGTCCTCGGGGCCGACGTCCACGTCCTCCAGCAACGCGAGGTAGGCCTCCTCCAGCAGGTCGTCGAACGAATCCTCGTAGCGCTCCCCGAAGTCGATCATCCCGCGGCCGAGGACGTAGGCGTCGCGGGTCATCGGTCGGCCTCCGCCCCTTCGGCGTCTTTATTCGATTCAATTCTCTCCGCGCGCGGGGGCGCGAACTTGAACGAGTAAACGGGGCGCTCGCCGACGGTGAACAGTTCGCGGAACCGGGCTTCGACCTCCCGGCCGACTTCGAGGTCCTCGCCGTCCGTCTCCGTCAGGAGGCCGTACACCCTCGCCGGTTCGCCCTCGCCGTCGGCCTGGGGGACGTCCACGACGGCCACCGGCTGGGGCGTCTCGAACTCCTCGGGCAGGCGCGCCTGGACGACGTAGGTCTGCACCTCGCCGCGCTCGGCCAGTTGCACCTCCTCGAACTCGGCCGGCGCCGTCCCGCAGCGCTTGCAAGTCCGCCGCCGCTCGGGGTAGGACACCCATCCGCAATCCCGGCACTCGAACGCGACGAGTCGGTGGTTCTGCCGACGATCACGCGTGTAGCGGATACCGCTCATTCGGCCGTCACCCCCTCGTACTCCGGGCGTTCGCGGTACCTGAGGTGCTCGGCGTAGGTGACGTACTCGCCGGCGTCCAGTTGCTCCGCGACGGTCGTGGCGTCTGTCGTCTCCGCCCGCCCAGGGGCGCCGTCCCGGACCGTCAGCGCCACGGCGTCTGCGCCGCCGGCGCCGTAGGCGACCGCGACCGCGGTCGTGTCCGCCTCGGCCGACTCCAGCAGGTGCGCCAGGTCGAGGAAGAACGTCGCCGTCCCGGCGTACCCCACCCGGTCGAAGGTGCTGACGTGCTCGACGTCGCCGGGGAACTCCGAGACGGCGCCCGCGGCCGTCGGCTGGTCGGGCGCCGCGACGACGGCCGCCTCCGGCCCGGCCGGGGCCGCCGCGAGCGCGCGCTCGACCGCACCGGGGACGGCGCCGCCGAACCCCATCTCGGATTCGACGCGACGGTCGCCCGCCTCGGCCGGTTCGCCGTGTTCGCGGTGGCGCTCGACGAAGCCCGTGGTGTTCGCGCCGACGCCGTGGATCTTCGCGGCGGGGTCGTCGGACTCGGCCAGGGCGACGGCGCCAGCGGCGGCCCCGGAGTACGGTTCGTCGTCGTGGCCCGGTTCGACTGGCATCGCGTCCGCGCCGACGACGAGCGCGGTCCCGCCCGTGGCGGCGACGAAGTGCCGTCCCGCCGCGAGCGCGTCCGTCGCGGCCCGCGGCGACCCCCGGAAGTCGCCCGTCCGCACGTCGCCCTCGGCGCCGTGGCGGTAGGCGACGTGGGCGGCGATGCCGTGCTCCGCGAGGGGGTCGGTGACGCTCGCCGCGAAGACGGCGTCGAGGTCCGCGCCCGCCAGGTCGGCGCGGGCGAGCGCGTTGCCGGCGGCCTCGCTTGCCATCGTCACCGGCGTCTCGTCACGGGCGGCTACGGCGGTCTCTCCGCTCGCGGACCCGCCGTGCTGGCGTGCGATCTCCTCGCGTTCGATTCGGTACAGGGGGACGTATCCCCCGACTCCGGCGATAGCGGTCACGTCCGTTCACGGGGCCGGACGAATCATGAAGGTTCGGCAACGCTGGACCACGGGTTTCCGGTTGTGTCTTGGCGGAGGTAGCTACCGTCGTTCGAACAGTCGAACCAGCGGTCCGCCGGCGACGTCAGTAGCAACGGTCAGGCTCGCCAACATAGCCGCCACTAGCTATACGTCTCCAACGAGAGCGCGTCCCGCTTTGCCGCCAACATCGTCACCGCTTGCTGGACGTACTTCGCCTTTTCGAGCACTCGGCGTTCAGTTCGGTCGTCCATTCAGACGACCCGTTCCATCTCCGCGAGCAGTTCGTCGAACGCGTCTAGGCGCTCCTCGTGCGAAGTCGCAGGTTCGCGGGCGGGGTACGCGTCGAGATCGTCAGCCGATCCAACGAGGACGATCCCATCCTCACGGATCTCGTGCCGTAGCTCCGGGGAAAGGCCGGAAAGCGGCACGACGTCGACGTCGTCGGTGTTCAGTGCAGCGGTCAGTCGCTCGACGAGCGCCAACCGTGCTCGCGTAAGTTCCTCCGGTGGAATCTCTTCGAACGCGACCGCGAGATCGACGTCACTGCTGGCGGTCGCCTCCCCGCGGGCCTGGCTCCCGTAGAGGACGGCGAGCCGAACCGGGGCCGTCTCGAGGACCTGCCTGATCGCGGGGAGGTCGATGGAGGTGTCCTCGCCGCGTTCGGTCATCGTCGGATGAATTGCTCTCCGGGCACTTAATCCTGTGTGGCGCTCGAAGTCGGTCGGGAACGACGCCGACGGGGTTCGACGTCCGTACCTATTTAGCGCGGTGCGGGAAACCAAGTCCCATGCGCGCGGCAGTACTCACCGAGCACGGCGAGCCGCTGTCGGTCCGGGAGGTCGACCGGCCCGAACCCGACCCCGAGGGAGTCGTCGTCGAGACGGAAGCCTGCGGCATCTGCCGGAGCGACTGGCACGCCTGGCAGGGCGACTGGGGGTGGGTCGGCGTCGACGTCCCCGAGGGCCAGATCCTCGGGCACGAACCCGCGGGCACCGTCGCGGCGGTCGGCGAGGACGTCGAACGACTCCGGGAAGGCGACCGCGTCGCGGTCCCGTTCACCCTCGCGGACGGCACCTGCCACCTCTGTCGGACGGGCCACGCGAACGTCTGCGAGGGGCTGATCCCGCTGGGGTTCACCGGCGCGGCCCCGGGCGCGTTCGCCGAGGAGTTCCCGGTCCGGGCGGCGGACTTCAACGCCGTCCGGCTGCCCGACGGCGTCGACCCGGTCGACATGGCCGGGCTGGGCTGTCGGTTCGTGACAGCGTTCCACGCGCTGGCCCACCGCGCCGACGTCACCCCCGGCGACTGGGTGGCCGTCCACGGCTGTGGCGGCGTCGGCCTCTCGGCGGTCCACGTCGCGGACGCGCTCG
>CAYTAG010000127.1:0-10091 GCA_964435625.1 uncultured Halobacteriales archaeon | reverse complement strand
TCAAATCCGGCCCTTGGCTTACTCCAATATCCTCACAATCCAACGTAGTGGGGGGGCCCTGGTAACGGGTTCTTACCCTCACTGCGCTGGCAGTTACACCACATGCCGCTATACCGATGGTGGCGGCGTCGGTTCAACGCGGTGCCGCCGTGGGACCACGGCCGCAGTCGTTGAAGAAGAACGCCGTGGGGGTGTGGCCCCCCGCCCCCCGGGGGCCGCCGCCGCCGAGGCCGAAACCGCCGGACGGGGCGAGGACGCTACCCCCGGCGGCACCACGCCGGGGTCGGAGAACGCTTTCAACACTACTACTTACTGGTCCCAAACACGCACCACACACACCACGCCGGTAACACGGCCGCCCCGGCGTGGTCCCGCCGCGGTACCACCGGCGCGGGCTGTTGAACGGCGGGGTGGTGCGGCGTGACCGTCGACCGGGCCCAACTGGGCTGGCGCGCCCCGGTGTCCGTGTGGGAGCGGTTCGAGACGTTCGTCGCCGAGAAACACGGTGCTGAGGGCCCGTACCTCCGGTTCGAGATGGAGCGCGCGATGCGGGAGTGGCTCGACGAGGACGGCCTCGCCGCGGAGGCCGAGGCGTTGCTCCGGGAGCACACGGACCTGGGCGGGCTTTCTTCTTCAACAGCGTCGGCCGTTGGTACCACGCGGTACCAGGGCGAGACGCGGAAGCTGAACCACCGGATCAACGCCGACCTCAAGGAGCGCTTCGCCATCTTCGCCGACGAGCACGACGCTCGCTCGTACGGGCGGGCGCTGGCGGCCGCGCTGGACGCTTACTGCGATGGCGGGCGGGCGCGGCGGGTCCTCGACGACGTCCAGCGGCTGGTCACCGGTGGGACCGCCACTGGGACCACGGCCGACGGCGTTGAAAACGGGGGGTCGGCCGACTCGGACTCCCTTTCAACAGCGGACGGCGGTGGTCCCACTGGCGGGGTCGACGTCGAGCCGCGGCACGTCATCGAGATTGCGGACAAACTAACCGGGACCGACACGTTCCACGAGCAGGATCTTGAGCGGGACATCGCCGAGGTCGCCGGCGAGGCCGACGAGGTCGTCGCGGCGTACTGCAAGCCGGTGATCGAGCAAACCGGCTACACGCAGCATCCGGGCAATGACGAACTGTACATCTCGGAGGCCCAGCGGGAGTCGCTGGATGTCTGGGACGACCTGACCCGCCCGGAGCGCGAACTGTACCTCCAGGGCTTCGCCGCCGCGTTCGCGGTGGCGCACAACTCCCGCCGCAAGGGGCTGACCTACCGCGACGTCCAGGGTGTAATCGAGAAGTATAGCGACGACAGCTACAGCATCTCCGACCAGTACGCCTACGACCTCATGGAAGCACTCGGCGGTGAGCCGGGGTTCGAGTACGGGCGAGCCCACGGCCAGAAACAGTTGCGCGTCGACCTGGACGGGGTGGACGACGGCGTCCTGGAGTGGGTCCACGACGAGGCGCCCGCCGTCGACCCGAACGACCTCGGCTATAGCGTCGACGTGACGAGCTACACCGCTGGCTCCGCACCCGCCCAGGAGGCGGTCGGCGATGACTGACGGGATCGGGGCGTGGACCAACGATGTCCATCAGGGCGACGCCGTCGAGACGTGCCAGCAGCTCCCCGAATCGTCGGTTCACACCGTAATGACGAGCCCGCCGTACTGGGGCCACCGGGACTACGGCGTCGAGGGGCAAATCGGCCTGGAGGACACCCTGGACGAGTACATCGGGGATCTGCTCGACGTGGCCGACGAACTCCGGCGCGTTTTGCGGGCCGACGGGAGTTGGTGGCTGAACCTCGGCGACAAGTTTGCAAGTCGGCCGGGGTGGGGTGATCAATCTGGCAGGGTGAGTGGACATGACGCTGGGGTGAAGAAACGGGACGGGCAGTACCAGCGAAAGCAGAAGATGCTTATCCCGCATCGCGTCGCCATCGCCCTCCAGGACGCGGGCTGGATCGTCCGGTCGGACGCGGTGTGGGCGAAGCCGAACGCAATGCCGCACCCAGTGAAGGACCGATTCCGTGAGGACAAGGAGTTCCTGTTTCACCTGACGCCGGAACCCGACTACTGGTTCGACCTCGACGCGATCCGCGAGCCGCACAAGGAGACGAGTATCGGCCGGGGCGAGGCGTCGTTTCGCTCAAGCGGGTCGCAGAGTCACGGTTCGCCGGACGAAGACGGTTCTCGCGAGAGCGTCGTCATGGACAAAGGGGACGCGCTGCATCCGAACGGGAAGAACCCGGGCGACGTCCTCGAAATCACGGTCAAGCCGTTCCCGGACGCTCACTTTGCGGTCTACCCCCCAGAACTGCCCGAGGTGGCGGTCAAGTCGAGCTGCCCGCCAACGGTGTGTGCTGACTGCGGGACGCCGTACGAGCGGGTGGTCGAGATTACCCACCCCTGGGACGTTGAAGCCCCCGAGCGAGACCAACTCCGGCGGGCGCAGGACCTGGCGAGGGAAGCCGGCCTGACCGACGCGCACTTCGAGGCCATCCAGGCGGTCGGCATTAACGACGCCGACTGGGGCCAGCGGACCCTCGGCGGCGGGGTGGAGGATCTTGAACAGCACAAACTGGCCGCCGAGGCAAAAGACGCGCTCGGTGGGTATTTCCGGGAGTTCGTCACGGATCGCCGGACGCCGACGGACGAGTTCGAATCCAGGTGCGACTGCGACACCGACGAGACGGAGCCGGGCATCGTCCTCGACCCGTTCGCCGGTGCCGGCACCACCTGCCTCGTCGCCAAACGACTCCGGCGGCGGTTCATCGGCATCGACCTGAACGACGAGTACGTCGACATGGCCCGCCAACGGGCCGGCCTCGCTGCCGGCGCCCCCGACGACCCGGAGCAACTATCCATCGCCGACCTGGGGGGTGATCGCGGTGGCGAGTAGGCCCGCCGAACCGCGGAAGCGCCGCTACCAGCAGGTCCTCCGAACCACCGAGCACAACACGGGGGGGCCGGACGCACCGCAAGCCGCGACGATCACGCCGTCGCAGGTCGCGCTGCACCTGGCCGCCCACGGTCCGCACACGGCCACCGGCGTCAAAGAGTCGATCCAGGCGGCCCGCGAGCAGGGCGACCTCGTTGCCCTCGACGTCGCCGGCGAGCAGCGGCTGGCCCGCGGGACCGAGGCGGGGCTGAAGGCCGTCGTCGCCGAGCAGAACTGCCGGGCCGACCCGGACGTCGACGTGATCGAACAGGCCGTGGCCGCGCTGAAGGGGGTGGACGATGTCCAGTAGCGAGACGTTGGATGCTCCCGACCGATGCCCCGAATGCGGCTCCGGGGACGTCGAGTGGGGCGAGGACGCCACAACCGGCGGCCTCTGGTGCGATGACTGCGACGACTACGTGTGGTTTGAGAGAACTGTTTCCGGGGACGTTGGCCGGGGGGTGAACGATGCCGAGTGACACCGCCGGCCCCCAGGTAACAGTCGACCGGGACGCCGGGCCGAAACTCGGCACCGACGCCGATCACCGCGAGACCGACCGCGAGGACATCTATCTCGACGGGACGCTCGTGCTCGTTGGGTGCGGCAAGGCCAAACGCGACCCCGACGATCCGGCGGACCTCCACGCCGCGGCCGTCGGGCCGGGCGAACCGATGAGCGACCTGCCGGGTGCTGACACGGGACCGGCCTGGCGGGCCGAGGACCTCTACACGTCGACGTACTTCGCGGCGAAGCGCGACTTTGCCGAGACCGTTACGGCGTGGGCCAGCGACTACGGTGCCGGTCCGTGGGCGATCCTCTCGGCCGAGCACGGCGTCGTCCCGCACTGGCGGAAACTCAAGCCCTACGACACGAGTATCGACGACCTCGGCGACGACCCCACGGACCCGGACCACCGGGTCGACCTGTCCTACATCAAACGCCGACCGGACGGCCGGGAGGTCGTCACCGAGATGGACCAGTGGGCGGCCCGCGTGGCCACCACGCTGTGCAAGTGGGTCGCCGGATTTCGCGAACAGGGCGCGCTCCCGTGGGAAAACGACGCCAATCAACTCCTCGTGCTCGCCGGCCAGGACTACCTCGACCCGCTCCGCGAACGCGGAGTGTTCGAGAACGGCATCGCCCGCATGACCGGCAACCCCAACGAGGGCGTGACGTTCCCGCTCCGGCCGCGGTTCCTGTTCGAGGAGATCGACGCCGACGGCATCGGCGAGCAGATGGCGTGGCTGTCGGGGGCAATCGAGCGGCTGGACCACGCCGGCAGTAACCCGGGCGACCAGCACAGCCTCGGCGGCTGGACGGGCGACGAACGGCCCTGCGAGGGGTGCGGCGAATCGCCCCCCGAAACCCAGGTCGACGCCTACGGTAGCGAGATATACTGCGACCGGTGCGCCCCCGAGTGCTGCGCCAGGTGCTCGGCGTGGACCCACGAGACCGGCATGGGGACCTACCCGCTCTGTCCGGACTGCCAGACCAACGGAGGCGGCCAGAAACGTACGCCGCCGGGAGAGCCTCCGACGACCGAACAGGCGCAACTTCCGGGGGCTGATGATGCCGAGTAACACCACTGACGGCCTCGAACCCTGCCCGGAGTGCGAGGACTGTATGTTCGTCCGTGGCGGGACCAGCAACAACGAGTTTCGCTGCGACCGGTGCGGGGCCGAGTACAACGCCCCGGACGCGCCGTCGGTCCCGGATGCGGTCGGGGTCCTGCCGGCCAGCCGGTCGGTGGTCTATCGACGCGTCGACGCGGTCGGCCCCGTCCCGACCCGGGACATCCTGCCGGCCGTCCCGTACTGCGAGACGACCGTCAAGGAGGCCCTGGCCGACCTGCGCGAAGCCGGGGTGATCGAGGGCCGGCGCGATCCGACCGACGGCCGCGTCTGGCTCTACGAGGTGAGCGAGACAGAATGAGCCGGAATCCGGCCGAACGCAAATTGGTATCAGACAGCCAGCGTAACGTGGCAGGTAAGCGCCCGCGACCGCGGGTGCGTCGTGATCGCCGAACAGTCCGCCGGACTTCCGGAGGGCTTGTCCGATAGATGCAACTCCGTGAGTCTCCCTTCGACCTCGGCGGGGCCGAGGAGCGTGGGGTTCGCGTGTTCGAAACCGCCATCTGGCAGAACAGCGAACTCTGCAACGAGTGCTTCACCAGGGTCCGTGACATCGGGCCCGAGTACTCCAGCGTGCTCAGGCGAACCGGCGACGCTCGCCTGGAGGTCCCGGACCTCGAACTGACCACCAACGAGTGGTTCGAGCGGACGCCGGACGGCCGCCAGGAGCACGCCCCCGGGGACGCGAACCGGCGCTTCGGGACGTGCTGGTGTCTCAACTGCGGGGGCGACCTGTCAGCCGACCACCGCGACAAGCCTCTGGACGCACTGCTGAGCTTAGTTGAGCCGCTGGTCGCCTACGTCGACGAGCACACCGACCACGATCTGGATCGCCAGGAGTTCGAGGACGAACTGACGGAGTTGAAGCGGACGCCGGAGTTCCAGAGTTGGGAAACGGAGATGCTCGCCGTCGCGTTCGCCCGCGCCGTCCGCGTGGAGGTTCCCGCATGAGCACCGACACCACCGAGCCGGGCGCGGGGACGGCCGGGGAGGCCAGCATCCCCCGGGACCCGTCGCACTATCGGCCGTCGCATCACTTCGCGGAGCGATTCCGCGACCGCTTCGACGAGCACAACCGCCACCTCGACGGCGAGATCGTCCGCCGGTGTATCGAGCAGGGCGAGGCCCGCCCCCAGTCGGGCGGTCGGGTTTGCCTGCGCGAAACCGTCGGTGGCGTGACCTACCGTCTGGTCGTCTCCCCCCCGGAGGAGCTGGTCGTCACGGGGTACCCGCTCGGGATTAACACCGAGGCGGCCCGGGCGTCCGGTCGGTGGTCGACCCAGCAAATCGAGGACATCCGGGAGTTCATCTCGGACGGGGCAGCCCGATGAAGCCTCTCACTGATGCCGAGGCTGTGCGCTGGCGAACACCCGGCGCTTCGACCGCCACCGGCGGTGTTTCGGCGGGCGCCGCCGCGAACGAGTACCATCGGTATCAGCGCAGTCGTCGTCACTCGTCCTCAACCTCGGCCGACCGCCGGCCGACATGTGGACGCGCGAGTTCGATCTTCGATCCGGCACCACTGCCCGCCGACCGAGCCGGCAACACTGCCCGGCCCCGAACACGGCCGTGCCCCGGGGACAACCTGGGATCGGCCACGTGACCGGGCCGGGCCGGGTGCGACCCCCGCCGGCATCGACACGCTTCGGGAGCACACGCACGTGACCTAACCGACGTCACGCCCCTACCCACTCCATTTCCGTACATGTTCGACCTGTTACCCGCCGATCAGACCTGGATAGTCGGCGCGGCAGTCGTGGCCGTCCTCGTGGCGGCCCGGCTGTACGCCGGCCCCGGGCCGTTCGGCCGCGACGTCGACCGCATCACCTGGCAACCACTCCGGCGCGCGCTCGTGCCGATCATCCATCGGCTCGCGCGCCGGTTCGCCGGCGCGGACTGGTACGCCGAGTCCCGCGTCCACGAGCACGAGCACGTCGCGTCGGTCGGACTCGAGCCGGAGTCTATCCTCGACGTCCTCTCCGAGGCGGGGTCCGAGCCGCAACCGCTCGCGTCGGTCGCGACCGACTGGACCGGCCGCACGGAGGTCGCCTCCTGGGCGCGCTACCACGGTCCGAAGCCGTTCCCCGGCGCGCCGGACTGGCTTCGCAAGCGCCAGGATCACGTCCGGCTGTTCGAGCGCGAGCCCTTCCCCGATGGAACGCCCCGCACCGCGATCACGGCGCACGCCGAGGTCAACCCCTGGCGGTTCTGGGGGTGGCGCAAGCACTACCGCGGCATCGGCAAGCGAGCCGCGCCGGCGGTCGGCCGACTCCGCGAGCGGCTGGGCGTGCATCCCGGGTCCGGGGCGGTCACCCAGGAGGACTGATAAATGCCATGGCCACGAAACATCCACGCGACTGTTCGACGACGAGCGAATCAATTTCGAACTGGAACTGCAGGGTAGCTCGCAGGTGCCACATGTCGGTCCGCGTTTACAAGACTGTCAAAGCGGTGACGCAGTTGGTGGCGGTCGCGACGGGGTTTTACGCGATTGCCGCCGGGGCGGATCCCCTGACGACGTTCGCGCTGGTCGCGATGATCGTCTCGGGGCCCGAGGCCATCGAGACCGTGCTGGTGACGGCGGAGGGGTCCCAGTCCGAATCTGACGACGATCAGGAGTGATCGCCTATGCACAACGCGCGTGACGACCAAACGGCCGCCAGGGTTACCCGGGAGACCCGCCGGTACCTCGATGGCGAGATCGGCCTCAGCGAGTTCGAAGTGCGTATCGAGCGACTCCTCGACCCAGCCCGGAGGCCACCGCTGACCGCACTCGCGTGGAGTGAACGGAGGTCACTCTGACGTGCCCTTCACCTACCAGTGCGACGGGTGGTGCGACGACGAGCACCACGAGGACCGCCCGGCGCTCACCGGCGAGTTCAACGAGGAGTGGTACAAGACCTCCGCCGTCGGCGACCACCTCGCCGAACAGGGCTACGGCCCTGGCGACCTCGTGACGCTGTGCGGCGAGTGCGTCCAGCGACTCCTCCTGGAGGTCCAGCCGTGACCGACGACCATGCCCGCGCCCGTGACCGCCACCGCCGCCGGACCCACGACCAACGCGCCGGCGACCGTTGCCCGACCTGTGGCCGGCCGTTCGACCAGGCCGGCGTCGACGTCCACCACCGCGACGAGAACCCGGGCAACGGCCACCCCGAGAACCTGCGGAAGCGCTGTCCCGACTGCCACCTCGGCGGCGAGCACGACCGCGACGTCGACCGCACGGGGCCGTCCGGCCCACGTCGGTCCCGGCCGTCGCGACCGCGGACGGCACCGCGGTAACGGCAGACCACCGTGACGGCCCCACACCAATTCGATCCAGCAATGACAACCGACGACCGCGAGGTTGCGCCCACTGACGAGGAGGACCACCCGATCCATCCGGAGAAGGGCTACCGCATCTGCGGGGCGCCGAAGTCCGACCGGACGACCCCCACCTCGCACGGCCGCGAGCGCGACGACGTGGACTACTGTCTCCAGCGGGCCGGCTGGGGGACCGACCGTGAGGTCGGCCCCTGCCGGGACCACCCGTTCGAGGGGAGCCAGGTGGGCAAATCGAACCCCAACTTCAAGCACGGCGCGTTCTCGGAGTTGTTCCGGTCGGACCTCTCCGAGCGGGAACGGGCCGCGTTCGACGAGGCGCTCGACGCGGTCGACGACCCCGAGGAGATCAAGGAGGTGCTGGCGACGGTCGCCATCGAGCACATCCTGAAGGGCAAGCGGTCGGGCGACCCGCGGCTCACCCGCGAGGGGCGGCAGTTACTCGCGGAGTTCAACATCGTCAAGTCGCCCGAGCAGGTTGAGGTCGAACACTCGGGCTCGGTCGACACCGAACTCTCGGTCCCGGACCACGTCGCCGAGGCGATCGCGTCGAACGCGGAGTCCAACCTCGAGGACGGTGGCGGCTGATGGGGCTACACCTCCTCGACGAGAATGCGGACCTCGGTATCGGCCCAGTCCGTGCCAAGCGTGAGGCGGCCGCGTTCGTCCGTCGATTTCTCGATCAGTTGCTCAGGATCTATCTCAACGAGCATGGCGGCCGTACGACCCGCCCGCGGATAGGTCTTGTGGGAAAGCCCCCGGAACATCTCCCGCAAATACCCACAATGCAACCTATGTACCCACGCTGTGGGGCGCTGTGTGGACGCACAGCCGGCCGCAGATCGGCAGGCACAATCACTCAGGCCGATCGAAAAAACCGCTCTAAAAAGTCGGGCATCGCGCCGCAGTCTTGCGGTTTTGTGGGCACATCCTGGCGACGTCGCGTTCGGGGGGAGGCCGGGCCACTCACGGCCACTCTGAACCTGCCGAAACCGGCGACCCCTGGCCGTCTCTGGGGGGTTTGTCGATGAGCGCCACCGCCGATGCCGACGCCGGCATCGACCCGGAGACGAAGGCCGGCATCTTCCGTGCGACCTATGAGTCGTTCCCGGCGTTCGTCGACATTGTCTTTTCGGCATCGTTCGAACGGTTCGTCCGCGGCGAGTGGGTCGCCCGCCGCTGCCGGCATCTCCAGGCGAACGATGAATCGGTCGTCGTCGGCCCGCGAGATCACTTCAAGAGCACCGGCAACTACGCGTACGTCGCCTGGCAGGTCTGGCGCAACCGCTTCGACTCCGACCCCGAGTGCGGCTGGGCCGACGGCCTGGCCAACCTCGAGATCCTCTACTTCAGCTTCAACGAGCCGATGGCGCAGTACCACATCGGCCTCGAAAACAAGGACGGCATCAAGAAACTCATCGACCGCAACCCGTGGTTCGACGACGTCACGGACCGGAAGCAACGGGCCGATTCCCGCGCCGAGTACGCCTGGCACGACCACGGCGAAGTCTCACTGTCGCCGGCGAGCGTCCAGCAGATGGTCCGGGGGCGACACACGGACCTCGTCGTCGTCGACGACCCGTTCCAGGACGACAACAAGCAGAACGTCGGCCTCGACCCGGGGCTCGTCCTGAAGATCAACCGGATCTTCAAAGACGCGATCATGGACATCCCGAACGGGCCGATGGGGGAGCTGCACGTCACCACCACCCCCCAGACGGACGAGGACTTCACGTTCGACGGCCAACTGCTGGCGGACTTCGGCCGGATCGAAGAGCCCGCCATCCAGGACTACGACCGCGAAACCGTCCTGTGGCCAGAGTGGACGGATTTCGACGAACTCATCGGCATCAAACACAAGCGCGGTGACAAGTCGTTCAATCAGGAATACCAGATCTCGCCCCGGTCCAGCGAGATCGGCTACTTCCGCGACGAGGACGTCGCCGCGATGACGGTCTCGGGACTCACCGACTACGGCGAGCGCAGCCTGGACGGCCGGTGGGCCGCCCAGTCCGAGGGGTGGTCGGTCAACGGCTGCGTCGGCGGGCTCGACATCGGGAAGAAGCGCCATCCGGCGCACCTGGCCGTGTTCGCGCTCGCCGACCGGAAAATCCACGTCGGGGACGGCCAGACCGCCCGCTCGCCGGCGGGCCACCTCTTCCAGGTCCACTCGAAGTGGATGGACGGCTGGGACTAC
>CAYTAG010000126.1:3220-10093 GCA_964435625.1 uncultured Halobacteriales archaeon | reverse complement strand
GGCCCCGGGGGGGTCGGGGTTGTTTGCCCCCCGGGTGCCCGAGAACCCCGGCCGGCCCGTGGGGGCGCGGGGGCGCGACGAGTAACGCAGTCGGCTGGGGAGGGTGTGGACATCCCTGGTCGTTGCGTGCCGCTAGCGTCGCTGTCTCTGACGTGATACGACGGCACGCAACGCCTAGGGGTAAGCCTCACGCCTCCCCAGCCTCCTCGGTCGGCCTGGGTTCGCGGCGCCGCCGCTCACCCGGACGCTCACGTCGTCCACCGTCAGAGACAAGCGCTGACGAGCCTCCGCTCGCAAGTTCGCGGAGACACCGTCGGAGGCACGCTCCGACGAGTCCCCGCTCACGTGCGTTCGCGGGAACACCGTCAGAGACAAGCGCTGACGAGCCTCCGCTCGCAAGCTCGCGGGAACCTCGCGCGCGTTCCTCGCACGCGCCACCGCCGGAAGTCGTGCGCCACCACGGGACGTCAGGGTTATATGAACATATGTACATATACTCGTATAACCGCAAAGCTCCGTCTCGAAGCGGTGCGGATAATACAGAACAGCGCCCGTCGCGGACGAATTCGACGGTACAGGGGGAAGGTAACGCGCCGGTATCCGACTACCGTCGGCCACCCACCGGAGAGCAGACGGTCACCGGCCCGAAAGCAATCGTAGGCGGGTCCGGAATTACGGGAGAATGGGCCGGTAAGTAGTCCCTTTTCGATTCCGGCCGTACGTGAACCCGGCAGGGGTGGAAGGCAACACCATGAACGGAGACCCGCAAGACATCCAGCGACCCGAGACGGACGGCGGCCACTCGCGGCGCAGGTTCCTGAGCAACACCGCGTTGATCGGCGGCGGCCTGGGGGTGTCGCTGACGGACGCGGTCGACGCGGAGACGTTCGCCGACGCGGCGACGGTCCACGACCGGGCGACCGTCAGGTTCACCAACCAGACGGGCGCCGGCGACCGCGTCGTGGTGGATTCGGTGCTCGTCTCGCTCGGGGGGTTCGTCACGATCCACGACGCCCGCCTGTTCCAGGGCCAGGCCGTCGAGAGCGTCGTCGGCGTCAGCGACGTCCTCGAACCCGGCGAACACGGCGACGTGACGGTACCGCTGTTCAGGGACGTCCCGGGCGCCGAGTTCGACCGGTCGGCGCTGTCGTCGAGCCAGTTGCTGGTCGCGATGCCACACTTCGACGCCAACGAGAACGGCCAGTACGACTTCGTGACGTCCGGCGGCACGGACGACGGCCCGTACCTCAGGAACGGCCAGCCCGTGATCGACCCGGCGTTCGTGGCCCTGGAGCCGGGCACCGAGTTTCGGAACCAGAACTCCGACGGGACCAGCGTCACGGTCCGGGAGGCGACGCTCCCCCAGGGCGGGTTCGTCACGATCCACGACGCCACCCTGCTGGAGGGCCAGGGGATCGAGAGCGTCGTCGGCGTCTCGGGCGCCCTCGACGCCGGCCGCCACCAGGACGTCACGGTCGACCTGTTCACGGGCGTCCCCGGCGCGCAGTTCGACGGCGACCGGCTCCAGGACGACCAGCCGCTGATCGCGATGCCGCACCTGGACACCAACGGCAACGGCACGTACGACTTCGTCGAGACCGGCGGCGAGGAGGACGGCCCGTACACCGTGGACGGTCAGGCGGTCGTCGACGTCGGGTTCGTGACCGTCGACGGTGGGGGTGGCGGCGGATAACGGCGGCTGCGGTGGCGAGTCGCCGGGGACGGCCGCCGCCGGGCGTCCGCGGCGGCCGATCACACCTCGCCGTTTCGGTACGCCCGGGTCCACTTCGGCACCGCCCGCCGGTACAGCCACAGGCCAACGAGACCCGCGGCGAGCGCGAGGGCCGCCAGCGCCGCGAGCAGTGCAGTCGGCACCGGCACGACGACGAGGCCGATCACCAGCACGGGCACCAGGGCGAGTGCAACGGCGGCGCCGAACCCCGCGAACAGCACCGTGTCGAACAGGAACTCGTTGGGCGAGAAGCCCGTCAGGTAGGTCACCAGCCCGAACAGGTACACCTGCAGGCCGACCAGCAACAGCGCGCCGACGAGCACCTCCAGGAGGCGCCCGCCCCACCAGGCGACCGCGCCGGCGAGAAACGCCAGCCCCACGGGAACCGACAGCAGGAGGAACGCCCGCAACTTCGCGGCGAAGACCGCCTCCAGTCCCAGGGGCAGGCGCAGGTACTCCGCCGGATCGTCGAACTGGGTGAGCCAGTTGTAGGTCGTGAACGCCGACAGCCCCAGCAGCGCGCCGAACGCGACGCCGGTCGAGGGACGGGTGCCGACGATGGGCGCGACGAGTTCGACCAGGAACGTGGCGACCGCGAACAGGATGGCCGCCGAGAAGACGACCTTGAACAGCCCCCCGCTGGAGCGGTGAACGTCCAGCAGGCTGCGGGCGACCAGTCCGCGCTCGTCGCCGGGGAGCCGCCCCTTCCAGGCCGCGAGCGCGTTCCCGGCCGTTCGGGCCGGGCTGGAGTCGTCCGGGTCGTAGACGGCCACGCCGACGGCGGCCAGCATCGGAATCGGAACGAGCGCGACCGCGGCCCCCGCGAGCGATGGGTCGGCGTACAGCGCGTACGGCGTCGCGGCCATGACGTCGACGCCGGCGACGACGGCCAGGCCGAGCGCGGCGGCCCCGCCGGCGGTCGCGGCCTTCCCGACCCGCCCCCGGGTCGACAGGCCGACTAGCGCCAGCGTGACGGCGATGCCGTACGCGAAGGTCACCGTCAGCGAGAGCCACAGCGCGGGCAGGGTCGCCGGTCCCACCGATCCGGTGGCCGCACTCGCACCCTCGGCGACGGGCGCGAGCGAGAACGCCGCCGGGACGAACGCCAGCGTCAGCGGCAGCATGAACAGCACCGCGTAGTACAGCAGGTCCTTGAGGAGGAAGATGCCCAGCAGGCGCCGCTGGGAGACCGGCAGCGTCCGCGAGGTGAACACCAGCAGGGTAACGTCGCCCAGCAGGTCCCGCATGGCGTCCCGGCCCAGGAAGCCGACGGTCCCCGTTTGGAGGCCGAACAGGAACGCTAGCGCGTGGACCCCGAGGACGACGGCGTCCATGGCGATCCCGGCGTACGTCAGGAAGGCCACCCCTCCCGCGGTCAGCAGCGTGATCACCAGCGGGAACGCGGCGAACCGGCGGGCGCCGAACAGCGTCGCATGCATCCGCCACTCCTCCTGCAGCATCGCCAGGAACAGGGTTCCCGCTATCGACCGGCCGCCGGGCGATTCGCGGTCCACGCCGGCAGCGGTCGAGGGAGCGTCGGCCGGGGCCGCGTCGGGCGGGGCGGACGCACCACCGTCGGGAGCGAGTCGGTCGTCCGACATCGTTCACCCCGGCGAGGCGGCCAGTTCGGCGTCGTCGACGTCCTCGACGCCATCGACGCTGTCGAGGAAGGCGTCCAGCAGCGTCTCGCCGTCCGACAGCGCCGCGGGGTCGCGCTCGGCGACGAGCCGCCCCCGGTTGACGAACCCGACGCGGGTGCAGACCTCCTCGGCCACTTCGAGGTGGTGGGTCGACAGGAATACTGTGTTGCCCGCGTCGCGGTAGTCGACGAGGAACCGCTTGACGCTCTCCTGGACCACGGGGTCGAGGTTGGCCAGCGGTTCGTCGATGAACACCAGGTCCGGTTCGTGGAGGAACGCCGCCGCGATCATGGTCTTCTGTTGCTGGCCCCGCGAGAGATCCGTGCTGAGGGTGTCGAGTTTCCCGTCCAGGCCGAGCCGGTCGGCCCATTCCTCGACGCGCTCCTCGACGACCGCGGGGTCCAGGCCGCGGACCTCGCCGACGAACGAGAAGTACTCCTGGGGCGTCAGGAAACTCGGCGGCGTCTCCTTCTCGGGGAGGATGCCGACCTTCCGGCGGACCGCGACGGGGTCCGCGACCGGGTCGGTGCCCAGCACCTCGGCGGTCCCGCCGTCGGGCGCGAGCTGGCCCGTGAGGACGGCGATGGTCGTCGACTTGCCGGCCCCGTTCGGCCCGAGCAGGCCGAACAGGTCCCCCGCCTCGACCGAGAGGTCCAGTCCGGAAAGCGCCCGGAGGTCGCCGTACGTCTTCGTCAGGCCCTCGGTCCGGATGACTGTCATGTCGACGGCATCGACGCCGGAGGGGAAAATTCCAACGGCCCCTTCCCCGGGAGATTACCGGCGACGGTAGGGCTCCGGACGGCGGCCTGCCCTGGCGGTTCGCCGGGTTAGCGTTCGGATTCGGTGACCGTCTGAACCTCGTCCATGCTGTCGTGTTTGACGACCACGCGCTCCGGGAGCGACCCCTCGAACTCGAAGGTCGCCTCGTACTCGATCTCGACGAGTCCCTGCGTACACATCTCGTCGTCTTCCCTGTCCTCGACGGCCTCGACGGTCACCGCGAGGGTCCCCTCGCGGACCTCGGCCCCGACCAGTTTCGCGACGTAACAGCCGTTGTTCCCGGTGGTCGTCCCCGAGACGTGGACGGCGTCGTCGAAGGTGACGTCCGCGCGCTGGGTGGACTCCCCGGGCCCGACCCCGGTCACGTCGAAGGACTTGCTCGCCAGGGTGGGGGCTGGCGTGGGAGTTGGCGTCGCGTCCTCGGTCGGTTCGTCCGTCGCGTCCTCGGGGTCGCCACCGGTGCCACCTTCCAGGCAACCCGCCACCGTCGCCAGGCCGATGCCACCCGCCATCGAGAGTACCTGTCGTCGTCTCATGGTCGTCGATTGAACCCTAATAATCAAAGACCTTCGGTAAGGTCAAAGGCGTCTTTGAGCACCCTCGCGGGTGGTGCGTAATTCGCAAGCGTTTTAGGCGGTTCCCGCGTAGCCGGAGACGAGTCCTGATAGGGTAGTGGACTATCCTCCGGGCTTGCGGAGCCCGGGACCGGAGTTCAAATCTCCGTCAGGACGCTACCGTTTTCGGTGATCGACGCCCGAGCGTCGCGGACGGCCTGGCGGTTCTGGACCGCTCCGGAACTCCCGTAGTGGGCCGACTGTGACCGAGAACCTGCCCGTCGGTAGCGGGTCACCCCGGCGCCCGCCATCGCAACCCGACGCCGACCGCGATCAGCAGGACGGCCCCGACGAGCGTGACCAGCAAGTCGTCGAAGGGGACCGATTCGGCGGCCACGAGGCCACGGGTCGCCATCCCGAGGGCCGTGATTCCCATGAGGGCACCCACGACGACGGCGGCGTACGCCAGCGGGCGCCGGACCTGACGCCACAACCGGGCGAGCAGCGACATCGACGGCCGTTCGCGGGGGCGTGCCTTGAACGTGGCGCCAGGAACTGTGGTCGGAATTCCGTCGTCCGTGGAACTCCCTGCGGGCTACGTTCTCGACAGCACCGCCCGGAAAGCCCTCGCGCGCGCCACCGCCGGGGGTTATATGAATATATGCACATATGTTCATATACGGTCGAGCGATGCGTTCCGGTCGGTGAGACGGTCACAGCGCCGTGGCGCCGGCCGCCACGGGGAGGGCGACGCCGGTGACGTACCGGGCGTCCTCGCTGGAGAGCCACATGAACGCCGCGCTCACGTCCTCGGGCTGGATGATCTCCCCGAGCAGGTTGTCCGGCCCGGACTGTTCGGCCAGTTCCGCCATGTCCTCGCCGATGGACTCGACGATGCCGCCGGTCATCGGCGTGTCGACGGCGGTGGGGCAGACGGCGTTGACGGTGACGTCGTGCTGGGCGAGTTCGACCGCGAGCGTCTTCGTCAGGCCCAGCACGCCGTGCTTGGCGGCGGTGTAGTGCCCGAGGCCGGGCGAGGCGACGAACCCCGCGGTCGATCCGGTGTTGACGATGCGACCGCCACTCCCACGCTCGATCATGTGCCGGCCGACGTGTTTCGCGCAGAGCCACATCCCCTTCAGGTCCACGTCGACGGTCCGGTCCCAGGTGGCCTCGTCCAGATCAATGAGGCCGGCCGGCGGCGCGACCCCGGCGTTGTTCGCCAGGAAGTCGATGCGGCCGAACTCCGAGAGCGCCCGGTCGACGGCGGCCTCGACCTCCGCGGCCTCGGAGACGTCGATCTGCACCCCGAGGGCGTCGGCGCCCCGTTCCTCCGCGAGCGCCACCGTCTCCGCCAGGTCCTCGTCGCCCGCGAGGTCGTAGCCGTCCCCCTCGGTCGTCTCGCAGACGTCCGCCGCCACGACGTCGGCGCCGTGTTCGGCGTACCGCAGTACGTGCGACCGGCCCTGCCCGCGGGCCGCCCCCGTGACGAACGCCACCTTCCCCTCGAAGTCGTACTCGACCATGTGTACCTAGAGGGCGAGCAGCCGGATAAACGTTGAACGGGCGTGTTAGCCCGTTGAAACCGGGATATTTGCGCCTGGCGACCGTACCGATGGACGGTCACCGTCGTGCACCTCCTCGTCGCCGCCCACGACACCTACCCGGACCCCGGGTCGGGTGGGACCGGCAGGTACGTCTACGAGACCGCGCGACGGCTGGTCGACCGCGGCCACCGCGTCTCCGTGATCACGCGACGCCGCGGGGGCGTCCCCGACCGCGAGACGGTGGTCGGCGTCGACGTCTACCGCTACGACGTGACGACCGTGGGCGAGTCCGCGCCGACGATCCTGGCGGAACTCCCGGCAGCCAAACGGACCGTCGACCGTCACGTCGATTCGCTGTCGACCCCGGACCCGCCCGACCTCGTGAGCTTCCAGGGGCCGGTCACGTCGCTGCTGGTCGACCGCGCCGTCCCGGACGCGGTCCCGCGGATCACCACGTTCCACAGTCCCTGGCCGACCGAGTACGCCATCAAGACCCGCGGGCGGTCGGGGTCGACGCTTTCCCAGGGGATGGGGTCGGCACTCCGCCGACGATTCACCGCCGTCCTCCGCCGCCGACTCAACGTCGACCTCCGCCGACGACTCAACGTCGACCTCCGCCG
>CAYTAG010000126.1:0-3120 GCA_964435625.1 uncultured Halobacteriales archaeon | reverse complement strand
CGACTCAACGTCGACCTCCGCCGACGACTCAACGTCGACCTCCGCCGCCGAGTGGAGCGGCGGGTCCTCGCCCGCAGCGACGGCGCGATCACGCTGAGCGCGTACATGCGCGGCCAACTCCGGCGAGTCTACGGCCCGGTTGCGGACCCTGCGGTCGTCCCTGGCGGGGTCGACGCGGAGCGGTTCACGCCGGACGCCGGGGTCTACGACCCGCTGGCGGTGGAGGGGCCGACGTTCCTCACGGTGCGTCGACTCTCCGAGCGGATGGGCCACGACCGCCTGCTCGCGGCGTTCGCCGCCCTGCAGGAGTCCCATCCCGACGCCCGCCTGTTCCTGGCCGGCGACGGACCCCTGCACGACCGCCTGGAACGACGGGCGGCCGCCCTCGGCGTCGACGACCGCACGACGTTCCTGGGGTACGTCCCGGACGAGCGGTTGCCGGCGGCCTACGCCACCGCGGACGCCTTCGTCCTCCCGACGCAGGCCCTGGAGGGGTTCGGCCTCGCCACCCTGGAGGCGCTCGCGTCGGGGACGCCCGTCGTCGCCACCCCCGTCGGCGGGACGGTCGAGGTCCTCGCCGGCCTCCGCGGACGACTCCCGGCCGACCCCCTGGTGGCGTCCTCGCGGGCCGACGCCATCGCGGACGGGATGGCCGAGTGGGCCGCCCTCGACCCGGGAACCCGGGAGGCGGCCGGCGAGACGTGCCGGCAGTACGCCCGTGAGCAGTTCTCGTGGGAGCAATCAGTCTCCGGCGTCCTCGGAGAGTACGAGCGGTACCTGGAGTGAGGGCGGTGCGCCCGGCGCTCGGATCAGGGCGACTGCCGCCGGAAGACGGGCGTCCCGGGATTGCCCTCGTCCGCGAATCCGAGCGCGCGGAGGGTGTAGATCAGGTCGATACGCGCGTACGAGTCCCGGGCATCGAGCGGGCGGCCGTCCCCGGTGTGGGCGGCGGTCCGTTCGATCAGGCGGGGTAGCGGGAAGCGGTCGCCGCAGTCCTCGGCCGCCCGCCGGACGACGGCCGGCCGCTTGCCCTCGCCGTACTGTTCGGTCTTGTCGTCGACCCGCCGCCGGAGGTCCCGGGAGGTCCGCCGGCCGCAGGCGTCGACGCCGCGGACCCGCCGGGCGTGGGCCACGAGGTCGCGGCCGGCCTCGACGGCGGCCGGCCAGTCCTCGACCGCCGCCGTGGCGAGGTCCGCCAGCGCGTCCAGCGGCCCCGCGAAGGGGTAGTCCTCGGGGACGCACTCCGTGACCCAGGGGGCCGCCCGGATCACGAGCACCTGGCCGGCGGCGGCCTGCTCGAAGGGCGTCCGGGCCATCGTCTCGTACTCGCTCGCACAGAGCGCGAGGTCCCCCGATTCCAGCGCCCGCTCGTACGTCTCGCGGGACGCCTCCGGGTAGGCCTGCACCCAGTCGGGGCGCCGGAACCGCTCGGGGAGCGGATCCATGCTCGTGAGGACCGTCTCGACGCCGTGGCGGTCGTGCAGCCGTTCGGCCACCTCGAACAGGCGGTCGGCGTTCTTCTTGTCCCACAGCGATCCCGCGAGGTGGAGTATCCGGGGTTCGTTGGCGTAGGACTGCTCGAACCGGTCGAAGTCGACCGGACTCCCGGCGACCACGGCGTCCTCCAGGGTCGCCTCGATTACCTCGTCCGCGAGGAAGTCCGCCTCCTCGCGGAAGCGCTCGGCGTCGACCCCGGCGGTGAACCAGGCACCGTCGGCGAACGCCGCGGCGGCCGCCTCCGCGCGGAACTGGAAGGCGTTGCGGTACGAGCAGTAGCGGTGCTTCCGGGGGACCTGCAGGTCGTGGACGTTCGCCACCACGTCGAACGGCCGGACCTCCGCGGCCCACTGGTCGCTGTGGTCGAGCAACCACTTGTACAGCGTCTCGCGGCCGACCCGCAACTGGTCGACCACCACGTCGAGGTAGGCGCCGGCCTCGAAGACGCGCTCTGCGATTGTCGCCAGTTGCGCCGCAGAGTAGCCGTTCTCGGTGAACGGCGCGCGGCGGTCGAGGTCCGAGAGCGGCGGGTCGGCCTGGATCAGCGTGACGCGCTCGCGGTTCCCCAGGAGGTCGTCGGGGTCGTACCCGGCAGTCTCGGCCGCTCCAGCCGTCTCGACCGCCTCCGCGGGCGGAGCGAGCAGGTAGACGTGCAGCGTCGGGTCCCGATCCAGCCACGAGCGTACCCAGGCGACGGCGTCGTTGACGGTCCCGTTCGCGGTCGCGTCGTCCGGCCGGTAGAACTCGGGGACGACCAGGACGCGCATCAATCGTCCTCGCTCTCGACGAGCGAGGGCGCGTCCCGCTGGGGGGCGCGGCCGCGGCTCCGCGGCCTGTCGAGCGCCGCGGCGACGACCCCGCGGACCTCCTGCTGGAACCGCTCGCGGCCGAACCGCCGGCGGACCAGGTCCGGGGTGAACCGGAGGTCCTCGGGCGGGCCGGGCCGGGAGAGCACGCGGTCGATCTTGGCGACGGCGTCCTCGACGGACTCGTACAAAAGCGCCTCGCGGTCGCCGACGACCTCGTGCTGGCCGCCGTTCGCGGGGACGAACGTCACGCATCCCCCGGCGGCGAGTTCGGCGACGGCCATCCCGAAGTGTTCGTACTCCTTGCCGTGGATGCCGTAGCGGTGCGAGCAGACGAGGTCGACCAGGTCCTCGCGCGGGAGTTCCCCCTCCAGGCTCACGTACGCCCGGTCGGCGGCCAGGTCGGCGACCTCCGCCCGGTACTCCTCGTCGACGGTCGGGCCGACGACGTGGAGGTGGACGTCGTGGCCGCGCTCGCGCACCCCGTCGACGACGCGGATCAGTTCGTCGATGCGTTTGCTGCGCTCGATGCGCCCGAGGGTGACGAACCCGTTCTCCCGGTCGGCCCAGTCGCGGTCCTCGAACCCGACGGTGTCGACGGGCGGGTACAGGATCCGCGGGCGGACGCCGTAGGCGTCCTCGACGACGTCGGCCGTCCACGTCGAGTTCGCCAGCAGGACGTCCGACCGGAGGTCCCCGAGGCCGACGGCGCCGAGGTAGGTGCACAACTGCTCGTAGCCGCTGTCCTCCTCGACGGTCGGGTGGAAGATGTGCTCGCGGCCGTCCAGGCTGACCGTCCAGTCGAACGGGAAGTGGA
>CAYTAG010000125.1:0-10127 GCA_964435625.1 uncultured Halobacteriales archaeon | reverse complement strand
CCCGGCCCCGCTCCCGCAGGGAGAAACCCCAGCACGGGATGGAACCCTCGCCGCGACATCCCCACACCGACCGGCGACGCCGTTGCAGCAGGGAGAAAACCCAGGACGGGATTGAAACCCGTCCGTGGGGTCCTCTCCGTCCGCAGTCGGCGGGGTTGCAGCAGGGAGAAAACCCAGGACGGGATTGAAACGCGTTTCGGATGTCGTCGGCCTCATCGAGGATCAGGTTGCAGCAGGGAGAAAACCCAGGACGGGATTGAAACCGATGCCGACAACTGCAACCACGAGAACGTCCGCGTTGCAGCAGGGAGAAAACCCAGGACGGGATTGAAACCGGCGGTCCTGGCAGTCAGCGAGCGCCTGCACAGCAGAAAGAACCCACGAGGGAATCGAAAACGAAGGCGGCCACACCGATCCGCCCGCCGAAGAACGGCCTTTTATCCCTGGCCACCCAACCTCGGCCAATGATTTTCGAGGACCTGCCGACCGTCCCTCGGTCGGAGGAGTTGATCGACCAGGCGTTCTCGCGGGCGGCGCGGGCGGGCCGGGCCAAGCACGGCCGCGAGGCCCAGGAGTCGATGCTCCAGACGGCCTCGAACGTGCTCTCGGACAACCTCGAAAACGTCGTCACCGCGTGGCCCGACTTCGGGACGGTCGACCCCTTCTACCGGGAACTGGCCGACGCCGTCGTCCGCAAGGAAGTGCCCGGCGAGACGGGCGGGGACCCGAGCGACGGCGTCTCGGCACTCCGGCAGGCCCTCTCGGAAGTGACGTGGGCGAGCCGCAAAACCAAGGAACTCGGCCGCGAGTACCAGGGCCGGCTCCCCGGGGACGCCGACGGTGCCCGGAAGTTACGCAAGCAAGGGTTCGCACGGATGGCCGACGTGGTCCGCGAAGTCGAGGACGACCTCGAACTGCTCGGGACCGCCCGGGACGCGCTGGCGCAGTTGCCCGACGTCCGGCCGGACGAACCGGCCATCGTCGTCGCGGGCTATCCCAACGTCGGCAAGTCCTCGTTCGTCAACGCCGTCACCAGCGCGAAAAACGAGATCGCCGAGTACCCCTTTACCACCCGGGGGATCGACGTCGGGCACGTCGAACGCGATCACGTCCGCTACCAGTTGATCGACACGCCCGGGTTGCTCGACCGGCCGGTCGACGAGCGCAACGAGATCGAGGAGCAGGCGGTCTCGGCGCTGACCCACCTCGCGGACGCGGTCCTGGTGCTGGTCGACCCCAGCGAGACGTGCGGTTACCCGCTGGCCGCCCAGCTTGAACTCCGGGACGACCTCGAAGCGCGCTTCGACGTGCCCGTGCTCACGGTCGCCAACAAGGCCGACCGCTCGCGGGACGTCGACGCCGACCACTACGTGAGCGTCACCGAGGGCGAAGGCGTCGACGCCGTGCTGGACGCCGCCGTCGAAGCGGTCGGCTACGAACCCGAGTTGCCGTTCGAGGAAGGCTGACCGACCGCGGTCTGAATCCGGGACGGGCGCTCACCAGACGTCGTCACCGTCGTCGTACTCGTGGCTGTTCAGCGTCGAGAAGTAGACGTCCTCCAGGACGGACTCGTTGGTCGCCTCCAGGACGACCGGCGGGGCGACGTCCTCTTCGAGGGCCTCGATCCACCGCGAGACGCAGACGCACCAGCGGTCGCCAGGCTCCAGCCCCGGGAACTCCAGTTCCGGGCGCGGGGTCGTCAGGTCGTTGCCCCGGGCCGCACTGAACGACAGGAACTCCTCGGTCATCACCGCACAGATCTCGTGACGGCCGAGGTCCTCGGCCAGGTCCCGACAGCAACCGTCCCGGCGGTACCCCGTCACGGGGTCCTCGCTACAGGGTTCGAGTTCGGTGCCGAGGGCGTTCACCTCGTCGGCCATACCCCGTGGTCGGGGCGGGGGGTTATACAAGCAGCGGCCCGCGAGTTCTGACTGGCGGGTGAGCCGAGAGAGATAGCCTTTTCCCCGATCAGTGGAGCGAATTATGGCCGGGGAGGGCCCGGGGGCGTGTGTGGGTTCGCGCTGGACCTCTTCGACGTCGACCTCGTCGGTTCGGAGCTGTACGGTGCGGTTCTGGCGGACGTCAGGATCAACGACGCGACCGCCTTCGGCTTGCTGTACCCCTTCGTCGGCGGAGTCACCGACGGCGGCGTCATCTACCGGCTGACGAGCCCCGCCGAACTGGCCTCGGTCGAGGGGCTGGAAACGGTCGCCCGCGGGTTGTACTTCAGCGTCATCACGTTCACGACCATCGGCTACGCCAACGTGGCACCCGCCGGCGGCGGCTCGCGGGTGCTGGTCGGGATCGAGTCGCTGGCCGGGGCGTTGCTCATGGCGCTTTTCGTGTACGTCCTCGCCCGCCGGGTGACGCGGTAGCACCCCCCTGCCGGGACAGCGGCTCGAAACTCGTCGGTCCCGGTCGGGCCGGCGGCTCGACCCCGGCAGACTCAGGCGTCCCGCTGGGTCTCGATGAACCGGACCTCGACGCCGACGTCGTGCTCGGAGAGCCGTTCGGTGAGCACTTCGGCGACGTCGGGCGGGACCTCGTCGCCGGGGTGGGTGACGGTGACGATGACGGCGGTGGGCTGGCCGGTCAGGGGGTTGCCGCCCCGGACGATCTGGGTGTCGAGGATGGCCAGTTCGGGGTACTCCGCCTCGATAGTGTCGACGGCCTCCGAGCGGATGTCCTCCTCGGCGACGGCCGACTGGTAGGAGCCGTAGGTGACCCCGCCGAGGAACCCCGAGAGGACGAGGATGGCCAGCCCCATGGCGGCGGCCCGCTTGGCGAGGGCGCTGCGGGCCTCGTCGAACCGGAAAAGGCTACTCGGCCGGTAGCCCGAGCGCCAGAACGTCACGAGGGCGGCCAGGTTGATCGAGAGCGCGTTGACCATCACGAGCACGGTCGACCCGAGGACGACGACCGGCAGGCCCCAGGCGATGCCGATGCCGATGACCGCCGTCGGCGGCACCAGCGCGACGGCGATCATGACGCCGACCAGCGCGGCCGAGACGCCCGACCGGAGGCTCATCGCGCCGGCGACGCCGGCGCCGAGCGCGATCATCAGCGTCAGGAAGCCGGGGGCGACACGTTCGGAGATCTCGTCGATGGCCAGGATGTCGATGCCCGGCGGCACGACGTGCATCGTCCGCACCAGCACGGCGAACGCCGTCGCCGCCGTGATTCCCAGCGCGAAGCCGAACACCTGGAGTTTGATCCCGCGGCCGAACATTCCCCGGTCGTCGATGACGGTGCCGACGCTGGTTGCCATCGCCGGGCCGATCAGCGGCGCGATCACCATCGAGCCGACGACCACCGCCGGCGAATCGAGCAGTAGCCCCGCGGTGGCGATGACGATGCTGATGACCGTCAGGACGGCGAAGTTGAGGGTGTCGGGCGCGAGGTCCTCCGCCCGCGCGCGGAGTTCCTCGCGGGCGATCCGGTCCTCGCCGTCCTCCTGCTGGTACCGTTCCTTCAGGCGGTCGAACCGCCGCGAGACGACCGTCTCGGCGTTCATGACGACGGTGAACGCCTCCTCGGAGAGGCCAGCATCCCGCAGGGCGTCCAGCACCGGTTCGACGCCCTCGGTGGGCAGCGGAAACGAGGCGACCGCCGCGAACTTCCGGTTGCTGGTCTCGTCGGTGACGACGTAGTCGACCTCCTCGTCGTCGAGGGTCCGCAGGACCAGCTCCTTTTTGCCCGCCGGGATCGAAACGTGGACGAATCGCACAGGTTGACTCCGGGGGCCACCGGGATATATGTCGGGGACCCGGGGTGGACGGTGGGTCAGTTTCCGAGGAGGTCCTCGACGAACCGGAAGCCGTTCACGAACGTGACCGAATCACCGTAGCCCTTCCCCGCGAGCACGGTCTCGGCGCCCTCTCCTGCGGCGACGTCGGTGGTGTAGACGTACGCCTCACTCGCGTCGCCGGTACTGAGCCGCTGGGCCGCGAGTGTGGCCAGTGCTGCGTCCGCCCGCTCGATCTCGTCGGCCGGTCGGCCATCCGCGTTCGCGATGTAGCGTCGAACCCCGTCCATCACCTGCGAGACGACCGGGCGCGAGAAGTCGAGCGGTTCGGCGACCGTCGCCCATTCCTCGTCGATTGCAATGTCGACTGGTGGCGTCCCGGCTTCGGGGGCGTCGACGGACAGTTCCTCGTAGACGCGTTCGGGGAGGACAAACGTGACGTCGTTCCGGCGGGCGAACCGGCGGACGGCCCGATACCGGTCGTTCGACGGCCGCCCGAGTGCCACGAACAACCCCGTATCGGCGACGTGGACGGCGTTCACGCGTCGTCAGTCGCGTCGTCGATTTCTTCGACCGACGCGCCCCGCTCTTCGACGTCGAAGTGTTCGTGGACGACAGGGCGTAGCGCCTGGAGGACCATCTCCGCGGCCAGCGGCGAGACGTCGAGGTCGCGGGCCATCGTCCGGTGGGTCACCTCGCCGCGCTCCCTGGCGACGGCGTAGGTGAGCGCCGTCGCCAGTCCGTCGATCCCGTGGCGGTCGACGTAGGTGTCGACGTCGTCGTCGGTAGAACGGCGGCCGACCGCGTCGACGAGCGCCGGCGTGATCGTGTACTCCCGCCGGCCGCCCTCGGTCGTCACCGTCAGGTCGACGTCGCGGGCCGCGTACGTCCGGGGCTGTTCGTCGCTGACCACCTCGACGACCCCGGCGTCGACGAGGCGGTTCACGTCGGCGTAGGCCGTCCCCTGCGGGAGGTCCAGCGCGTCCATCAGCTCCTGGACGGTCGACTCGCCCTCGCGGGCGAGGTACGCGTACAGCCGGGCCAGGCGTGGCTCTTCGAGCAGGTCCGCGACCGAGAGGAAGTCACGGACGACGTCACCGTCGTCTCTGGTCGAGGTGTGGGCCATGGGCGAGACGTTGGATTACAGTTTACATCGAATCCGTAAAGTCGTTTGGGGTTCCCAGGGGCACTGTTCAGATAAGCGGTAGTGGCCGGCACCATCGTCGCGGGGCGGGACTGAAAGGGGCCGGGCGCTCGATCCCGCCCGGACGACGCTCCCGCGAGCACCGCAAGGGAGTCAGCGAGTCGCAGCCCGCGCAGCGAAGCGAGCAGGACCGTCTCGCACGACAAGCACCGCAGGCCGGAGGCTGAGGGGCGCAGCGAGGCCCAGCGGGTCGAGCGCCTGGGGGCTTTCGAGGTGATCCGGACAAAGGCGTTGGCTTATCTGAACACCGCCATCTGATGGGCTAACCGTCGATCAGGCCAGCGTAGACGTGTTCGTCGACCTGGTGGCCGCAGGGCCGGAGGACGACGGTCACCGGGCCGAGGTGTTCCGTATTTTCGATGGGTTCGTCGCAGATTGGGCAGCTGGCGGATGGTTCGTCCGTTTGGTCCTGAGTCGTGGAGGCGCTTCGGGTCATGGTTTTCTGGTATGGGCCACTTTCGTCCTGACCTCTCCGAGGTCGTCCTTCACGTCGTGACCGACCTACGCCGGGTCAGATGTGGTTCCGGATCAATAATCTATGGATAAATAGTTAACTCTTTCTTTGAAGTTAACTATGCTAGAATAGATAACTTCGGACTCCTGATAATTTATCAGTCCGGGCAACGTCGGACCGATATGGCCGGTGGTAGAGGGGAACGTGTCCCCGACGAAACAATTATTCAGGTCTTCGAGGACGCCGAAGATCCGTTCCTGAGTACCACCGAAGTTGCTGACGTTCTTGACTACTCGCAGCCGGGTATCCGCGACCGTCTTTTCAAGCTTCGAGATGAGGGCGTACTGGAGACGAAGGAGACGGGCGGAACGCGGATCTGGTGGCTCTCAGAAGGATGCCAACGAGATGGGGATAATTCGCGAACCAGTTAACACCGTTCCAGTACACTTCGATGCGAAAGAGCGCCGACTGGATGGCTCACGTCGACGAGCGGATTCTGGAGTTCCTGCAGGAGTACGGCAACCACCAGCCAGCGCAGATCGCCGCTCGTCTCGAAGAGATCGGTGGCGGGATGGACTACCATCCGAACTACGTCGGTCGGCGCTGTCGGAAACTGGCTGATTACGGGTTGCTTCGGAACGTCGGAAACGGTGTTTATCAGATCACGGAGGAGGGAGAGCAGTTTCTCAGTGGCGAACTGGACGCGAGCGAATTACAGGAATCCGGATGAACTGATATTTTAACGTCACCTTCCAATTCGTACGAATATGGCAGGTCGCCCCCCGAAGGTTACTCCCGAGGACGTGGAAACCATCCTCCTTCAGGCAGACGACCCCGTTCTTTCCTCCGGAGAGATCGCGGCGGAACTGGACGACGCTGCCCAGAAGACCGTCGAAACTAGACTCCGGGAGTTACACGACGAGGGCTTCATCCGGGGCAAGAAGATCGGACACTCCTGGGCGTGGTAGCACCCGGAGAAGGTCGTCGTCCGTGACGCCGACGAACTGGAAAGGTAACGACCGAACCATCGGGGATTGCGAGTTCACCGAACAAGCGTGTGGATCGTCCCCATGCTCGATGGAGGTCATTTAGTTCGTTTTCGGCCGTGGTCCGTAGGGTTGAAGCCACACCGACCGCTCCAGGCGGGGCCGATCCTCACGGCCGTAGTTCCGGTCTCGACGTGAGATGCTTTCGCAGGGAACGCCCGGTGTAGCCGCTTGAGAACCTACCCCTATCACTTCCCGTCGAACATCGGATCGTAGGCCAAGTCGTCGTCGCCCGTGCCGGCCCGTCCGCTGTTCACACCCAGATCGGTCAGGTAGTTCTGTGTGTATTCGACCTGTTCGTCGGTCAGACCGTACAGTTCGCCCATCAGTGCGTCCACGTCCGAGACGATGGGTTTGAGCGACCCCATGAAGAAGTCACCCCGGCTCTCGCGGGACTTGCTGAAGGTCCCTTTCATCCGGGTCCAGAGCGTCTCGGCCAGTTCGAGTATCTCCGTTCTGTACGTCTCGATTACGTCTTCTCCGGGCCACGGGAACGCGGAAAGTTGCGTCCAGTTGTGGTGGTGCTGGTTCCCGTAGGTCAGCCAGTAGACGTAGTACAGCGAGGAGTTGAGAACTAAAAACGCGGCCTTCTGCTCCAGTTCGGAAGCGAAGTACATCGGCTGGACCTCTCGTGCATCGTATAGTTCTTCCAGCATCGGGTTCATCCAGTACAGGACGCCCTCGCGTCGCCATACGGGATATGCATCACCGGCAGGTTCTTGCCTGGAGTACCTGTCCCGGAACACCGTGTCGGACTGCTCGCGGAGAACCGTCAATAGCTCTCGTTTCGTCTCCGGACCGATCTTGGGGAGAATCGGGCCGTTAGTCCCGTCCCCGCCGATCTTGTCCCTGAGAACGAGGCCATCCGTCTGTGCGTACGCAATGGATTCGAACCGCTGCTGACGGTTCTCCGCCGTAAAGAGTGCCAGGTCGCTCGTTAGAATCTCGCCGTTGCTACCGTCGGCTTTTCTCCCCGTGATAATCGACGCGCGGACGTGTGCGTTGTCGAACACCCTCGACGGTCGGAAGCCGAAACACGCCACGTACGCCGGGTCGAGGTTAGTACGCAACAGATCGTGGAACTCCCCCATCGAGGACTGGTAAATGAGTCGAAGAGTCGTAACGTTCCCGAAGTACCCGTCGTGCGCAAGGAGCTGAAGCTGCCTTTCCACGAAGTTCGCCGAGATGTCGTTGATGCCCAACGTCTCGTACGTCGACACGAAGGTCTTCTCCTCGTCACTCAACAGATCTCCGTACGGCGGATTCCCGAGAACGACGTCGAAGTCGATCTCGTGGCGGCCACCGTTTTCGGTCGCCACCTCGGGGAACTCGGCCATCCAGTGGAACGGCGTCCCCGTGACCCGCTCCAGGTCGTACGCCAGCGGTTGCCGCTGGACCTCGCTGAACACGTAAGAGCCTTCGAGCAACTCTCGCAACTCGCCCTCCAGGCGTTCGCGGTGGTCGGCCACGTCGTCGTCGGCCTTCAACTTGCTCTCGCGCTCGCGGACGTCCACCGTCGCGCTCTTGGTGTACACCGAAAAGCCCAGGTCCGCCAGCATCTCCTCTTCCGGCCCCTCGCCCTCCTCGTCGACGTCGAACTCCTCGCCGTCCTCGCGCTCGACGCGCACCATCTGGATGGCCGGGTAGAGGTTCCCGTCACCGATTGCCTCACAGATGGCGTCGAACTCCTTGACGCCCGTAATCTTCGTCTCGACCGGCTTGGAGTACATCTCCAGGTACTCGCGGTTCAGTTCCGGCCGGATCTCCTCGTCGAGGAACTGCTCCATTTCTCGCGGGTCGCCCTCGTCCTCCCGTTTGTACTCCCGGCGGCGCCGTTCGATCTCCCGGACGTCCTCGCTCCAGACGTCGACGTCGTCGAAACTGCCGGTCATCGGCAACCCGACCAGGGAGTTGCCGTCCGTGATGTTCACGTCGATGTTCGGGAGCTTGCCGAAAGACTCATCCCAGCCGTTGCCCTCGACGATCTTCAGCCACACGCGGAGCTTCGCGATCTCGGCCGCGATGGGGTCCACGTCGACGCCGTAGATGCAGTTCAACGCGAGTTCCTGCTTCTCCTCGTAGCGGTCCTCGGGGTTCGGGTCCTCCCCGAAGTTCAACCCGCGGAGCAACGACACCTGCGCGCGGTGGATCTCGTCCATCGCGCTCGTCAGGAAGTGTCCGGAGCCACAGGCCGGGTCGATCACCTTCAGGCCCCGGAGTTCCTGGAGGGCCTGCCGGATGGCGTCCGCATTGCCGAACCACCCTTCGCCCTCCTCGACGCGCCGCAGCATCTCCGGAAGCTCCAGCGCTTCCACGTTGCTCCGGATTGTTTCCCGTTTGGCGTCGGTCGTGGCGGTCCCGTCGACGACCGCTTCCACGAGGACGTCCCTGATCTTCGGGTCGACCGACTGCTCGATGACGAGGTCGGTGACGTCGTTGGGCGTGTAGTAGGCCCCGACGTCCTTCTGGGTGCGCTCCTGCTCGATGTGGTTGATCGTCTTCTCGAACACGCTCCCGAGGATCGCCGGGTCGAAGCCCCGCCCGTTCAACTCCAGGCGACTCCCCTCGATGAGGTCCCGGATCACGTCCGGGAGCACCCGGTCGTTGACCGTGTACTGGCGCTCGTTCGGGATGGCCTCACGGAAGAGGCCGCCGTTGAGGTACGGCACGTCGGAGAACCACCGGTCCTCGCTCTGGTGTTTCGGATCCCGCTCGGGCTTCGGCGTGTTGAACAGCTTGTAAAACAGCGGGGCGATCTGCGTCTCGTAGAGGTTGCCGACGAACTCGTCGGCATCCGCTTCGTAGTGATCAACCCGGTCTTTGAGGAATCCCTCATCGAGGACCTTCGTTTCTAAGAACTTGATGAACAGCAGCCGGTTCATCAGGGTGATCGCGAACAGTCGCTCGTCGTGTTCGGTCGCGCCGTACGGCGACTGGACGTCCTCCAGGAGGTTCGTGTCGTAGTCGTACTCGTCGCTGGCGCCGAACAGCAGTTCGATGTAGAGTTCGTAGAACTGCTCGACGTCACGTTTACGGGCGTCCCTGAGTTCCCGGGGCGCTCGCTGCGAGAGGAGTTCCTCGAAGGCCTCACGCTCGAACAGGGCCACGAACGCCGCCAGCTCTTCGTCGAGGTCAACCTCCGTTCGATCAGTGGACCCGACGTAGTTCTTCTCGCGTGCGATGGCCAACAACGCGTCCCGGAGATCGACCACCCCAACTTCGGGATACTCAGTGAAGTCCCCACCGAGTTCGATTTTGTAGAGGTACCACTCGATGCCGTCGGTGGCGATGCCGTAGTCCGCGCCAAGCGACTTCCGGTCGAGATACTCCTTGATCTCGGGTTGGGCCTCCTCGACGTTGTTTACCGGCTTGCTCTCACCGATCACGTCGGTTTCGAGTTTCGTCGTTTCGAAGTCCGGCCACTGGTCGCGCTCGCCGGACTTCCCGTAGGGCTGGGGATTCGTTTCCACCCCGACTGCCTTCAGTAGCGGCTTGATGAGGTTGTCCTCTGTGAAGGCTTCAGGCTTGTTCCCGAGATCGGCACTGGTCAGGTCGTCCTTCTGCCCCTGGAGAACCAGTTCGAGGTCCTGAGCGGAGAGTTGTTCGTCGAGGTCGGAGAGAAACCTCTCCAACACCGCCTTAACGTCCGTAACGAGGCTGGAAGATGCAGTAGACATA
>CAYTAG010000124.1:0-10213 GCA_964435625.1 uncultured Halobacteriales archaeon | reverse complement strand
TCGCCCTCCAGGATCTCGCCGACGATCTCCTCGACCATGTCCTCCATGGTGACGATCCCCTCGGTGGTGCCGAACTCGTCGATGACGATGACCATGTGCATGCGCTGTTCGCGCATCTCGCTGAGCAACTCGTCGACGTTCTTGCTTTCGGGGACGTGCAACGTCGGCTCGATGAGGTCCTCCAGGTCGACGTCGTCGCTGCCGCCGTAGTTGCTGTCCCGCACCAGGTCCCGGATGTGGACGACGCCGATGACGTTGTCGAGGCTGCCCTCGTAGACGGGCAGGCGGGCGTGGCCCGACTGGATGCACGTCTCGATGGCCTCCGCGATGGCGTCGTCGACGGCGATGGCGTCGACGTCCAGCCGGGGGGTCATCACCTCCTTGGCGATGGTGTTGTTGAACCGGAAGATGCGCTGGAGCATCTCCCGCTCGTCTTCCTCCAGCACGCCCGCGCGCTCGCCCGTCTCGATCATGTCCTGGATCTCCGAGCGGGTGACGTAGGAGTTCTCGATGGCCGAGCGCCCGCCGGTCACCCGGTTGACCAGCCGCGTCAGGTAGTCGAACACGACGACCAGCGGGTACAGCAGGTACTCCGAGTACTGCAGCGGGCGGGCGATCCGCAGCGCCCAGGATTCGGTGTTCTCGACGGCGTAGGACTTCGGCGCGCTCTCGCCGAACAGCAACACGAGCGCGGTGATCCCGAACGTCGCGACGGCGACCGCCTGCCCCTGGCTGAGGTACAGCGCCAGCAGTCCGGTCGCGACCGAGGACATCGCGATGTTGACCAGGTTGTTGCCGACGAGGATGGTCACCAGCAACCGGTGGGGATCGTCCTTGAGTTTCCGGACGGTCTCGGCGCCCGGCATGTCCTCGGTGGCCAGCGCCTCCACGCGGTGTCGGGGTAGCGAGAACATCGCGATCTCCGAGGAGGAGAAAAAGCCCGACAGCACCAGCAGGACCAGGAGGATGGCTGCTCCCCCGACGGGGACGGTCCACGACGGGAGGCCGAACGGTGCAGTCGCTGCCGCGAGTGCCGCGCTCGTCGTCGCCAGCGGACCGGGAGTCATTTCCTCCCTGACGTAATCGGTCCGGCGAATTAAGCGTTTTTATAATGGAAGACGACGATCCGACCTCGCCGGTCGCTCGCGTCGGATCGGCGAGGACGGAACGGAAAGGTAATTGGGGCGTGCGGACCCAGCCCATGCCGATGGAGACGCTGCATCCGAACGTCCGCATCGTGTGGGTCCTGCAGGTGCTGGTCGGGGCCGCGCTGCTCGGCGGCGTCCTGTTGGGGATCGACGCGTACTTCCTCGGGGTCGGCCCGTGGCTGCTGGCCGTCGCGGTCGCGCTGGCGATCCTCGGGGCCGCACACGCGCTGGCCCGCTACAGCGTGTGGCGGTTCGTCGTCGAGGACGACGGCCTGTACCTCGAACGGGGCGTCGTCACCCGCGTCGTCACGTCGGTCCCGTTCATCCGCGTCCAGCACGTCGACACCCAGCGCGGGCCGGTCCAGCGGCTGGTCGGCCTGGCGAGCGTCGTCGTGTACACCGCGGGGTCCCGTGGCGCCGACGTGACCATCCCCGGGCTCGCGCCCGAGCGTGCCGAGGAACTCCGCGAACAGCTCCGGGAACTGGCAATCGAGAGCGAACACGAGGACGCGGTCTGACGCCAGCATGACCGACGAAGACGACCAGTCACGGACGCCGGACGCCGACCCGGAGGGCGCCGACGAAGGCGCCGTCGCGCCGGCCGACGACGAGGCGGCGGCCGACGAAGGCGCTTCGCCCGCCCCCGACGGGCCGGCGGGCGACCCCGACGCTGGCGACCGGGCGGGCGAGGGCGACGCTGGCGACCGGGTGGACGACCTCGATGCGGGCGATAGCGACGGCGAAAGCGCCGACCCGACGTCGAGCGACGGCGACCCGGAGTACCGGAGCCTGCATCCCCTGACGGCCGTGATCGACGCCGCCCAGGCGGGATTCAACGCGGGGGCCTTCGGCTTCTTCCTGGGGGCCATCGGCGGCGGCGCGGTGGGCGTCCTTCCGTTCGAGTCCGTGTTCGTGCTCGCGCCGCTGGGCTTCCTGCTCGGCGTCGGCTACGGCGTCGCCAGCTACCTGGTGTTCGAGTATCGCCTGGGCGCCTCGGCGCTGCACATCACCTCCGGCGTGTTCCAGCGACAGAACCGCGAGATCCCGCTGCGGCGGGTCCAGAACGTCGACGTCCACCAGACGTTCGTCGGGCGGCTCCTGGGGCTGGCGGCCGTCCGGCTGGAGACCGCCGGCGGCGGCCAGACCGAGGCCGAACTCCGGCTGGTCGCCCGCGAGGAGGCCGACCGGCTGCAGCGCGAGATCCGCCGCCGGAAGCGGGACGACGGCGAGCAACGTCCGGCTGCCGGGCAACGCCCGGCGACCGACGAGGCAACCGGGCGGACGACGGCCGAGGAGGAGGCCGCCGGCGACGCCGAGACGGTCCTGTTCGAGCTGTCGATGTCCGAACTGCTGGTGCTCAGCGGCGTCTCGTTCCGCTGGGGCGTCCTCTTTCCCCTGTTGTTCGGCATCCCGCTGGTGAGCGACGTCCTGACGTCGGTGGTGGCCGACCTGCTGGGCGAGGGGCCGTTCCGGCCGGACGACCCGCTGGTGGTCGCGCTGGCGCTGGCCGGCCTCGTGGGCCTGTTGCTCGTGTCCTGGATCGTCAGCGCCGCGCTGACGTTCGTCCGCTACTTCGACTTCCGGCTGGCCCGGATCGACGACGAACTGGTCTACGAGCGAGGGCTGTTGCAACGGTACAGCGGGTCGATCCCGCTGGACAAGGTCCAGACGCTCACCATCCGCGAAAACCCGCTGATGCGCCGGCTCGGGTACGCGGCGCTGCTGGTCGAGACGGCCGGGTACACGCCGGGGCAGGGCCGGGGCAACGGCCAGCAGGTGCCGTCCGCGGTGCCGCTGGCCGACCGCGAGGCCGTCGAGGCGTTCGCCACCGAACTGGAGGGCGTCGAGGACTTCTCGGTCGAACGGCCGCCGGGCCGCGCCCGCCAGCGGTACGCCATACGGTACGGCATGCTCACCGTCGCGCTGACCGCCGTCCTGTTCGGCGTCGACCGCCTGTACTACGCGTTGCCCTGGTACGTCGCGCTCGTGGGGCTGGCGCTGGCGCCGGTCGCGGCCCACCTGAAGTGGACCAACCGCGGGTTCGGCGTCGGCGAGGACCACCTGGTGACCCGGACGGGTTTCTGGCGTCGCAGCACGCAACTGGTGCCGTACTACCGCATCCAGAACGTGGTGACCGAGCGGACGTACTTCCAGCGCCGCTGGCGGATCGGAAGCGTCGTGGCCGACACCGCGAGTTCGGCCGCGATCTGGAGCCGCCACCCCACCGCCCACGACGTCGACGAGGACCGCGCCGAACGGCTCCACGGGACCCTCCGGGAGCGACTCCAGGAGAGCCTCCGCCAGCGGCGTGTCGGCCGGCGGTCGAACGGGTCTGCTGGATCGGACGGGTCTGCCGGCCCGGACGGCGACGCGTCAGACGGGACTGACGGATTGGACGGCAACGCGTCGGAGGAGCACTCGGCCGGCGACGGCCCCCGGACCGCCGACGAGGAGTGACCCGCCGGCGGGTCCTGCGAGGCGAACTCGTAGTGTGTCGCAGGTGTCCCCGGATGTTCTGGGCGTCCGACCTGGCCTTCGAGGCGCGCGCGAGCAACGTGCGCGAGAGACGAGCAGCGCAGGTGGTGCGAACGGATGTGAGCCACCCCGAGTAACGCATTCGGCTGGGGAGGCGTGTAGACGTCCCTGGGCTTTGCGTGCCGCTCGCCGTGCCGACGACTCAGCCGAACTCTCGATCACGACGAACCATCCGAACGGGTGACCATGAACCGCGACCACGACAGAACCGGCCCGGAGTCCACCGCGGTGCTAATACTTCTAAAATCGAAGTAATATCCTTTAGAACGTACAGAATTATGATGTAGAAACTAAAGAATTGGCCGGGCGTCCGGCGGCGGCCCATCGGATCGAACGTGATCGTCCGAGCGGGCTCGACGCGGTTGGGATCGTCCGAGCGGGCTCGACGCGGCACGCAAAACCCAGGGATGTCCACGCCCTCCCCAGCCGACTGCGTTACTCGTTGCTCCCTCGCTTCGCTCGGTCGCGCCTGCGTTACTCGACCACCGTCAGAGACAAGCTCTGACGAGCCTCCGCTCGTTTCACTCGCGGAGACCTCGCGCGCGTTCCTCGCGCGCGCCGAGAGCCGAGGTCGGACGGCTGGAACCCCCGGGGAATCCTGCGAATCACTATCAGTCGGGGTTGACCCGGCGCATCGCCTCGTGGACGGCTTCGCTCTCGCCGAGGAAGGTGACGTGGTCGCCCCGTTCGATGGTGTCGTCGGCCGCCGGGACGAACGTCTCGCCGTCGCGGGTGACGAGCGCGACCAGACAGCCGGTCGGCAGTTCCGCACCGACCTCGCGGATCGACCGGTCGACGAACGCCGAGGACTCGACCTCGACCTCCTGGACGTCGCCCTCGCGACCGATCTGGGTCATCCAGCGGGCCAGCGCCGGCCGCTCGATGGCGTTGTCGATGGCCCAGGCGGTCGCGTCCGTCGAGGAGATGGTCCTGACGTTCAGGTCCTCGAAGGCGTCGACGTTGGTCGGGTCGTTCACCCGCGCGATGACGTTCTCGACGTCGAACTTCGAGGTCGCTAGCTGGGCCACCAGCAGGTTGATCTCGTCGTCGCCGGCGGTGGCCACGACCGTCTTCGCGTTGTCGATGCCCGCGGCCGCGAGTTCCTCGGAGTCGGTCCCGTCGCCGCTGTGGACCGTGAACCCTCCTTCGCGGGCGGTCTCTACCACGTCCGAGTCTTCTTCGACGATGACGACGTTCTCTCCCCGTGCTTCGAGGCGGGTGGTGAGCGACCGGCCCACCTTCCCGCCCCCAACTACGATTACGCGCATCGGTATCACCTCCAGGTATTCGGCGATGTGGCGTGCGAGTCCCCCCTCGAACGCGACGGTCGCCATGATGACCAGGAAGACCGTCCCGACGAGGACCTGGGACTGCTGGTCGAGGGCGGCGGCCTGCGCGAGCAACTCCTGGGCCTCGGCGCCGCCGACCTCGCCCGCTTCCGCCCGGAGTTCGCTCGCCCGGTTGTTCATCTCGATGGCGAACAGCGTCGAAACCGACGCCGGGATGATCCCCCTGGGTGCGACGGAGCTCATGAACAGCTTCTCGCCGGTGGTGAAGCGGTCGCCGGTCGCCGACAGGAACACCACGAGTGGCCGGACGACCAGCGCCACCACCAGCACCACGACGATCCCGCCGAGGCCGAGGTCGAACAGGTAGCCGAACTCCAGCAGGGCCGCCAGCGCGATGAAGACGAACGACAGCACCACCAGCGTGATGTCGCCCTTGAACGCCTCGATGTCCTCCTCGTAGGGGAGGTCGGCGTTGCCCAGCAACACGCCGGCGGTCGCGGCCGCGGCGATGCCGGCCTCGCTGGCCAGCGTGTCCGCCCCGGAGTACGCGACGATGGCGCCCGCCAGCACCAGTAGCCGGGCGTTCTGGGGGGCGTTGCCTGGCGAGAGGTCGACGAACTGCACCAGGTACCAGACGACGACCGCGACCACGATGCCGATGAGGACGCCGATCCCCAGTCGTTCGAGAAACGGGGCGACGAACTCGCCGGGCGGGACGTCGCTCAGCGCCAGCGATTCGAACACCACCACCGCCAGGATGGCCGCGGTCACGTCGTTGACGATGCCCTCGGTCTCCAGGGCCGCAGCCACGCGGTCGCGCACCGGCACGACGTCCATGATCGGGGTGATGACCGTCGGGCCGGTCGCGACCAGGAGCGCCCCCACCAGGAACGCGATCTCCCAGGAGGACCCCAGCGTGTACCGCACCACGACCGCCGTCCCGACCAGCGCCACGAGGGCACCGACGGTCACCAGCCGCAGTGCCGCCGCCGGCGACTCACGGAGTTTCTGTAGCTTCAGGTGGAACGCGCCCTCGAAGACGATGATCGCGACCGCCAGCCCGACGATGGGCGACAGCGCGTCGCCGAACGTCTCCACGGAAACCAGGCGGTCGAAGCCGAGCGCGTCGCCCACCAGGCCCGACACCGGCCCGAGCAGGATGCCGGCCAGCAGGAGAAACAGGACGCTGGGCACCTGGTAGCGGTCGGCCAGCACCTTCGCGCCGACGCCCAGCGCGATGATCGCCGCCACCAGCGGGAGAATAGGCCCGGAACTCACCTTCGCTCACCCATCGACGCGGAATTCGACCGGCACCCAGAAAAGGTTGTCACTTCCGTCCGCCATCGTCTCCCTTGCCATCCGCCGTCGCTCCCCGGCGACCGCCCGGGGGAGTTCGCCGTCCTCTCCGGCGACCGTCCGGGGAATCCGCCGTTACTCCCCCGTGACCGCCTCCGGCGAGTCGGTCGCGTAGATGGATTCGATCTCGTCGGCGTACCGTTCGCGGATGTTCCGGCGCTTTTTCTTGAGCGTCGGCGTCAGCAGGTCCGCCTCCTGGGTGAACTCCTCGGGGACCAGCCGGAAGTCGCCGATCCGTTCGTGGGACTCGAAGTCCGCGTTGACGGCCTCGATCACCCCCTCGACGCGCTCGCGGACGCGGTCGTCAGCGCAGACGGCCGCCGGGTCCCCGGGCAGGTCGATCCCTGCACGGTCGGCCCACTGGCGGAGTTCCCGGAGGTTCGGGACCACAAGCGCGGCGACGAACTTCCGGTCGTCGCCGACGACCATCACCTGTTCGATCAGGTCCTCGTCGGCGAAGGCCTCCTCGATGGGGCCGGGCGCGACGTTCTTGCCCGTCGAGAGGACGATCAGTTGTTTCGCGCGCTCGTGGAACGCCAGGTAGCCGTCCGGCCGCACCGTGACGACGTCGCCGGTCCGGAACCATCCCTCTTCGGTGAACGCCGCCTCCGTCTCCTCGGGCCTGTTCCAGTAGCCCTCGAAGACGTTCGGCCCCCTGACGAGCAACTCGCCGCTCTCGCCGAGGCTGCCGGCCAACCCGCCCTCCGGGACGACGGTCACGTCGACGTCCACCTCGACGCCGGGCAGCGGCGGACCGATGGTCCCGGGCTTGGGGTTCTCCGGCGGGTTGGCGGTGACGACGGGCGAGGCCTCGGTCATGCCGTAGCCCTCTAGGATGGTGAACCCCATCCCCTGGAACAGGCGGGCGACGTCCTCGCTGAGGGTGCCTCCGCCGCTGTTGAGGAACTCGACGTTGCCGCCCATCCCCTCGCGGATCTGTCTGTAGACGAGCAGGTCGGCTAGCCGGTGTTTGAGCCGCGTCACCGGCCCGGGGCGGTCCGTGCGGTGGTACGCCCTGGCGACGTCCATCGCCCACTCGAAGATCCGGAGTTTCACCGCTGATTCGCTGGCCTGCTCGCGCATCCCGTCGTAGATGCGCTCGAAGATGCGGGGGACGTTGACCATCCCCGTCGGCTGGACGGTCCGCAGGTCCTCCTGGAGGGTGTCGGGGGTCTCGGCGTAGGCGACCGTCGCACCGACCCCGAACGGAAGGAAGTGGCCGGCCGTCCGTTCGAGGATGTGCGCCAGCGGGAGGTACGACAGCAGCGTGGAGTCGCCGTCGACGACGGGCAGGTCGCCCTTGTCCGGCCGGGGGCCGAACCGCCGGAACGTCTGGTTCAGGTTCGACCGGACGTTGCGGTGGGTCAGCTTCACCCCCTTCGGCCGGCCGGTCGTCCCGGAGGTGTACACCAGCGTCGCCAGGTCGTCGTACGAGCGGTCGTCGAGCCAGCCCTCGTAGGTCTCCGGGTCGAACGCTTCGGCCCCCAGGTCGTGGACCTCCGCGAGCGTGTAGACGTCCTCGCGGTCGACCTCGACCTCGTCCATGGAGACGACGAACTCGAGGTTCAGCGCGTCCTCGACCTCCAGCACCCGCTCGACGAGGTCGGCGTTCTCCGCGACGACGCCCGTCGCCCCGGAGTCGCCCAGCAGGTACCGCACCTGCGACGGCGAGGACCCCTCGTACACCGTCGTGACGACGCCCCCCGCGGCCAGCGCCGCGAAGTCGGCCTGGGCCCACTCCATGCGCGTATCCGCGAAGATGCCGATCCGGTCGCCCGCCCTCAGGCCCAGCTCGCGGAAGCCGGCCGCGAGGTTGCGGACGACCTCGCGCATCTCGCCGTAGGTGAGGTCGGCGTAGTCGCCGGCCGGCGCCTCGGGGACCACCCCCGGCGCCAGCGACCGGTCGTAGACCCCGCCCTTGTACGACTGGGCCGTCTCCGCCGGCCGCTCGGCGGCGCTGCGCTCGAACGTCCGCGGCAGCGTCTCCTCCCGGAGGAACTCGTGCTCGAACGATTGCTCGGCGTGCTCGCGGTCCATGTTCCGTGGCAATTCTTCACAAAAGATTATAAAGGGGTGGGTCGATCCGTCCCGGCCGCGGTCGGCGCGGCCCCCTTATAAGACGCCCCGGGACGCCGGACGGGCGTCCAGTCGCGTGTGTCGCGGACGGCGTTCGACGGCGGTCACGAAGGTCGAGGACGCGTCGGGCGGCCGACCCGTCCCGCCGTCCGGTTCGCGCGCGGTCGAATTCCGACGGGACCGCGGCCCCCACCGGCGTGGTCCGTGGTCAGTCCTCGTACATCGCGTCGATCTCGTCGGCGTAGCGCTCGCGGATGTTCCGCCGTTTCTTCTTCATGGTCGGGGTCAGCAGGTCGTCCTCCTGGGTGAACCCCTCGGGAACCAGCGAGACCTTCTTGATCGTCTCGTGGGGCTGGAGGGTCGCGTTGGCCTCCTCGACCGCCTCTCCGATCCGTTCGCGGACGCGCTCGTCCGCACAGAGCGCCTCGGGATCGGCGGGCACGTCGACGTCGGCCTCCCCGGCCCACTTGCGGAGGCCCTCGACGTTCGGGACGACCAGCGCGGCGACGAACTTCCGGCCGTCGCCGACGACCATCGCCTGTTCGACGACCTCGCTGGCCGCGAACCGATCCTCGATGGGACCGGGCGCGACGTTCTTGCCCGTCGAGAGGACGAGCAGTTGTTTCGCGCGCTCGCGGAACACCAGGTAGCCGTCCGGCCGCCGCTGGACGACGTCGCCGGTCCGGAACCACCGGCCGTCGCCCCCGACGTCGCTTCCGCCGTCGCCCTCGACGTTGCCCCCGCCGCCACCTTCGACGTCGCTTCCGCCGTCGGCGACCTGGGCGTCGTCGTCCGTGACCCGGGCCTCGGCGAACGCGGCCTCGGTCTCGGCGGGGCTGTTCCAGTAGCCCTCGAAGACGTTCGGTCCCCTGACCAGGAGTTCGCCGACCTCGCCGTCGGCGTCGGCGAACTCGTCGTCCGGGACCACGCCCTCGTCGATCCGCACCTCGACGTCCGGCACCGGCGGGCCGATGGTGCCGATCTTCGGCGCCTCCGGCGGGTTCGTGGTGACGACCGGCGACGTCTCGGTCAGCCCGTACCCCTCGAAGATGGGCAGGCCCATGCCGTGGTACAGCGCGCACAGTTCCGGCGAGAGGCTGCCGCCGCCGCTGATCATCATCTCGACGTTGCCCCCCAGCCCCTCGTGGACCTTTTCGAAGACGAGGCGGTCGGCCAGCCACCGTTTCGCCCGCAGCAACGCGCCGGGCGAGTCCGCCTCGTGGTAGGCGCGGCCGACGCCGGTGGCCCACTCGAAGATCCGCGCCTTGACCGCCGACTCGGTGGCCTGCTCGCGGATCGCGTCGTAGATCTTCTCGTACACCCGCGGGACGCTGGTCGCGGTCGTCGGCTCGACCAGCTGGAAGTCCGCCTGGAGGGTGTCGGGGCTCTCGGCGTAGGCCACCGACGCCCCGCTGGCGAACATGAAGAAGTGTCCCGCCAGCCGTTCGAAGATGTGCGTCAGCGGCAGGTACGACACCGCCCGGGTGGTCTCGTCGGTGACCGGGACGTCCTCGGCCTTGTCCGGCCGCGGGCCGTAGCGTTTGCGCACCTGGTTGACGTTCGCCCGCAGGTTCCCGTGGGTCAACCGGACGCCCTTCGGCTCGCCCGTCGTCCCCGAGGTGTACACCAGCGTCGCCAGGTCCTCGAGGTCTCGTCCGTCGATCCAGCCCTGGTAGGCCTCGTGGTCGTAGGTGGCCTTCCCCCGGTCGTGGACGGCTTCGAGCGTGTGGACGTCCTCGCGGTCGGCCTCGACCTCGTCCATCGTGACGACGAACTCCAGGTCGAGGTCGTCCTCGACCGCCAGTACGC
>CAYTAG010000123.1:7831-10265 GCA_964435625.1 uncultured Halobacteriales archaeon | reverse complement strand
GAGGTCGTCGACGCGGATCTTGTCGAACGCGCCGCCGAAGTCGGTGATCATCTCCACGAGCAGGTCGTGGGTGAGCGGACGCTCGAAGGGGACCCCCTCGATGGCGAGTCGCATCGACTGGGCCTGGTCGGGACTGATGAAGATCGGGACGAGTTCCTCGCGCGCGCGGAGCACGACCGCCGGGTGGCCGACGCCCTCCTCGCCCACGCCGACGCCGATTCCCTCGACCTCCGCCTCGTGGCTCATAGGGGTCCGTTCGCACGCCGGGGACGTAAGACTACTGCAGACGACGGGTTCGCTCTCGCCCGCCCCGGGACCGAAGCGAGTCGGAGCTTTCGACGTGGTGGCGAAGTAGAACGCCCCGGGGCACGCGGACGAACGGCCGCCGTGTTCCCCGGCGGCTCCCCGCTTTCGTGGCCCCACGTCGTCGCCGGCGGCGCTGAAACCGCCGCGAGCACCCCCACGGCGCCGCTACACCCGGCCGACGGTCACGTAGAAGGGGACGACCTCGCGCCGGCGGTACTCGCCGTCGCTCATCTGGTCGACCGCGTCCCGGCCCATCGCGCGCCAGTCCTGCCGGAGCGCGGCGTAGGCCTCGGCGTCGAGGTCGCCGGCCAGCATCGTCTCGCTGTCGTCGTCGAGGCCGGCACCGGTGGCCTTCCGGCGGGCGTCCGCGAGGTCGACCTCGTCGTAGGGCGGTTCGACGGTCCGGACGTGGCTGTACCGGCGGGTCCGGACGTCCGTCAGGCCAGCCTCCGCGAACGTCTCGCGGGTGCCCTCGCTGCCGAGCGCGACGTCGGTGTCGACGCCGTCGAGGTACGCCTCGCGGGCGCGGGCGGCCAGCCGTTCCTCCGCCGGGACGGTCGATTCGACGCGCACCGCGGCGTTGTCCGGTTCGACCGCGGCGACCAGGTCCCCGGAAACGCGGGCGAACTCCCGGACCGCAACGACGGGGTCGGGCAGGTTGACCAGCAGCGCCTGGCAGGTCACGAGGTCGAAGGCGTCCTCGAAGAACGGCAACCGGAGGGCGTCGCCCCGCACGACGGCGGCGTGTTCGCGAGCGCGGGCCAGCAGGTCGGGGTCTGCGTCCAGGCCGACGACCGTTCCGCCCTCGCCGACCTCCTCGGCCAGCACCCGCGTCAACTCGCCGGTGCCACAGCCGACGTCGAGGACGCGCTCGCGGGCGGCCAGGTCGAGGTCGGAAAGCGCCGCCCGGGAGTCGTCCCACATGCCCTCGCGGGTCGTCCGGAGGTACTCCGCAGAGAACCTGCGCACGTCGGCGCTTGCGCGTGGAGTCTCAAACCGCTATCGATCCTCACACCGCCGTCGATCAGCGGACCCACCGCCGTCGATCAGCGGACCCGCAGGCCGGTCCGCCAGACGGAGTAGCCGGCGAAGGCCACGCCGACGGCGAACACGCCCGCGGACAGGAGGTACAGCGTGGTCGGTTGCGAGTCGGTGGGCCGGGCCGGCGCGTCGAAGGTGAACCGTTCGTCGGTCGGCGTGGCCGACGGCGTCAGGGTCGCGGCCCCCGGCGGGGCGACCCGGACCCCGACGTCGCCGTGCTCGACGAAGTGCGTCCGGGCGTCGGCGGTCACCCCGACGTCGTGGACGTCCCTCGTCGCGCCCTCGGGCACCCTGAGCCGGACCGTCGCGGTGGCGACCCCGCCCGGTTCGACCCGCTCGAAGGTCACCCGCCCGGCCTCCTGGTCGTACTCGCCGTCGGTCTCGACGCCCTCGACCGACCAGTCCGCCGGCGGGGAGAGCGTCATCGACAGCCCCTCGACCGGGTCGTCGCCGGGGTTGGGCACGCGCAGTTCCAGGGTGGCGACGTCGCCGGACGCCGCGGACGGGCCGTTCGCCTCGACCGACAACACCCGCGCGGGGTCGACGGTCAGGTCCCGCTCGGCGCGTTGGACGCGCACGGAGACGTCGAGCAGGCGGGAGACGCCGTCCTCGGTGACGGCGATCACCTCGTAGTCGGCCGGACGGGGGACGTGTACGGTGTAGCTACCGTCCTCCGTCGTTGTGTTCCAGTACAGCCCGAACGGGTGCTCGTCGACGAGTTCGAACAGCGACCGCCGGACCGGTTCGTCGCCGGCGGTGGCGTTCTGGAGGTATCGCTCGCCGTTGGCCTGGACCAGGACGTACGCCCCCTCGACGGGGTCGCCGTCCTCGTCGGTGACGGTCCCCTCGACGACGTCGCCGTGGACGCCGTCGGCGGACGACGTTGCGTCGGGACCGCCGCCGGGCGCGGCCGGCGCATCGTCCACCGGAGCGACGGCGACCGCGGGGACCGCGAGCGCGATCACGACCGCGACGACCAGCACGGCGACGGACGGTGGTGAACGCACGGACGGGGGTTGCGAGGCCAGCGACATGAACGTCTCGACTGCGCGTCCGCCGGCCGAGACGTCGCCAGCCCCCACCGCCG
>CAYTAG010000123.1:0-7731 GCA_964435625.1 uncultured Halobacteriales archaeon | reverse complement strand
ACGTCGCCAGCCCCCACCGCCCGCCGGGACGCTGTGTCACTGGTCGTCGCCACTGCCGCACGGGGCCGACGCTGCCGGTGAGTAATGTGTTCGAATTTCATAGATATAAATTTACTATGAATAAATTCTATGTATCCTGGCGTGGGAGTCACCGTCATGGCTCGTGATCGACGCGAACCGGAACACGAGACGAGCAGGAAAGAGCTGCTGGACCGGGTCGGACCGGAGACGGACCGCCGGGGCGTGCTTCGCGGGACCGCGGCGGCAGTCGTCGGCGGGTTGACGGGGATACTCGGGTTCTCCGGGTCCGCCGCCGCGAGCAGGGGGTCCCGCCCGCAGGGGATTCGCGCCACGTTCCGCGACCACGGCGAGGACCTCCTGGCGGAACTCGCCGACAGGGGGTACCTGGAGAGCCCGTCGGTCGAGGGCCTCCAGGCCGCCGGGCGGCTGGTGCCCGCGGGGACGGGACTCGGGACGGCGGCCTTCCGGAAGTCGGGGTCGGCCGCCACGGCCGTCAAGGACCTCGACGACGGCCGCCGGCTCGTTGCCTCGGTCGAACCGGACGCCGACCGGCGGTACGCGCTCGTCAAGCCGCCGGGGCGGCTGAGCGAGGGCGACGAGGTGACGGTCGTCGCCGAGACAGAGGAGGGCTGGCAGACCTCGACCAACGACGTCACTCCCGACGCGACCTACTGTGACACGGACTGCTACGAAGGGGTGTGCTCGTGCTTCGAGTACTACATCGACCACAACTTCCAGACGTGTTACTCCACCCCGACGCAGTGTGGCGTCTGTTACAGCTACTGTCCCTACTAGGCGCGCCGTTCCCGACGCCGATTCTGTTCGGCCGTTCGACGGCGGCTGTTCGGCCGTTCGACGGCGGCTGTCCGGCGTTCGTGGACCTACTCCCGTAACTCCCGCACGCGGTCGACGTTCCAGGCGAAGCTCTTGCCGTCCTCGGTGGGCGTCTCCAGCACGAAGGGCAACTCCCGGAGGTCGGGGTGGTTGACGACGGCGCGCATGCCGTCGACGCCGATCTCGCCCTCGCCGACGTGGGCGTGCTCGTCCTTGTTCGTCCCGCGGCCGTGCTTGGAGTCGTTGAGGTGGACGGCCGCGAGGTGCTCGATCCCCACCACGTCGTCGAACACCGCGACGGTCCCCTCGACGCCTTCGGGCGTCGAGAGGTCGTAGCCCGCCGCCCAGGCGTGGGCCGTGTCCAGGCAGACGCCCAGCTCCGGGTCGCTCCGTTCGAGGACGGCCGCCAGGTGCTCGAAGTCCCCGCCGAGTTTCGTCCCGGAGCCGGCGTCGCTCTCGACGAGGACGGTGACGCCGTCGGGGATCGACAGTTCCGAGAGCGCGCTCGCGGCGTTGTCCAGGCCGGCCTCGACGCCCGCGCCGGTGTGCGCGCCGGGGTGGACGTTGACGTACTCCACGCCGAGGGGCTCGGCGGCTTCTACATCCAGTTGCAACGAGCGGAGCGACGTCACCCGGAGGTCGACCGTCGGGGTCGCCAGGTTGACCAGGTACGACGAGTGGATCACCCACGGGCCGACGTCGTGCTCGGTGGAGGCGTCCCGGAACCGCCTGACTTCCCCGTCGTCGAGGTCGGGGTCCTGCCAGACCTGCGGCGAGTGGGTGAAGATCTGTCCGCAGTTGCCGCCGTACTCGACCTGCTCGTCGACGGCGTTGTCGACGCCGCCCGCGATTGAGGTGTGTGCCCCGACCTTCGGCATGGTCGTGAGTCTACCGGCGGACGGCAAAGGGGCTTCGACTCCGGCGGGAAACGGGTTCGAACGGACGGAAAAACGCGCCGAGGGCGGTCAGCCCTCGAAACTCCGCAGGAAGCCGAGTTCGTGGTCGACGCGCCACTCCTCGTCGAAGAAGCCAGCAGCCTGCGAGGCGTTCCAGCGCTGGTACCTGATCGTGCGGTCGTAGACGTGATAATCGGGCGTCCCGACCTGGGTCGGGATCCAGTTGCGGGCGCCAGTCAGCCGCAGGCCCTCGGGCGTCGTCCCGGACTCGACCTGCACGAGGCGCTCGGAGTGCTCGGGATGGGGGTAGACGAACTCGACGCCCAGGTCGCCGCGGTAGGTCTCGCCGCCGACCGAGACGCTGCCGTCGCGGACCGCCACGGGGAACGACCCCTGGAGGTCCGAGAGGACGCCGTTGGTCGACGGGCGGCCGAACAGCACGAGGTTGTAGTCCGCGGTCATCCGCCGGTCGACGGCGGTGTCCGGCACGACCGGCGCGGGGGCGCGAGCGCGGGAGGCCAGGCGGCCCGACCGGAGGTTCGCTAGGTTGCGGTTGAGCGCCGTCTCCGCGGCCGAGCCCCGGGTGCCGTAGACGAGGCGGTAGGGGTCGTGGTGGACCTCCTGCAGCGGGCCGTACTGGTCCGGTCCCTTCACGCCCTCGCGGGTGCGCTGCCCGGGCCGGACGTCCAGGCCCTCGGTCAGGTCGACGGTGACCCACTGGTTGCCGGGCAGTCGGGCCGAGTCGTTCCCGACGACGACCTGCTTGCTGGCGCCTTTGGCGGTCTCCTTCAGGACGCGGGCGTCGAGTGCGAGTCGGGCGACGTTCTCCGTCTCGACGACGACGCCCTCGCTCGTGACCTCGGCCTCGACGCGGGTGGGTGCGTGGACGGTCTCCTGTTCGAGGACGGCCACCCAGTGCTTCCCGTGTTCGATCCGGAGGTTCGTCGTGAAGAAGACGACGCGTCCGGGGTAGGGGTCGCGGGTGTTCGCCGCCAGAAAGGACAGCATGTCGGGGTGGTTGACGCCGTCGTTGCCCTCGGTGATGCCCTCGTCCCACCAGTGGCCGGCGCCGGGTACCTCCAGGTAGGCGACGTCGGTCGCCCCGGGGTCGGCGTTGTCGTGGCGTTCGCCGACCTGGCCGTCGACGGACAGGCCCTCGTTGGCCAGCGCCCGGACGTAGCTCCGGGGCAGCACCGTCGGGACCGAGGTGTCCTGGCCGCCGTGCAGGACGAAGGCGGGGAGCGTGCCGTCGGCCGCGTTCGCGGCCTTCGGCATGGCCAGGTTCTTCTGGAGGGCGGTCTCCTTGACGGCCTTCAACCGCGGGAACGTGTGGAGTTTGTCCCGGCCGAAGGTGCTCGTCAGGTACGTCTCGTGGTCGGTCCACCCGGCGGAGGGACCGATGGCGGCGAACCGGTCGGGGTGGGTCAGCCCGAGGTGCCAGGTGCCGTGGCCGCCCATCGAGTGGCCCGTCAGGAACCCCCGGTCATCGTCGATCTCGAACCGTTCTCTGGCGACCCGCAGCGCCTCCAGGTCGTCCAGTCGCCCGAGGTCCTCGTGGTCGTAGTTGACCGGGCCGCGGGCGCCCGGCGCGACGACGTAGGTGTCCTCCCGTGGCGTGTACGCGCCGGCCTGGTTGATCGAGGGGACGTTGGCCCCGTGGAGGGTGAAGATGAGGTCGTAGGGGCCGTCGGACGAATCCAGGTTCGCGGGTTCGCGCACGGAGAACGTCTGGACGCTGTCGTCGTGCCCGGAGGTGAACGTCAACTGGCGGCGGGACTCGTCTTCGCCGCGGACCCGGAGCGGTACGTCGCGGCCGTGGGTCTCGCCGTCGGCGGTCACCGCCGCGCGGACGCCGACGGCGTTCGCTTCGGCCCCGAAGGTGGCCGTCTCGTCGCCCTGGGCCTGGATGCCGGCGTCGTCCAGTTCCCCGGCAAGCGCGGTGTGGGTCATCGATGCTTCCGGGACCTCGGTACTGGTCGACCGGACCGTTGCCCCCTCGGCCGTCTCGGGGGCGACCTTGCCCTTCGTCTTGACCCGGGTTTCGATCCGGCGAGTCTCGAACGGCGCCAGCGGCGGGTCCACCTCGACCTCCTGGGGGACGAGGGCGTCGCCGTCCGGGGCGAACGTCAGGGTCACCTCGTCGAGTTCCCGCGCGGTGGTGTTGGTCACCCGGACCGAGGCGGGCAGGTCCGTCCGCTCGCCCACCTTCAGGTCCGGGACGACCGCGTTCTGTGGCGTCCCGCGGAACGCGGCCAGGTCGTTCACCTCGACCGGCGCCTCGGGCGGCCGCAAGGTCAGCGAGACGGACCCGGCCCCGAGGGTGAGGTTCCCTTTCGCCAGCAGGAAGTTGGTCCCCTCCTGGAGGACGACGCCGGCCGGCGTCTCGTCGTAGCGGTGGCCGTTCAGCCAGACGTCCGAGGCGTCGGTCTCCAGCACCGCGCGGAGAGGTTCGTCGACCTCGAACGTCGCGAACGCGTACCCGGCACCGTAGAGCATTCCGCCGAGGCCGTACCAGTCCTGGACGTCGTCGAACAGGCCGGGACCGCCGTACAGCGGCGTCAACTCGCCGCCGGTGGGGTCGATCTCCTCGGCCGCCGCCCGGAACGGCACCGTCGATTCGCCGTCGTCGAGGTCGACGGCGTGCCACTCGATGTCGCTGCCGCCGGCGAACGCCGACGGGAACCGCTCGTCGCCGGGCGTTTGCTCGCCGCTGCCGTAGGCCGACTCGTCGCCGCCCGGGAACAGCCACCCGACCTCGACGTCGCGTCGCTGGTACTGGAACGGCCCGACGGTCAGCCAGCGGTCGGGCGTGAACGGTTCCTCGATGGCCGCGAGCGACGCCGCCCCGACGCCGTCGACGCGGTCGGTGCCACGCAGGTCGTCGGCCGCTGCCGGGTCGGTCGCACCGGCGAACAGCGCGGTCGCACCCGCCGCCTTCGTGAACTCGCGCCGCGTGAGCGGCGCCTGTTGTTCGTCTCGTGACATGCCGTTTCCCCTTTTCATCCCCATCCCACCTATTTATTTTTATTCTAATATCACTTCATCGATACGTCCCGGGCGGTGTCCGGTTGCCATCCCGGTACTACGGAACGGGGGAGTGCATTTCCGGGCGCCGGCCCTACCGGGCGTATGGTCCTCGAACGGCTGGGCGTCGGCGACCGCGCGCGGCCGCACGTCCGCGCGGGCGTCGTCCTCGGGGTGGGGCTGGGCGGCTTCTTCGACGGCATCGTCCTCCACCAGGTGTTGCAGTTACACCACATGCTCTCGGCGCATCCCGACCCGGCGGTCGCGGGGGACCTGCGGTTGAACGTGGTGGCCGACGGCCTCTTTCACGCCGTCGCGTACCTGTTCACGGTCGCCGGCGTGGTCCTGCTGTGGCGGGCCTGGCGGCGGTCGCAGGTGCCGGCGTCCGGCCGCACGCTGGCCGGGTCGGTGCTCGTCGGCTGGGGACTGTTCAACCTCGTGGAAGGGGTCCTCAACCACCACCTGCTGGGCGTCCACCACGTCTGGCCGGCCGGCCCCGGGTCGGTCTTGCTGTGGGACCTGGCGTTCCTGGCGTGGGGCGCGGCGATGGTGGTCGCCGGCGCCGCGCTGGTCCGGCAGGACGTCGCCGCCCGTTACGGGCGTCCGGCGCCGGAGCCCTGACCCCCACGAGTACCGCGAATACTGCGACGGGAACGTGCAGAGGTAGCCGGCACCACCGCCCGGGCAGTGGTGTCCGGGACGGCCGCCGACTCGGAGGTGACCGGCACGAACCACGTCGGGCGGGACTGAAAGGGGCCGGGCGCTCGATCCCGCCCGGACGACGCAAGCACCGCAACGGAGTGAGGAGCGCAGCGAGGTTCCCGCGAGTGAAACGAGCGGGAAGCAGCGAGAGTTTGCCTCTCGCCCGCCCCGGCGGGTCGAGCGCCCGGGGGCTTTCTGGCTGTTAGTGGCCCGAGTCTCGTTCACGGAGAGCGCCCGGGGGGCTTTCTGGCTGTTGCTGTCCAGGAGGCCGTCCGACGAGAGCGCCCGGGGGCTTTCGCGGTGTGCCTGACCGCGGACCCGGCTTATCTGAACACGCCGGACCGCCCCCGGCGAAGACTTTTCCGCGGCAGTCCCCAACTGGCGACCGGATCGGGCGGGGGATTTGGTTCACCGACGCCATGACACCGTCAACCCCCCAAGCAACGACCAGGCGAACCGTCCTGCGGCGCGCGGCCGTCGCCGCTGCGGCGCTCGGCCTCCCCGCGGCAGCGAGCGCCCGCCAGGCCACCCAGAACGTCGTCGTCCCGCGGATCGACGCGGTCGAGGAGTACGGGGCCCAGATGCTGTTCGTGGGCGGCCTCGACCACGAGAACGCCGAGGATGTCCCCGAAGAGGACGATCCCGGCGACCTCCCCGAGGACGACCCGTCGGCCGTCCCCGTCGACCAGTGCGGGTTCGACGCCTGGCCGGCCGACCGGACGGCCGCCGTGGACGCCCTGTTCGTCGACCGCCTCGCCGAGGAGTCGGTCTCCTACGGGATCCAGGTCTACGTGAACGGGGACGACAACGTCCTGGAGGAGGGCCAGTACTACCTTCTCCAGCAGCCGTCATCGTGTTCCGATTCGTACGTCGGCGCCCGGGTCGAACAGGTCCCGGCGGAGGAAGGAGTCAACGTCGACCCCGGGGAGGAAAACGGGTCCGACGGCGTCCAGACGCCGGGCGAGGAAGTGACTCCGGCGGAGGCCGCCACCGAAACCGTCGACAGCACCGACACCCCGGGTTTCGGCGTCCTGGCGGCGGTCGCCGGGGTGGCCACGGCGCTGGCCGCCCGGGCGCTCGGACGTGAGGAGTAGCCCCTCCGGCGCGTCGTTCGATCCCCCGACTGCGTGGCCCTACACCACGTCGCCCCGCACCGTCGCGCCCTCCCGTTCGGTGCGGTACTCGTGGACGGCCCGGGCGGCCTCCTGGGCTTCGCTCTCGTCGACGCCGAGCATCCCCAGCGCCTCCGACAGCTTCGGGAACGGCAGTTCGGAGGCCCGCAACTTCCCGAAGGCCTCCTCGCTCCAGGTTCCCTCCGCCCACAGGCAGACCCCGCGGGGGTCGAGGATCTCGTGGTAGGCGTCCCGCGCGAGCGCCCCCTGGAGCCGCTGGGTGACGTTGTCCTCGAAGCCGGTGTTGCAGACCTCCAGATGGATGGGTTCGTCGTCGTCGACCAGATGGGCCGCCAGGCAGCGTTCGGGGGCGACGTGGCCGTTGTCGTTGGCCCGCAGGTACTCCGGGTTGGCCTCGGCCCACTCCGCGCGGACGGTCGTCCCGACGCCCTCGACGCCGTACTCCTCGGCGAACGCGGCCCCCCGGTCGGGGTCCCCGCCCATCAGGAGGTCCTTCGTCAGGTAGACGTCCAGGCGCTCGACGGGGTCGACCCCCAGCGCCAGGTCGCCGTACACCCACACCTCCCGGACGGGCACGGGCATCAACTCGGAATCGACCGTTTCGACGAGCTGCTGGACCCGGTCGACGGCCGCTTCCCGCGGGAGTTCGGTCATCGCCGGCGAGTAGCGGCCGCGCGCCCAAACGGTTTCCGGTCGCTCCTGGGCGGCGTTCTCCGGTCGCTCCCGGGTAGCGTTCTCCGGTCGTCCCCGGCGGCGTTGACCGTCGGCCGAACGAAACCGTCATCCCGGCGGAGCCGCAACGGTCGGGCGTGAGTTGCGACAAGTGCGACCGCGAGGCCGTCATGCACGCGGCCTACTCCGGGGCGCACCTCTGCGAGGAGCACCTCCGGCGATCCGTCGAGCGGCGGGTCCGCCGGCGCATCCGCGAGGACGGCCTCGTGCCCGACGACGCGACGCCCGAGGACCCGGTGACGTGGCTCGTCGGCCTCTCTGGCGGCAAGGACAGCGCCGTCCTCACCGAGGTCGTCCACGACACGTTCGAGCGGGACCCCCGGATCGAACTGGTCGCGCTGACCGTCCACGAGGGCATCGAGGGCTACCGCGACGAGTCGCTCGCGGCC
>CAYTAG010000122.1:0-10281 GCA_964435625.1 uncultured Halobacteriales archaeon | reverse complement strand
GCGCACACCTACGACCGCGCGAAGCAGTCGCTCCGTCTTCACACCGACCGCGGCGACGCGCTCCGGCAGGCGATCCGGGCCTGTCGCAAGGGCGGCACCCTGTCGATCCTGGGCGTCTACGGCGTGATGGACAAGTTCCCGCTCGGCGTCGTCATGAACAAGGGGCTAACCGTCCGGACCGCCCAGCAACACGGCCAGCGGTACGTGCCGCAACTGCTCGAACACGCCGCCGAGGGCGAACTCGACCCGTCGTACCTGGCGACCCACGAGTTCGACCTCGAAGACGCCGTCCGCGGGTACGAGATGTTCAAGCACAAGGAGGACGGCTGCGTCCGGCCGGTGTTCAGGCCCTGACCCGCGCCGGCCTCCAGCGGGCGTTCGCCCACCCACATGCTCAACGGTCGGGGTGTTCGTCCAGCGCCTCGACGAGGTCGTCGCGGCGCTCGCGCACCGTCGAGAGTTCGGCCTCGATCTCGCCGCGGGCGATCAGGTCGCGCTCGTCCGCGGACAGTTCTTCGTGGGCGACCGCGGCGTCCCGGAGCCGCTCGTAGTCGGTCCCGGCCGGTAGCCGGCGCACCCGTCGGAGCTTCTCGACCACGTCCCCAGGGGCGAACCGCCGGACGACCGACTCGTACTCGCTGGCCCGGAACTGCAGCGCCGCGGCCGACGGCGGCGGCCACCCGACGGTCAGCGGCTCGGCGTCCAGCCGCTGCAGGTACGTCTGCTGGGTCGCCACCGCCTGCTTCAGCGCCGTGGCGTCCTCGACGTAATGGGAGAGCTTCGACCGCGAGTAGTTCGCGTACTCCAGCAGCTTCGGGATCGGCTCCATGCCGGCTTCGCTGTCGGCGACGTACGACCGGAGGTCCTCCGGCGGCTGGCGGTACTCGACCAGCGGGTACCACTCCGTCGCCGCGACCACGTCCAGCACCTCGCGTGCGCTCGCCTCGCGTTTGAACGCCTCGAAGGCCTCCGCGACCGCCCGGTCGTAGGCCTCGACCGGATCGCGGAGCCGCTCGACGGGGGCGTCCAGGTCCGCCCGCCCGAGTTCGAGCACTCGCCGGAGTTCGTCGACGCGCTCGTCGAGGTCCCGGCGCTTGTCCGCGACCCGACGGCGGGCCGACCTGTACCGGTCCAGGGCCTCCCTGCGCTCGTCCAGACGGTCGATCAGATCCTCGACGGGATCCAGCAGTTCGTGGGCCCGTTCGAAGTCCGACTCCGAGAGCCGGCGCTGGTCGAGGGCTTCCTCGGCCGCCTCGAAGGCGTCCCGCTCCGGCAGGTCCTCGCCGAGTCCCTCGACGAACTCCGAGACCTCCTGTTCGAACTCGACGTAGGCCCTGAAGTCGCCCGTCCCCGTCGCCCGCTCGCGGTATCGCGCCAGAAGCGTCGTGAACCCGTCGTGGGCGTCGGCCAGGTCCCGGAGGACGTCCTCCCCGTACTCCTCGACCTTCTCGCGGGCGCGCTCGACGGCCTCGTCGGCCCGCTGCAGTTCGGCCAGCAGGTCGGCGGGCCGCGCGTCAGTCGTAGACTGCATCGGGGTCGAACACCTCCTCGCCCACGTGCTCGACGTCGAGTCGGAGGTCGTCGGCCTCGTCGCTGTGCTCGTCGACCTCGTCGCCCTCCTCGGCCCCGTCGACGCCCTCGACCGCCCGGTAAAAACACGAGCGGTGGCCGGTGTGACAGGCGCCGCCCTCCTGGTCGACCAGGTACAGCAGGGCGTCGCCGTCGCAGTCGATGCGGACCTCCCGGACGCGCTGGACGTGGCCGCTGGTGGTGCCCTTCCGCCAGAGTTCCTCGCGGCTCCGGGAGTAGTAGTGGGCCAGCCCCGTCTCGACGGTCCGTTCGACGGCCTCGCGGTCGGCGTACGCGAGCATCAGGACGTCGCCGGAGTCGGCGTCCTGGGCGACCGCCGGGGCGAGGCCGTCATCGAACGCCAGGGAAACCCCCGACTCGCTCATGTCCGAAGGGTGGCCGCTGGTCGGGATAGGTCTTTTGCGTTCGGGCCGGGCCGTCAGTACGGGTCGGATGCGGCGGCGTCGACGGCAGTCCGCCCACGCCGGGTCGCTATCGCGTCAACCCAGCCCCAGCGCCCGCAGTGCCGAAAACAGCACGTCGCCGTACAGCAGTCCGACGATCAGTCCCAGGAAGATGGGCACGATGAACGGGATGCCCGGCGAGTACCAGACCCGGTTGCGGGTCGTCAGCACCGCCAGGCCGCCCCGGAGGTCCGCGGCCGTCGTCCCCCAGGCCGACCCGACGTCGTCGAGGAACGCTTCCGCGCCCCAGGGGTCGTCGTACGCCGCAGCGGTGGGTCGCTCGTCGGCCCGGTCGTCGCCGTCGGAGTCGACGTCCCACGGCACGGACTCGCCGCCGTCGGTCGCGATCTCGCCCTCGGGAACGATGGCACCGTCGGTAGGGTCGTTCTGTTCGTCGGGCAGCGACGCGGGGTCGCGGTACCGCCCGGGGTCGGCCCGCAGGTCCGAGAGAGCGACGCCGCGCCACCGCAGGTACATCCGGAGGGCGTCCAGATCCAGCCCCCGGCGGGTGTATCCGTCGGGCGTCTCCAGCAGGCTCCCGTGGCGGTCGGGGATCGACGTCGCGGGCACCCGCTTGCCGACGAACGCCAGCCGCGACCGGTCGCCCGCCAGCAGGTTCCGGACGCCGAGGTACGCCGGGTACGTGGCCGACAGCAGGGCCGCGTTGGTCAGGACGGTCAGCGAGAACACGCCGAGCGCGGAGCGGCCGGCGGCCGGCGGGAACACGAACGGGTCACCGCCGACGGTGAGGACGTAGGTGGGGAACGTCGGGACGAGGACGGCGAGCGCGATCATGGCCTTGGCGTCCGCGCCGCCGAAGCCGCCGAGCCGCCAGATCAGGTACGACAGGGGGACGACCATCCCGAGGCTCACCGCGACCCGGACGACGAATAACTGCGTCTCGACCGTCGTCGGCCCGCCGAGGAGGCCCAGCTGCCAGGCTTCCCACGCGAGCAGGGCGACGCCCAGCGCCGCCAGGGGGTACCACACCCGGTTGGGGACCCGCCTGACCTTCACGTCGCGCCAGGCGGCCCACCCGAGGGCGGGAACCGCCAGCAGCCGCAACAGGTCCGGTACGTCGGCGATCACGTGACTACTGGCCGCGGCTTCCCGGATAGACCTTGTGGTGGGGGTCGGGTGGGGCGACACGCTCCCTGGAGATCGTGGACGGAATCGCGCAGGGAAATTGGGACGACGGCGCGCGCGAGCAACGCGCGCGAGGGATGAGCACCGGAGGGAACGAACGTGACTGAGGAGCGCAGTCGGCTGGGGAGGGCGTGGATATCCCTGGTTGTTGCGTGCCGCTAGCGTCGCTGTTTCCGACGTGATTCGACGGCATGCAACGCCTAGGGGTACCACCACCTCCCCAGCCGACTGCGTTACTCACTTCGTTGCGTTACTCGTCCACCGTCAGAGGCAAGCTCTGACGAGCCCCCGCTCGTTTCACTCGCGGGGACACCGGGAGAGCAAGCTCTCCCGAGCCCCCGTTCGCAAGCTCACGGGGACCTCGCGCGCGTTGCTCGCGCGCGCCGTGGAGCCATATTATGGATGCGCGAAACCACGAACGTCCTGGGACCTTCGATACGATCCCGCTCCAGTACAGCTAAGGGATCGACGACCGAGGGGGCCGACATGGCCTCGCAAGGCGATCCCCGGGTACTGGCCGTGTTGAACCTGCTGCTGTCGCTTCTGTTCAGTTACGTGGCCGCCCGGGCCCTGGCGTTCGTCGACGTCGTCGCGTTCACCTGGCGGACGGTGTTGCTGGGGGCCGCACTGCTTTTCGCGGTGACGTGGGTCGTCGTGATGCGGTGATCACTCCACGTCCTCGGCCAGCGCGGCCAGCGCCCGCCGGAGCTCCGCCCGGCGCTTCCAGGCGGCGATCCGGTCGGTGACCGCCGACAGCGGCAACCCCAGGTCGACCGACGAGGTCATCGTCAGCCGCGTCCCGTCGTCCTCGCGGGCCAGCGACAGCGCCGTCTCCATCTCGTCGAACGGACCGTGCTCGCCGACCTGCTCGTAGACGTACCCCTCGTCGGTCTCCCGGAAGGCGAACGTCGCGGAGATGCCGCGACCCTCCGCGAGAACCTCCCAGCCGTCGTCGGTCTCCTCGACCCCGGTCACCTCGAAGGTCCCCTCGGCGGCGACGATGGCCGCCGGCGAGAGCGACGCCCGGATCTCCGGCGGCGTGGCCGCAACGAACCGCGAGGCCTCGACCTCGACCATGGCTGTCGACCGTTCGGCCCCGGGTCTTAAAGGCGTACGGGGCCAGCACTGCGGCCCGGGGAACCGAACGAGCAAGAGGGAACAGGGGTCGGCACGTTCACCCGCGTGTCAACTGGTCACACGACTTTTGGTGCCGGATGCCGTAGCGACGACCGATGGGGGTGTTCGACTCGCTGCGGCGCGCGCTCGGTCCCGGCCACACCGCCGCGGAGTACCGGTGTCCGTCCTGCGGGCGGTCGTTCGCCTACAGCGAGGAGATCGACGAGCCGACGTGTCCGTACTGCGATACCGAGGACCTGGTGAACGTCGAGTAGCGACCGGCGCCGACCGGGACCGGGGTCGTCAATCCCCACCGTCGAGGGCGGCCGGGTCGAGCGTCGCGTACCGCGCGACGGCAGCGAAGTGCTCGTCCGGGAGTCGCCGGTCCGCGGGGATGCCCCGGGCCGCCTGCTCGCGGAGATGTTCGTCGATCCACCACCGCGCCACCAGCGCCTTGCGGGCGTCGTCGTCCGCCAGGTCCCGGCCGGCCTCCGCAAGCAGCAGCGCCGCCACGTACACGTCGAAGACGTAGTCCGCCAGCTCCTTGGCCTGCAGTTCGGCGTACGCGCGGTCGCTGGTTGCCAGGGTTGCGAGGGCGTCCTCCAGGCCCGCGAGTTCGTCGCGACAGGTCGCCACGAGGTCGGCGAGCGGGTCTGCCTCGTCGGCTTCGTCGAGGTACTCGCGGACGCGGGCCAGAAGTGGCTCGTGGGCGGCCTCGCCGGCCATCGCCCGGAGCACGTCCAGCGAGAGGACGTTGGAGGCGCCCTCCCAGATGGGCAGCACCTGGGCGTCCCGTAGCAGGCGGTGGGTCACCCAGTCGCGGACGTACCCGTTGCCGCCCAGGATCTCCATCGCGTAGGAGGCGGCGTCGACCGCCATCCGCGCGGTGCGGTACTTCGCAATCGGGACGAGGATGCGCATGCGTTTGTAGGCCGCCTCGTCGCCGCGGTGGTAGCGGTCGAACGCGCGGGCGGCGTCGAAGGCGAACGCGGTCGCCGCCTCGTGGGCGACCGTCATCTCGACGAGGTCCCGGCGCATCAGGGGCTTGTCGTCCAGGGTGCTCCCGAAGGCTTCGCGGTTTGCGGCGTGGACCTTGCTCTCCAGGGCGGCCCGGCCGATCACCCCCGCGGAGGCCATGGCGTTGTGCAGGCGCTCCATGTTCAGCATCTCGGCCATGTACCGGAAGCCCCGGTCGGGTTCGCCGACGAGGTACGCCTCCGTCCCGCGGAACTCGACCTCGCCAGTCGGGACCGACCGGGTGCCGAGTTTGTTCTTCAGCCGCCGGAAGTAGTAGTCGTTGCGCTCACCGTCTTCCTTCCTCCGGGGTACCAGGAACAGCGACAACCCCTCGGTCCCGTCGGGGGCGCCCGGCCGGCGGGCCAGCGTCAGGATGCACTCGGCATCGAGGTTCGAGCAGAACCACTTCTCGCCGTGGAGTTCGTAGGTGCGGCCATGGACCTGCTCGGCGCGGGTCGCCGTCTTGCCGACGTCGCTGCCGCCCTGGCGCTCGGTGAGGAACATCGCCCCCTGCATCACGTCGTCGTACTCCCGCGCAGTGAGGCCCTCGAAGAACTCGGCGTACTCCTCGCGGCCGAACTGCTCCAGCACGAGCGCGGCGCCGGCGGTCATCGCCACGGGACAGCCCAGGCCGACGTCGACGGTCCCCAGCAGGTAGCCGAAGGCGAGGTCGTGGGTCAACGGCAGCGGGTCCTCCCGATCCGGCGGCGCCCGGAAGGAGTCGGCCACCGCGCCGGCCTCGTAGGTCAGTCGCTCGTTCTCGAACTGGGCGGGGTGGTACTCGATTTCGTTGAGGGGGTCGCCGTCGCGGTCGTAGGTCGACAGCGTCGGGTCGTGGCGGTCGATCAGGTCGGCGTTTTCCGCGATGGTGGTCCCCACCACCTCGCCGAACGCCGCCAGTCGGCCCCGCGCCCACTCGAAGTCCCCGGCCGGGTAGGTCCGGCGGACCTCGCGGCGCAACGCCGGGTCGGACGCCCAGTAGTCGACCCCTCGCCCGCGGTCCAGGTCGCCGTAGTCGATGGCCATGTGACGCGTGGGGACGGCTCGCACAAAGACGTTTCCGCGCGAAAACAACGGTCCTGCCGTTTCCGCCGGCCGGGCGTTTCCGCGACCCCGACCGGAACCGGGGGATCAACTACCGGGCCGCTTGAGCATGCCGTCGTCCTCGACGAGCAGGCCCTTCTGGATGATCGCGTCGATGGCGTCCGAGCACTCCCGGGGACTGAGCTTGTAGGCGTTGCTCGCCAGGTCCTCGATCTCGACGCGCCTGACCGGGAACTCCCGGTTCTGCAGCAGCCGGATCACCTTCCGGTAGGCGTCGTTGTCGTCGCCCAGCAGGTCCTCGGCCGAGGGGTCGCCCGAACCGCTCGCGTCGGTTCCGCCCGCCGAACTCGCCGAGCCGCCGGCCTCTCCGTCGCCGGGCCCCGTCCCACCGGTCGGCTCCGCCGAGCCGGTCGACGCGCCGGCTAGCCCCGTGTCGCCCGCGGACGCGTCCCCGTCGGCGGATTCGTCCGCCGAATCGTCGCCGGCCGCCCCATCGAAGGTGATCGACCGGCCGTCGTCGTCGGTTCCGCCGGTCGCTGCCCCCCGGGACTCCGTCGATCCCTCGGGCCGGTCCGACGTCGACTGCGGCGATTTCGCGTCGGCGCCCGCCGCCGTGGTTTCGCTGTCCCCCGACGCGATCCCGTCCTCACCCTCCGATGCGATCCCGTCGTCGTCCGGTCCCTGCCCGGCGACGTCGGTCGCTGGATCGTCGCCGGCGGTTCCCGGCTCGTCGGCAGCGGGTCCCGACTCGATCCCGTCGGAGCCCCGCTCGTCGTCGGTTCCCTGCTCGCCGTCGGTTCCCTGCTCGCCGTCGGTTTCAGTCGAGAGGAGGGACGGATCGACGCCCGGATCGTCGTTGTCCTCGGGGGCCGGTGCCGTACTGGGGGGTTCGGTGTCTGTGGCGGCGACGACCGGCCGGAGCAACGCGGTGAGTTTGTCCCGGCAGTCCGGACAGAGGACGACGCTACGTTGCTCCTCCGGCGACGGGTCCAGCGCCGACGGGACGACGCCGTACGACTCCAGGGATCCACCCGGCCCGGTCCCACAGAAGTAACACGATTGGAGGTCGGCCATCGTCCGTCGTTCGTCGTCGTCGGTCTAAAAAGTGCTCCCCGATCCGACTGTGGGACCGAGACGTGAGACCGAGACGTGAATGTGTTGGCGACGCTCGCCTCCGGACTCGTTTGTTTACCAAATTAGGCTCTCGGCGCGCGCGAGGAACGCGCGCGAGGGCCGGGGGCGGGCCGGCGCCCTCGGCTGGCGGGCGCCGGCCCAACCCCGCGGCTGGGGAGGGTGAGGCCATCCCTAGTCGCCCGGTGGCCGTCGAGTGGTGCCCAGTCGCTGCCGAGTCGCAACCGACGCCGTGAGGATATACGACGAGCGCCTTCCACGACCCAGCGTACCACCGCCGAGAACGAGACGTATATGAAAATATGAACATATATTCATATACGGCAGAGACCGTCCGAGCCCAGGGAGGAGACCACTTCCCCCGGAAATCAACCGGCCCGCCAGCGCCAGTACCAGACCGCGAAACCGACCAGGAGGACGACCGCGCCGCCGGCGAAGAAGGCCAGGCCCGGTTCGACGCCGGCCGCCTCGCGGGTCGTCTCCGCGACCATCACGTCGTCGGTCGATTCGGTCGACTCCCAGAGGCGTCGGACGCCGCCGCCGAGCAACTCCTGGACCAGCAGGCTGACGAGCGCGAGCACGCCGAAGGCGCCGACCAGGCGCTTCAGGGCGTCGCGCAACCGGTCGCCGTCGTCTTCGTCGCCGGCGAACACGACGACCGGCCCGCCGGCCGGCGCGTACAGGTCCATCTCGCGGCCCTTCTCGGAGGTGGTCGCCCCGGCCACCTCGACGACGCCGGCCTCCGAGAGGTTCCCGAGGTGGTAGTGGACCGTCTGCACCGACGCGTCCAGGCGCTCGGCGAGTTCCGACGCGGTCGCCGGGTCGTCGTGGAGGGCTTCGAGCACGGCGCGTGCGGTTTCCGACGAGAGGACCCCGAGCAGGTCGTCGGCCGCGTCGCTGTCGGCGCCCACGACCTGCGGGGCCTCGCCGTTTCCGCGGACGTCCGGGGGATTCCGGCGGTCGCCGTCGGATGACCCCTCCCGTGGGGACTCGGCCGGCGCGTCGGCGGCCGACTCCTCGTCGGCGGGGGATTCGGGCGGCACGTCGGCCATGGTGGGAGGTTCGGAAGCCGCCGAAATAACGCTTGTGAGCGAGGCCCGCGGGAACGACTGTTATATGCTATTGAATCACAATTATATTACCTAAACCGTATAACGGCAACGTTGAAGTTCTATAACGGCGTTCACACGGACGACATGATCGACACGAAGTCGACCGACGGAGGGTCCGAGACGTGAGCGTCGCGCACGCGAAAGCGAGGGCACTCCCGGACGGCGTGCCCGAGGAGATCGAATCGCCCGAAGGAAAACTGCTGTACCTGTACGTCGCGGTCGCCGGCGAGTGCGAGATCGACGAACTCGTCGAGCGCCTGGACGTCTCCCGGATCACCGCCTACGGCGTCCTCGGGACCCTGGAGGGCCGCGGCGTCGTCGAGCGGGTCGGCGCCGACACCTACCAGGTGGCCTGACCCGGTTCCGTTCTCCGGCGTTCCGACGCGGAGCCTCGCGTCCGGGGCCGTCACTCGCGTTCGAGTTCGACGTCGCCGGCGTCGAGCCGATCCCGGGTCCGTTCGACCGCCGCCTCGTCGTCGACGTCCTCGAGTTCGAGCAGCGCGTCGAGCCGTCGCTCCAGTTCGGCCTCGTCGATCTCGCCGCGGGCGTACCGGTCCCGGAGCACCTCGACGGGGTCCTCGCCGGCGGTCGCCGAGTCGGCCGGTTCGTCGTCCGCCAGGTGGCTTGCCGGGTGGCCGTCACCCAGGGCGTTCGCGAGAATCGCCGTGACGGGGACCAGGCTCCCGACGAGGACGAACGCGACCGCCGCCTCGAAGAGGCCGAAGAACAGCCCGGCGAGGACGGCGATAGGCAGGGTCAGCACGGCGAGAAGCGGGACGAGCACGACGTGGAGGAGGCGAGCCACCCGGGCCATGGTCCCGATTCGAACCGCCCCGGTCAAAACCGTTTCCCGTCGGCGGGGGCGACCGTCCGGGTCCCCGTCGTCCCGTCGGGTACCGCCGCCTTGGAAACCCTCAAGACGGATGCCGACGACGGGATTCGTGATGCGGCTGGAGAACAGTTTCATCGGTGCCAGGGGGGTCGGCGAGAAGACCGAGCGGTCGCTGTGGGAGCAGGGGGTCACCCACTGGGAGGACGTCGAGGACGGCGTGCTCGGCGGCAAGCGGGGGCGGAACCTCCGGGAGTTCGTCGAGGCCGCGCGGCCCAGGCTCGCGGAGGGCGACGCGGACTTCTTCGCGGGCGCGCTGCCCAGCGGCGAGGGGTGGCGCCTGGCCGGGAACTTCCGGGAGTCGGCCTGCTTTTTCGACATCGAGACGACCGGCCTCTCCCAGCGATCAAGCGTCGTGACGACGGTGAGTTGCCACCGCGGCGGCGAGACGACGACCCTCGTGCGGGGCCAGGACCTCACCCGCGAGGCGCTACGGGCGGAACTGGAGGCCGCGGACCTGCTGGTGTCGTACAACGGCAAGCGCTTCGACGTCCCGTTCCTGGAGGGCGAGTTCGACCTCGACGTGACGACGCCGCACCTGGACCTGATGTACCCCTGCCGTCGCCTGGACCTCACGGGCGGCCTGAAGGAGGTGGAGTGCGAGGTGGGCCTCGACCGCGAATCTGACGTCGACGGCCGGGAGGCGGTGCGGTTGTGGCACCGCTACGAGGGCGGCGACGAGGCCGCGCTGGACCGCCTGGTCCGCTACAACCGCCTGGACGCCGAGAACCTGGCGGCGGTGCTCGACTGCGTGACCGACCGCCTCCACGACGAGGTGTTCGAACCGTACGTC
>CAYTAG010000121.1:0-10342 GCA_964435625.1 uncultured Halobacteriales archaeon | reverse complement strand
GCGCCCCCACCGCGCGCGTGGTCCCGGCGAGTCACCCGCGCGGCGGCTGGTGGGAGCGCCGCGCCGCCGGCGGCCGGGGGCGGGCCGGCGACCTCGGCGGGCGGGCGCCGGCCCACCCCCGCGGCTGGGGAGGCGTGAGGTTTCCCCGGGCCTGTGCCGCGTCCGGACCAGTTCGACGATCACCGCTCCGGTTTTCCGGTCGATCTACCGTCACCGACGACCGCCCCGACGATCCATCGACGTCGCGTTGACGGAGGATCGGTCCGTGCTGGGTGAACGTACGGCCAGCCATCCCGGGACGTGAAAGCAGTTAACACACTGGGGCAACCGTTTTCCGCGAGGCGTCGAAGGACCGAACGGATGACGGACAGGGACGCGGTCCGGCGGGCGTACGACGAACTCGCGGGGACGTACGCGGCCGAGCGTTCGCCGGCGGACGCGGAACTGGACCTGCTCGCGGACCTGCTGGGCCGGCTCGACGACGCCCGCCTGCTCGACGCCGGGTGCGGGCAGGGGACGCCGGTGCTCGCCCACGCGGCCGACGCCGCGACCGCCGTCGGGCTGGACTTCTCGGCCGAACAGCTCCGGCTGGCTGCCGGGACGGCGCCCGGCGCCGCGCTCGTCCGGGGCGACCTGGCCGCGCTCCCGTTCCGGGACGGCGCCTTCGACGCCGTCACGGCCTACCACTCGCTGATCCACGTTCCGCTCGACGACCACCGGACCGTCGTCGGGGAGTTCGCCCGCGTCCTCGGGCCGGGCGGGTACGTCCTGCTCTCGGAGGGCCACGCGGAGTGGATCGGCTCGAATCCCGACTGGCTCGGCGACGACGTCGAGATGCAGTGGAGCCTGGCGGGCGTCGAGACGACGACGGCCCAGCTCGGATCCGCGGGCTTCGAGGTGCTCGACGAGCGGGTCGCCGCCGACGAACTGGCCGAGGAGGACGACGCCGGGAAACCGTTCCTGCTCGCCCGGCTCGACGCTTGAACGGCCCTAGGGAGGGTCAAACGGCGAGGATCGCCCCCCGGTCTCCCGGGCCGGTGGTCGACCGCGGAGCTTTTCACGCTGCCCGACTAGCGGTAGGTATGGGCTTCGGTAGTTACGACGAGTCCGAACAGGACGACGGCGAGCAGGAGATCGACACCGAGAGCACCGTAACCGTCGAGAACGCGGATGCAGAGGGGTCCGTGGAGTTCGAGTCCGAGGAGTCCACCGAGGAGCTCGTCGACCGGCTTCAGGAAATGAAGGATTAACGCCGGGTTTCTTCGCATTTTTCACTTTCCGAGCGACGGCCACGAGCGGTGCCGGATCGCTTCTCACTGGCGGGCGTCGAACGCCTCAATCACGGGCGGGCGTCGAACGCCTCGACGACCTGGCCGGCGTGGACGACATCCGCGCGCGGGACCGACAGCGGCGAGACGCTCACCTCGCCGTCGACGCAGGCCCGGCGGTCGGTGTCGACGCCGTCCGGGACGTCCCCGGCGTCCAGTTCCCGCCAGAAGACGTCGTGCAGTTCGACGCGGCCGTCCTCGATGCGGCCGCCGAGGGCGTAGGCCGTCGACGGACGGGTGAGCCGCATCGGGGGATCGGCGGCGTCCGCGGGCGCGTTGACGTTGAGGTAGTCGGCGTCGGCGAACGGCCCCTCGTCCAGCCTGGGCAACAGGAACTGCGTGGCCTCGGCGGCGACCTCGAAGTCACTGGGCAACGGCTCCTGGGGGAGCAGTTCGTCGCGGTCGTACATCGAGACCGCCAGCGCGGGCAACCCGAGGAAGCCGGCCTCGATGGCGGCGCCGACGGTGCCCGACCGGCCGAGGACGTGCGTGCCGACGTTCGGTCCGGCGTTGCAGCCCGAGACGACGACGTCGAACTCCCGATCCAGCGCGACGACGCCAGCCACGACGGCGTCGACCGGCGTGCCGTCGACGACGTATCCCAGGTCGTGGTCCTCGATGGCGACGCCCTCCCAGGATCGCTTGCGGCCGACGCCGCTCTGGTCCTCGGCCGGCGCGACGACGGTCACCTCGCCGAGGACCGACAGCGCCTCGGCCAGGACGCCGATGCCCGGGGCGTCGATGCCGTCGTCGTTCGTCAACAGGATGGAGGGCTCGTCGGTCATGCCCCCCGGTTCGAGGTGGGGGGTCCTAAAGCCGACGGGTCCGACGAGTGGACCGACCTAGTCCCTGACGGCCTCGGCCGGGTTCAGGAAGCCGCTACCGTGATAGGCCTTGTCGCCGACCCTGTCGGCGGTCCGCTTCAGCGTCTGGCGGACCTGGTTGGCGTTGTAGTCCGGGTTCGCGCTCTTGACGAGCGCGGCGGCCCCGGCGACCTGCGGGGAGGCCATGCTGGTGCCGGCGATCCACGCCCAGCTTCCGGGGATGGTGCTGACCACCATGTCGTAGTACCACGGCAGGACGTCCCGCTCGGACTCTTCGGGGTCGTAGTTGCCGCCGGGCGCGCTGACGTCGATGGCGTTGGTGCCGTAGTTGGTGTAAAGCGCCGGGGTCGTCGGGGGTTCCTCCAGGCCAGGGTCGCCCCAGGCGAAGCCGACGGGACCGGTCGCCGAGATGCTCATGACGTTGGCGGCCTCGTTCGGCAGGCTGATGACGCCCCCGTCGTGCTGGAGGTCGGCGGCGTCGTTGCCCGCCGCGGCGACCAGCAACGTCCCCTCCTTGTTGGCGTAGGTGGTCGCCCGGTTGAGCGTCTTGCCGTAGAACTCCCCGATGGCCTGCCGCGGGTTCGGGTACGAGCCCAGGCTGAGGTTCACGACGTCGGAGTCGATGGCGACGCTGTGGGTGATCGCCGCGAGGATGTCGCCGAACGCCGCGCCCCCCTGGGCGGAGAACACCCGGCACGCGACCAGGTCCGTCGCCGGGGCCGTCCCGAGGGTTCCCAGGCCGCCGGCCGCGACGATGCCGCTGACGTGGGTCCCGTGATAGCCGGAGTCCGTGAAGTCGCCGCCGTCGTCGGTGAAGTTGGCCGACAGCTCCGTGTTGACGGCAGCGGCGAGGTCCGGGTGGGTCGGATCGACGCCCGTGTCGATGACGGACACGCGGGTCCCCTCGCCCTCCGTGACCTCGTGGGCCGACGGGACGTCCTGTACCTGCTTGTCCCACTGGAGGTCGTAGTAGGCCGCGTCGCTAGCGTCGACGTCGTCGTCGACCGTCACCGTGTCGTCGACAGGCTGGTCGAGCGCGTACACCGTGTCCGGCACGAAGTCGGTGGTGACGCCCTCCAGGTCGCTGGCGGGCCCGCGGACCACCGCGACGTCGATCTCCGAGAGGTCGTGGACGACCTCGACGGCGTCTCCCAGTTCGCCGAGGTCGGTCGACTTCGTGTCGACGATGTAACGCTCGTTCGTCTCGGCTGCGACGACAGTGCTGCCGGCGGCGATGCCGCCGAGGACCGTTCCGCTGACCGTGAGGAACCGCCGTCTGCCGACGGAGGCTCCCCCCGAGTTCCCTGACATGCGTTCACATAGTGAACCACAGTAATAATAAATGGTTCGCTTCTTATCACCTCGGTTAGTTCGTGAAACCGCCGGGGGAAAGAACCGGGATCGCATCCGGTCGGCCGGAACGACACGTCTTTCCGCCGGGGGCGAACAGGTGCGAGCATGGAGTCAAAGCGGGAACTGACGAGCGTCGACATCGCGGCGCTCGTCCCCGAGTTGTCGGCCTACGAGGGGGCGAAACTGGACAAGGCCTACCTCTACGGCGAGGACGTGCTCCGGCTGAAGCTCCGGGACTTCGACGCGGGCCGGGTCGAACTGCTGGCGGAGGTCGGCGACGTCAAGCGGCTCCACGCCGCCGATCCGGCCCACGTCCCGGACGCCCCGGGCCGGCCGCCGGACTTCGCGATGATGCTGCGCAACCGGCTGTCGGGCGCCGACTTCGCGGGCGCCGAGCAGTTCGAGTTCGACCGCATCCTCTCGCTGACGTTCGAGCGGCGGGGCGACGACGAGGGCGCGTCGGCCGAGGAGTCGACCACCATCGTCGTCGAACTGTTCGGCGAGGGCAACGTCGCCGTGCTGGACGCCAACGACGAGGTGATCGACTGCCTGGAGACCGTCCGGCTGAAATCTCGCACAGTTGCGCCCGGGTCGGGGTACGAGTTCCCCTCGACCCGGGTCAACCCCCTGGCGCTCGATTACGAGGCGTTCGTCGCCGCCATGGAGGAGTCGACGACCGACGTGGTCCGGACGCTGGCGACCCAGCTGAACTTCGGCGGCTTCTGGGCCGAGGAACTGTGTACCCGCGCCAGCGTCGAGAAGGCCCTGGACGTCGAAGACGCCACCGAGGACGACTACGAGGCCGTCTTCGGGGCGATCAGGGATCTGGCCGACCGGCTGGCACGCGGCGACCTCGATCCGCGGGTGTACTACGAGGACGACCGGCCCGTGGACGTCGCGCCGTTCCCGCTGGCCGAACGCGAGGGCCTCCGCGCGGAGCACCACGACTCGTTCGACGCGGCGCTGGACGCCTACTTCCACGAACTGGAGCGCGAGGCCGAATCCGACGCCGAGGAGGTCGACCGCCCGGACTTCGAGGCCGAGATCGAGAAGCGAAAGCGGATCATCGCCCAGCAGGAAGACGCCATCGAGGGGTTCGACGAGCAGGCCGAACGGGAGCGCGAGAAGGCGGAACTGCTGTACGCCAACTACGACCTCGTCGACGAGGTGCTCTCGACGGTCGCGGCCGCCCGCGAGGACGGCCACGGCTGGGACGAGATCGGCGAAACGCTCGAAGCGGGGGCCGAGCGGGGCATCCCGGAGGCCGAGGCCGTCCGTTCGGTCGACGGCGGTACCGGCACCGTCACCGTCGAGATCGACGGCCGCGAGATCGAACTCGATCCCGACGCCGGCGTCGAGAAGAACGCCGACCGCCTCTACACGGAGGCCAAACGCGTCGAGGACAAGAAGGAGGGCGCGCTGGCGGCCATCGAGGACACCCGCGAGGAACTCGGAGAGTGGCGCCGCCGCAAGGAGGAGTGGGAGGCCGAGGACGGGACCGACGACGAGGACGAGGGCGAGGAGACCGAGACCGACTGGCTCGCGGAGCCGTCGATCCCGGTCCGCAAGCAAGACCAGTGGTACGAGCGGTTCCGGTGGTTCCACACGAGCGACGGCTTCCTCGTGATCGGCGGCCGGGACGCAGACGGGAACGAGGAACTCGTCGAGAAGTACCTCGAACGGGGCGACCTGTTCTTTCACACGCAGGCCCACGGCGGTCCCGCGACCGTCCTGAAGGCGACCGGGCCGAGCGAACCCGTCAGGGAGGTGGAGTTCCCCGAGTCGACGTTGCAGCAGGCCGCCCAGTTCGCGGTATCGTACTCGTCGGTCTGGAAGGACGGGCGGTTCGCCGGCGACGTCTACCGGGTCGAGTCCGACCAGGTGAGCAAGACCCCCGAGAGCGGCGAGTACCTGGAGAAAGGCGGGTTCGCCGTGCGTGGCGACCGCACCTACTACGACGACACGCCCGTCGGAGTCGCCGTCGGTATCCAGTGCGAGCCCTCGACCCGCGTGATCGGCGGTCCGCCCGAGGCAATAGAGGGGCGCGCCGTGACGACGGTCCGGGTCGAACCGGGCAAGTTCGCCCAGGCCGACGTCGGCAAGCGCATCTACCGGACGTTCCGCGAGCAGTTCGCGGACACCTCCTTCGTCCGGAAGGTGGCGAGTCCGGATCGCATCCAGCACTTCCTGCCGCCCGGGGGGAGCCGCATCCTCGGCGGGGACGGGAACTAGATTCAACTAACTATACCGGGTGCGTTTATTGAAACTGTACTTATGTTCACGGCAGGTTCAAATAGTTTTATTATCAAATGGAACGCTCGTATAATGGCATGTGCCTACACTGCGCAGGGCCGGACGCGGAAGATTCGGCCGAGGAGACGGTCGACGACGCCCCGACCGAGTACGGAACGAACTTCAACCGGCGAAACTTCCTCCGGACGACGGGGGCCGCCGCAGGGGCCGGAGCGATGCTCACGTCCGCCGAGCAGGTGTCGGGGCATCACACCCAGACCGCCGAGGCCGACCGCTGGATCGGATCGCCGTACTACTCGAGTCGGTACGGTCACTCCATCGACTGGATCGTCCCCCACGTGCTCGTGACGTCGTACACGGGCGGAATCGACATCTTCCAGAACAACGACCGGAACGTCAGCGCCCACTACGTCGTGAGCAACTACGACCACACGGCGTACCCGCCGGGCCACTCCACCCAGATGGTCCACCACGAGTACGCCGCTCACCACGCGCGGTCGCCGACGAACAACCGCGCCATCGGCATCGAGCACGAGTGGCACCGCGACTACGGGCGGTACATCACCCAGGAGTGTTACGAGGCCTCCGCCCGGATCACCGCGGAACTGGTCGAGACGTACGACATCCCGCTGAACTTCTACACGTCGAACACGTGCATCACCAACGAACCCGGCGGCATCGTCGGCCACACCCACGTCCCGGACGGTAACTGTTCGAGCTACTACCACGGCGGCCGGACGTGTCCCTACCCGGACTGGGACATGGCCCACTACGAGAACCTCGTCCGCAGCTACGTCGACGGCGGCGGCCAGCGGTTCCAGGACGGCGATCAGGTCGTGACGACGACCGACCTCAACGGCCGCGAGCAGCCGTGTCTCAACGACGACGTCGTCCAGGTGCTGCCGGAAGGCACCCAGGGCGAGATCATGAACGGGCCGACCGACTGCGACGGCATCACCTGGTGGGGCCTGCACGTCCCGGCCTACGGCGTGTGGGTCTGGTGCTCCGGGAACTACCTCGCGCACGCCTGATCCGACGGTCGAATCGCATCCGGCGGTTCGTAACCGCCTGCTCCGTGCTCGGATCACGACGGACGAACGCCTCTTTTCGATGGACCCGACGACCGGGCCGGGTGTTGCACTCGCGGTCTCCCCGCCGGCAGGTCACCGCGTGGGACGAATGGCCAGGCACTTACCCCTCGGCGCCGGACCGACGAGCATGCAGATACGGGACCGCCAGCAGGTCGAGGGCGGCCGCGAGCGGGTGACGGTCGTGCCGGACACCGTCGACGACCTCTGGCACCTCGTCCACGTGATCGAGCCGGGGGACCTCGTCGAGGGCGACACGACCCGCCGCATCCAGCGCGACGACGAGCAACTCCGGGACACCGGCGGCCAGCGCGAGCACATGCACGTCACCCTGGAAGTGACCGACGTCGAGTTCCACCGGTTCGCCAACCGCCTGCGGGTCGGCGGCGAAATCGTCGAGGCCTCCCGGGAGGACCAGCTGGGCCACCACCACACCCTGAACGTCGAGGAACACGACGAACTCGTCGTCGAGAAGACCTGGAAACCGGATCAGCGCGAGCGACTGGAGGAGGCCGCCGAGACGGCCGAACAGCCGGACGTCGCCATCGCCACCGTCGAGGAGGGGGCCGCCAGCGTCCACACGGTCGCGGAGTACGGCATCGAGGAGTACGCTTCCCTGTCGGGACCGACCGGCAAGGGCGAGTACGCCCGCGACCGCTCGGAACTGTTCGAGGAACTGGGCGACGTCCTCGCTCGCCTGGACGTCGACGCCATCGTCCTCGCGGGTCCCGGGTTCACCAAGCAGGACGCCCTCGAACACGTCCAGGAGCAACACCGCGAATTCGCGGACATCGTGACGACCGTCGACACCAGCGCCGCGGGCGAGCGCGGCGTCCACGAGGTGCTCGCGCGGGGGGTGCTGGACGACGTCCGCGAGGAGACCCGCATCGCCGAGGAGGCCCGGCTCATCGACGAGTTGACCGACCGGATCGCCGAGGGCGCGAAGGCGGCCTACGGCCCGGAACAGGTGGCGACGGCCGCAGAGTACGGCGCCGTAGAGCGACTGCTGGTGGTCGACCAGCGCCTCCGGATCGAGCGCGGGTCGGTCCCCGACGAGGACGGCGAGTGGGAGCAGGACGTCGACGGGATCGTGAGAAACGTCGAACGACAGGGCGGCGAGGTGACGGTGTTCTCCGGCGAGTTCGAGCCGGGCCAGCGACTCGCCAACCTCGGGGGCATCGCGGCGCTGCTGCGGTACCGGCTGGACTGACGGCGTCGATCAGCCGGCGTCGAAGTCCGCGAACGCGAGCAGGACGTCGCTTTTGGCGGTCCTGACCCGGTCGAGCAGTTCCGTGCCGTCGGCCAGCACGGGGTAGGTCACCTCCAGCGGTGCGTACAGGTACTGTTCGAACGTCGGGGCGTTCGAGAGGTGTTTCGCGAGGCCCCGCCGGCCGTGGATGGTCTCCTGGCGCGCCTGGAGCCGTTCGATGCACTCCCGCTCGCGGTCCTCCAGCAGGTACCACTCCGCGAGGAGATCCTCGAAGGCGGCGTCGGCCAGGGACTCGTCCTCGATGCGGGCGACCGAATCGGCGATGCGGTCGTAGTCGGCCTCGGCAGCCGCGACCGCCTCGTCCTCGGCGTCGAGGTGCTCCAGCAGCGCGATGCGGAGCCGCTGGGCGCGGGCGCTACGTTGGAGCAGCGTCCGCTTGAGCTGTGGGGTCAACGACTGCCCCGTGACCACGGCGCTGGTGACGTCGTCGCCGAACTCCGTGACCATGTTCCGGGCCAGCGGCTCACCGTACTCGCCGTCGTAATGGGGGACCGCCATCACCGTCTCGCGGTAGGCGTCCGCCACGTCCCCCAGTGAGGTCGTGGCGGCCGACTCGACCAGCGTTGCGGCGCCGACCTTCCGGCCGGACGCGCCGCCCGGCCCGGCGTCGAGGTCGGCCACCCGGTCCGCGAACGCCGAGAACGCCTCCGCTTCCCGCCGGACGTGCTCGCGCTCCTCGGCGGTGACCGACCGTGCCGACCGGACGTGGGTGACGGCCGCCACGAAGAGGGCGAAAAACAGGATCGCCGCCCCGAGGACGAGCGCGACGACGTCCGTCGTCGCGCAGGCGACGACGTCCGGACAGGCCTCGGGCTCGGCCGCGTCGGGAATACGATGCACGACCAGTGGATCTACGTCGCTCATGGGTTCCCGCCGGTGTCTCGTGTCGATGTTTCTCGACCATCGAGTTAACTATTGTGTCCCGGAGGTAGCACGTGACGGGTCGCCGGCCCCGACTTCCGGCGATTCACAGCGAGACAGTCCGGCGGTCCGCGGCGAACTCGACCGTTCCGTCGTAGCCCTCGGCAATCGAGTCCAGCATCGCTTCGTGGTTGCCCTCGGTGTGGGGGTACAGGTGCGTGAGGTAGACCGTCCCGACGTCCGTGCCGGCCAGCGCCTCGCCCAGTTGCGTGGGGGTCGGGTGGTTCGAGACGTCCACCTCGTCGGGGAACGAGCAGTCGTGCGCCAGCGCCTCGCAGCCGTCCGCGAACGCTGCAAGTTCGGGGAACGCTTCGCTGTCGCCGCTGAAACAGAAGCGGTCCCCGAACCGGTAGGCGAAACACCGCATCGAGTGGCGGGTCTCCATCGCCTCCACGTCGAACCCGGCGAACGAGAACGTCCCCGTCTCGACGTCCCGCACCGAAAGGTCCACGCGGTCCTGCAGGTAGTCGTGGACGTCCAGCAGGTCCTCGACCAGCGACTCGGTGCCGGGCGGGCCGGCGACCGACAGCGACTCCGCGCCTGCGAGCCAGCGGGCCTTCAACAGGGCGAGGAGGTCCGAGACGTGATCCAGGTGGTGGTGGGTCAACAGGACGTGTTCGACGGTCTCGTAGTCGGCCACCTGCGCGAGTCGATGCAGGACGCCGCTGCCGCAGTCGATCAACAGGGTTCGGTCTGCTTCTTCCAGCAGGATGCCGGTCTGGACGCGCTCGCCCGTCGGCATGGCGCTGCCCGTCCCGAGGAAGGTCACGCGCATGGTCGAATCCGGGCGTGCGAGGGGGAAACCGTTTTCGTCCTGAATAATTCTGGATTTTCTCAGCCGACGGTATCTTGGCCGGCAATAGCCAGAAAGCCTCCGCGTGCTCTCGGTGGACGGTATCTCGGTCGGCAACAGCCAGAAAGGCCCCGCGCGCTCTCAGTCGGCGGTCTCTCGGTCGGCAACACGCAGAAAGCCCCCGCGCGCTCGACTCGGGGGACTCGTTGCGCTCCTCGTCACTCCTTCGCTCCGCTCAGTCGTTCCTGCGGTGCTTACGTCGTCCGCCGTCGTCGAGCGCGCGGCCCCTTTCAGTCCCGCCCAGCCGCTGGTATCCACACGCCTCCCCAGCCGATTGCGCTCCTCACTTCGTTGCGGTGCTCATCCCTCGCGCGGTGTCGGCTCGCGGCCTCGCGGTGCTCGGCACGCGAGCCAGCGCGCGCCATGGGCCTAAGTTAGGCTCTTGGCGCGCGCGAGTAACGCGCGCGAGGGCCGGGGGCGGGGCGGCGCCCGCGGCGGGCGGGCGCCGGCCC
>CAYTAG010000120.1:1761-10455 GCA_964435625.1 uncultured Halobacteriales archaeon | reverse complement strand
CTGGAGAAATACGAGGCCCAGGGGGTACGACCAACATCGATCCACAAATCGAAGACGGATCACAAGGAAGCCGTCTTCGCGCTCGCCCAGGGCATCACGTCCGCAATGGCCGACAGGGCCGACAGCGAGACCGTTCCTGCCGCCGCCGACTGAACGGGTGCGTTCTACCTCGACCGACGCGACGAATCCGCTAGCGACGCGTATCGCCGACGCTACGCGCGGCTGGTCGTCTCGGGCAGCGTCGATGGGTGAATACAGCTACCCCCAGCGCCCGCTCCGGGCGTGCCGCCCCCTGACCCCTGTCGTCTCGGCGTGCCGTTCACTCGATGAGGTCCTCGAACTCCGGTAGGACGTCGTCGTCCTCGTCGGACGGGTCCGCGTCGGCCGACTCCTCGTCGGCCGACTCCTCGTCCGTGTCGGACTCCTCCTCGTCTTCGAGGACCTCGACCTCCAGGACCGACAGCGGGATGTTGTCCAGCCGCTGGCCGATCTCCTTGCGCGCGATGCGCGCGGCGTGCTCCTCGCGCTCGACGTTGAACACCGTCATCTCCAGCTCCAGCGCGACCAGCGCCTCGTCGGCCACGATGAAGGCGGGCGGCAACTCCTCGCCGCCCTGCGAGGTGCGCTCGCCCATGTTGATCTCGACGTAGTTCAGGTCCGGGTTCAGCATCTCGCCGGTCTTCGAGATGGCGATCCGGACCGCCTCGTCCGGCGTCTCTACGTCGTAGACCGGAACGGCGGCTTCGACGACGACTCTGCAGTTCATACCACCCGTAGTTTTGGAAGTCCAGCAGTATGAAGGTTGGCCCTTCGATCCGAAACTCGCCCGGACCGTCGATTTCGGGGGAGCCGGGGCACGAGCCCGATCATCACTCCCGGTGGAGCCGGTCTCGGACGGTAGCCCGGTCGACGGTCCCCGACGGGGTCCGCGGCAACGCGTCGGCGACGCCCCAGGTTTTCGGGACCTCGTAGCCCGCGAGCCGGTCGCGACAGTGCGCGGCGAGTTCGGCCGCGTCGACGGCGCCGACCACCAGCGCCGCGACCCGCTCGCCCCACTCGGGGTCGTCGAGGCCGACGACCGCCGCGTCCTCGACGGCCGGGTGCTCCCGGAGAACGTCGACTACGGCCCCGGGGTGGACCGTCTCCCCGCCCGTGACGATGGCGTCGTCGGTCCGTCCGAGCACCCACAGGCGGCCGTCCTCGTCGCAGTATCCCAGGTCACCCGTGTGCAATCCCCGGTCACCGAACGCTTGGACGGTGGCCTCGTCGTCGAGGTATCCCGGCGTGATCGTCGGCCCGTCGACGACGAGTTCCCCGACCCCGCCGGGATCGCAGGGCTCGCCGTCCTCTACGACCGTCACGTCGGTCGTCACCAGCGGCTGGCCGACGGCGTCGGGATGCTCGAACGCCTGGGCCGGCGTCGCCGTCGCCACCTGGCTGGCCGCCTCCGTCAGCCCGTAGGTCGGGTGGACGGGCACGCCTCGCCGCTCGCAGCGCTCGACCAGTTCGGGGGGCGTCGGCGCCCCGCCGACCAGGACGAACCGCAGGTCCGCCGACGGCTCCCAGCCCGCGTCGAGCAACCGCTTGAGCATGGTGGGTACTAGCGAGACGCCGGTCGCGCCGTACTCGTCGAGCGCGCGCCGCGTCGCGTCGGCGTCGAACGCCCGCTGGATCACGACCGCGGTGCCGTACAGCGCCGACCGGACGAGCGGCGCCAGCCCGCCCATGTGGTAGGTCGGCAGGCACACCAGCCAGCGGTCGTCCCGCTGGACCCCGAGCCGGAACGCCGAGGCGGTCGCGGAAGCGACGAGGTTGCCCGCGGTCAGGCGCACCCCCTTCGGCGCGCCGGTGGTGCCGGAGGTGAACACGATCAACTGGACGTCGTCGCGGCCCCGCTGGACGGGCGACGACGGGGCGTCGTCGGCAGGGGCGACCGGGTCCTCGTCCGGGTCAAGCGAACGGACGGCCTCTCGCTTCGGCGGGTCGACGGAGGCGACGGGGCAGTCGGCCACTTCGACCGCCAGCGCCTCCGTGTCCCGTTCGCAGACGAGCAGGTCCGGGTCGGCGCGGTCGACCCGGTCGCGGAGTTCGTCGGCGGCGAGTTCCGGGTTCAGTAGGACGAGCGTCGCGTTCAGTCGCATCGCGGCGTGGACCGTCCGGACGACCGCGACCCGGGTGTCAACCAGGAGGCCGACCCGGCTCCCCGGCGTGGCGCCGAGGGCCGCAAGTCGGGTTGCCACGTCGTCGACTTCGGCGTCCAGGCCCCGGTAGGTCCACGTCCGGCCGTCGTCGGCGCCGACCAGCGCGGTCCGGTTCGGGGTCGCGGCGACCCGGTGGGCCAGCAGGTCGCGGGTCGGCCAGTCGACGGGATCGCGCATCAGTGTGACCCCCTGGCGTCCCCGCTGGCACGCATCATCGGACCCTCCCGGCGTGCGCGTGCATCAGTTCGACCCTCCCTCGTCGCTGTCGGTGGCCCCTCCATCGCCCGCCGGCGGGTCGACCCCGGTCCCGGGGCGCCGGGGAACCTTGATCTCCCCGTCGCGCACGGGCGCGGGGTCGGCCGCGAGGTCCGCGGCGAATCGGTCTGCCGTCGCCAGTCCGCAGGCCGGCACCCGGGGGAGGCTGGCGGCGACGTGGACGGCCGCGGTCCGGCCGTAGACCGCGTCGACGGCGGTGGTGACGACGGGCGCGACCCCGGCCGAGAGCGCCTGCCCGGCGGCTTCCCGTGCCAGGCCCGGCCCCCCGACGCAGGCGGGCTTGATCACCACGACGTCTGCCGCGTCGGCCGCCAGTACGGCCTCGACCCCGGCCTTGACGACGGACTCGTCGACCGCGACGTCGACGGAGCCGCCGCGCAGAGCGTGGTGGCCCCGGAGGTCGTCGGCGGGCAGCGGTTGCTCGACGTAGGCGACGTCGTAGTCCGCGAAGGCAGACAGCGCCCGCCGGGCCTGCGTGCGCCCCCAGGCGCCGTTGGCGTCCGCCCGGAGTTCGATGCCCTCGCCGACCGCGTCGCGGACGGCCCGGACGCGCTCGGCGTCCTCGGCGACCCTGCGGGCGCCGACCTTGACCTTCAGGCAGCCGAACCCGGCGTCGACGGCCCGCCTGGCCGCGGCCGCCGTCTCCACCGCGGGGCCGTCGCCAACGGTGGCGTTGACGGGGAGGTACTCCACCGGCCGGTCGCCGCCGAGGTGGCGGTACAGCGGGACGCCTGCCGCCCGGGCACGGGCGTCCGCGAGCGCGAGCGCGACGCCGTGGCGGGCCGCGGGCGCAAGCGCCAGTTCCCCGAAGGCCGCCTCCCACCCGTCCCGGCGGCCGACCGCCAGCGCGCGGTCGAGCACATCACGGCAGGCGTCCAGCGGTTCGGTCCAGCCCGGCAACGGGGCCGCCTCGCCGACCCCCGTCTCGCCGGCCACGTCGATCCGGACCAGGAAGCCCTCCCTGGCCTCAACCGTGCCGTCGGCCGTCTCCAGGGGGTCCGACAGGGGCAGCGAGAACGACTCGACGCTCGTCGCGTGCGGGCTCATGCGGCCAGCACCGTCCCGAGCGCGAAGAGGAAAGAGTGCGCGGCGAGCAGTTTCCCGGTCCGCTCCAGCGCGGGGTTCAGCGCCGCCTCGTCGGTCCGGGTGAGCACCGTCCGCGTCACGATGGCGGCGTAGGGTAAGGTTACCAGCGGCAACAGGACCGCGAGGTCGAAGCCGAACTGCAGCCACAGCGCCACCGGGACGAGGTACGAAAGCGCCAGGTTGGCGACGTACTCGGCGCGGCTCCCGCGGTAGCCCAGGTAGACCGCGAGGGTGTGCTTGCCCGCCCGGCGGTCGGCTTCGAGGTCCCGGACGTTGTTCACGACGAGGACGTTCGTCACGATACCGGCGGGCGCGAGGCTGGTGACGACGGCCTCGGCGGTGACCGTTCCCGGCGGGACTGTCACGGGGACGGCGGCGACGGCGTGGGACGCGGCCTGGACGTAGAAGGTGCCGACGACCGCGACGACGCCGAAGAAGACGAACACGAACAGGTCCCCGAGGCCGTTCGACCCCAAGGGGTAGGGGCCGCCCGCGTACGCGACCCCGGAGACGATGCCGGCGAGGCCGACGATCATGATGGGGAGGCCGCCGACCGCGACGACGTAGTGGCCGACCAGCAGGGCGAGGCCGAAGCAGGCGGCCATGGCGGCCTTGACGTGCTCGGGCGGCAGGAGGCCGGCCTGGGTGACCCGCGTGTAGCCGGGGCTGTCCTCGGAGTCGACGCCCTTGACGGCGTCGTAGTAGTCGTTGGCGAAGTTGGCCCCGACCTGCAGGAGCATCGCCCCCACCAGCGCCGCCAGCGCGGGTCCCGGGGCGAACACGCCCTCGTGGACCGCCAAGCCCGTCCCGACGAGCACCGGCGAGACGGACGCCGGCAGCGTGTGCGGCCGGGCCGCGACGAGCCACGCCTCCGTCCGGGTGACGTCCTCGGCGGCCGTGGTCATATCCGTTGGTCCGTCCCCGGGGGTGGTAACCCTTCGGAAATCGGGTGGCCGTTCGCGGTCGAAGCGTCCGGCGAAGAAGGACTACGTCGAGAACGTGCTCACTGCCCGCCGACGACCGAGACGGTCCCATCCGCGCGGACGGTGACCTCGTAACTCCGGTACTCGAAGGTCACCTGGCCATCGGGTTGGCCGCGTTCGAGCGACGGCGGGGGAAAGAGTTTGTCGAGGGCGTCGAGGTCGACGGCCCGGTACAGCGGCGGCCGGAGGTCTAGCGGGGGCACGCCCTCGGCGTCGGCGACGGCCTCCACGACTGTCTCGCTGATCCGGGCGTCCGATCCAGCCGGGGGTTCGACGGTGATCTTGACGTCTGCCATCGGTCGATGGACGGGACGCATACTTAAAAGACGTTCGGCGAAGGTTCGAATACTAACGAAATTATCGGTAATAGTTTCGTATATCGAGGTTTATATCCTTCTCATGAGTATTTTTCCACACCAATCGTAAGTCCCTTTTCAACCGCGTCGCCGCCAGTTCGAGTCTTCACGCAATTCCGTAGTCAGCAGGAAATGTCGAACGTAACGCGGCAGAGCGGGTCGATAATCGACAAGTTCAGGGGGCTTCAGCCCGACGGGTACGTGTGAGCACGTACGAACTGGACGGGACCGACCGGAGACTCCTCTCGTTGCTCCAGGAGAACGCCCGGTACACGGCAATCGAACTCGCGGAGGAGCTGGGCGTCTCGGACAACACGGTCCACAACCGGATGGAGCGACTGGAGGAGGCCGGGGTCGTCACCGGCTACACGGCCACGGTCGACAACGAGCGGGTGGGGTTCAGCCTCTACTTCAGTTTCGTCTGTACGGCGAGGATCAGCAGGCGCAGCGAGGTCGCCGAGGAGATCCTGGCGGTCCCGCAGGTGACCGAGGTGACCGAACTGATGACCGGCCAGCGGAACCTCCACGTGAAGGTCTACGCCACCACCGACGAGGAGGTCACGGCCATCGCTCGCCAGCTCGACGAACTCGACCTGGAGATCAACGACGAGAACCTCGTCCGGTCGGAACACCGCAAGCCCATCGACTACGAAGCGGTCGACGTCTCGGCGGTGGAGTAGTCGCCGGGCGCCCGCCGAAGCAGCGACCAGATCGGCGAAGCCCCGGGGTCGGTCAGTTCACCAGGTCCTCGTACAGCGCGACGAGCCGGTCGCCGACGGCGTCGAGCGTGTACTCCTCGCTCTTCTCGGCGGCGTTGCTGCCGAGTCGCTCCCGGAGGTCGTCGTCCCCGGTTACCCGCCGCAGCGGCGTCACGAAGTCCGCCTCGGCCTTCAGGCAGTGGACGCCATCCTCGAACCGGTCGTAGGTCGGGATGTCCCTGAGGACGACGGGCTTGCCGCAGGCCATCGCCTCCAGCAGGGCCATCCCCTCGTTCTCGTTCTTGCTCGGCCAGAAGAACACGTCCCCGGCAGCGAACGCGCCCTCGACGTCCTCGACGTAGCCCGTGAAGGTACAGTTGTCGGGGGCGGACTTCACGAGTTTCGTCGTCTCCCGCGAGCGGAGCACCCGGTCGACGGTGCCGCCGCCGGGGTTGAGGTAGCCGAACCACGCGAAGTCCAGGTCCGGCATCGCGCGTGCCGTCTCGACGAACGCGCGCAGGCCCTTGCGCTCGATGACGTGCCCGACCATGAAGACGACCGGCGGGTCAAGGTCGTAGCGGTCGAGGTACGTCCGCCGGAGGTCGGGGTCGTCGTGGCCCGCCAGTTTCCCGGGATCGAAGCCGTTGGAGACGACGGTCCTGGGCGCGTCGCAGTAGTCGGCGAGCACGGCCGCGTTATGGGCAGACGGACAGGCGAGGTGGTCGGCGTGGGCGTAGGCGTACTCCAGGTACGGCCGCAGCGGCCCCGCGAGGACGTTCGAGAGCGCAAAGCTCTCCCGGAAGTCCTCGGCGGTCTGGTGGCCGTGGACGAGCACGGGCACGCCGCGCCGGCGGGCGCGCCTGGCGTAGTACAGCGACCGCGGCCCCATGTTGTTGAGGTGCAACAGATCCGCCGAGAGGTCCGGAGCGGTCGTGTACTCGATGCCGCGGCGCTCCATGATCGTCCGCTGGTTGCGAACCGACTGGGCGTGCCCGCCGGTGATCCACCGCTCCCACTCGAAGTAGTGGCTGACCTTCATGGCGCGACGGCGTCCCCGACCGACCCCATCCGGCCGCGTCCAATTTATCTTCCGAAGTCCCGTCGCGGCCCCCGTTACCCGTCGGGCTTCGTCAGGATCAGGACGTTCTCCTCGACGTCGTCGTAGTCGGCCGTCGTCGCCTGCACGTTCCGCCAGAGCGTGACCGCCGGCGCTTCGAACCCCACGCGTTCCTCGGCGATTTCCCAGAGGATTTCGGCCGTCTTGACCTCCACCTGCCAGTACGAGCCGGAGTCGCCGACGACGTAGGCCGCCTTTCCCCCGGGAGCCAGCAGGTCGTAGACCTGCTCGAAGTGACGTTGCATCCCGGCGAAGTACTCCTCGATGACCCGCGGGTAGTACTGGCCGAACCCGTGCTGGACGTCCTCCTCCTCGATGATGGTCTCCATCTCGGAGACGATGGCGTCGATGCGGTCGTTCTCGCGGATGTTCACCTGCTCGCCCTCGTCGTCGTCGACGTAGATGTTCTTCGTGTGCGACCGGACGTTCGTCTTCTTGATCGCCTGGAGGTCCTCGTTGTCGTCGCAGACGCCGAGCCAGACGAGTTCGAGGCGCTGGTTCCGGGTGTAATCGTGTTCCGCGGGGTACGGCGGAGACGTGATGACGTAGTCGATTTCGCCCTCGTGTTCGTCGGAGTTTAGTATCTCGGAGCGTGCCCGTAGCTGCCCGGCGAACGTCCGGGCGTCAGCCCTGATGACCTCGGTTTCGCCCGGGACGAGGTCGCCGTTCTCGACGGCCTCCTGGACCCGTTCGAGGTCGCGCTCTACGTCTTCGAGTTTGTTCTTGAGGATGGTGTAAACGTCCTCGTCGCCCTCCTGGGAGCGGTCCCTGGTGGCTTCGGGCCCGAACCGGACGTTCCCGACGTCCTCCGGGAGCACGGCGATCATCGCGAGCCTGAAGAGGTCCGTGACCTCGTCGTCCGGCATTTCCTCGACGTGGTACCGGAGCACTTTCATCTTCTTCAGCGGCTTCTCGCTCAGCCACCCCTTCGGGAGTTTCTCCGGTTCGCTGAAGTCGTATTCCGCCAGGGAGACGTCCTCGCCGTCCGAACTGCCGAACGAGGAGAGGGTAGTGTTGCCTTCTGCGCTGATCCGCCGGAAGATGGGGTCGAGGGTGTCCAGTAGCTCCGAGCGACGCGTCCGGAACTCCGTCAGGTCCACGTCCCAGTTCGTCTTCGCGCGTGCGGCGAGGACGCACGCGGGGGACGTGTCGGTCCCGATCGCGTCGATGCCGAGTTTCTTCGCCGCGAGCGTCGTCGTCCCGGTGCCGTTGAACGGGTCGAGGAGCAGGTCCTCGTCGGTGATGCCGAACTCGTCGACGAGGTCCGTGATTACCCTGTCCGAGTACGCGTAGACGAACCGGTACCAGTCGTGGATGCTCACGTCGTCGAGACGGGCGATATTGCTCCGATGTTTCAATGTCTCGGCCTCGTCGTCCCGTGTCCTATTCATGGTTGCGTATTGGTCTTTTTGACAAAGCCAGGACCCAGCGAGGACGGCGACGACCGGGTGTGGACCGAGCGGACGACCAGCGAAGCTAGTAGTGCCAGGGGAACTCCTCGAACTCCGGTTCGCGGCCTTCGAGGAACGCGTCCCGGCCCTCCTGGGCCTCGTCGGTCATGTACCCCAGGCGGGTGGCCTCGCCGGCGAACACCTGCTGGCCGACCATGCCGTCCTCGGGCATGTTGAACGCGTACTTGAGCATCCGGATCGCGGTGGGCGATTTCGAGTTGATCGTCTCGGCCCACTCCAGGGCGCGGTCCTCCAGTCCGTCGTGGAGCACGACCTCGTTCACCATGCCCATCTCCTCGGCCTCCGCGGCGTCGTAGGTCTTCCCGAGGAAGAACAGTTCGCGGGCTTTCTTCTGGCCGATCTGGCGGGCGAGGTACGCCGACCCGTAGCCGGCGTCGAAACTGGCGACGTCGGGGTCGGTCTGGAGGAACTTCGCGTGCTCCTCGCTGGCAAGGGTCATGTCACAGACGACGTGCAGGGAGTGGCCGCCGCCGACGGCCCATCCCGGCACGACCGCGACCACGGG
>CAYTAG010000120.1:0-1751 GCA_964435625.1 uncultured Halobacteriales archaeon | reverse complement strand
CTCGTAGCCCTCCGGCCCGCGGACGGACTGGTCGCCGCCGGAGCAAAAGGCCCAGCCGCCGTCCTCCGGCGAGGGGCCGTTGCCCGTCAGGAGGACGCACCCGACGTCGGTCTGGCGGCGGGCGTGGTCCAGCGCGTCGTAGAGTTCGTCGACCGTGTGCGGCGTGAAGGCGTTGCGCACCGCGGGCCGGTCGAAGGCCACCCGGACCGCGCCGGTGTCGACCGCCCGGTGGTAGGTGACGTCCGAGAGATCGAGGGCGTCGACCGGCTCCCAGCGATCGGGGTCGAATAGCTCCGAGACCATGTGCCGGGGTCGGCGTGGCCGGCGCAAAAACCTACCCTTTCGGACGTTGTTCGACGACGGATCGACCGTCACCACGTAGATAGCTCACCGCGCTCTGTCGGCGGTATCTTGGCCGGCAACAGCCAGAAAGCCCCCGCGCGCTCGACTCCCGGGCCTCGCTGCGCTCCTCACTCCGTTGCGGTGCTTCCGTCGGCCGGGAGCGTCGAGCCCGCGGCCCCTTTCAGTCCCACCCTGCGAGCTGTAACCACACACCTCCCCAGCCGATTGCGTTACTCAGTCGCGCCCGTCGGGCGCTCCTTGCGGTAATCAAACCACGCGCGGGGTCGGCGCGGCCCGGCGGGCGCGCCCGCGCGCGCCACCCCCGGGGTTACGGGTTATATGAATATATGTACATATTTTCATATATACCCGACCAACCGCCACGGCGTGCGCTGGTGAGCGTGTCGCCGGAGGCGACCGCGAACCAAAATCGCGCGAGGGATGAGCGAGTGAGCGCCCCTGGCGCGAACGAGCGAGTCGGCTGGGGAGGCTGGTGGTTTGGCCGAGCTGTGGGGTGGGAATGAAAGGGGCCGGCGGGCTTCGGGAAGCACGACGACGTAAGCACCGCAGGAACGACTGAGCAACGCGAAGGAGTGACGAGGAGCGCAACGAGGCGCGCGACCGTAGCCCGCCGGCACCCCCCCCGCCCAACCCCCCGCCGCACCCCCTCCCCACCGCCGTCCCCGGCCGCGGCGCCCGCGGCGGCGCCCCCCCCCCCCCCGCCGGGGGCTTTCTGCGTGTTGCTGTCCAAGACACCGTCTACGGAGAGCGCGCGGAGGCTTTCTCGTTGTTATCCCCGAAAATCACTCACCACGCAGTTGCTGGATGTGATCGACCCGACGCCCCACGACCTCGGGTTTGCCGACGTCGTGGCGCACGCGGACACCCTCCGGCGCGGACTCCAGGGCTGACTCGGCGATCTTCTCGGCGCCGCCGATGCTCTCGGCGACCCCAACCACCGCGAACGCCCGCGAGGTGGTCGTGTAGATGCCGTCCTCGCGCTCGTCGACGCTAGCGTAATAGAGCAGGGCCCCACCGACCGACTCCTCGTCGATGGTCAGTTTCGTCCCGGCCTGTGGGTCGGTGGGGTAGCCCTCGGGGACGCCGTACTTGCAGACGGTCGCCTCCGCGTCGAACTCCAGCGCCGGCAGTTCCTCGCCGTCGCGGGCCGCCGTCAGCACGTCCAGGAAGTCCGTCCGCATCACCGGGAGGGTGTTCATCGCCTCGGGATCGCCGAAGCGGGCGTTGAACTCGACGACCTTCACGCCGTCGGCGGTGAGCATGAACTGGCCGTAGAGGACGCCCCGATATTCGGGCAGCGCGTCGACCGTCTCCCGGAGGATGCTGGTGGCCGCGTCGTAGTCGTCCTCGGTCATGAACGGGAGTTCGAACCCGGCGTCGCTGTACGA
>CAYTAG010000119.1:0-10477 GCA_964435625.1 uncultured Halobacteriales archaeon | reverse complement strand
TTACCAGAACTTCAGGTTCTGTTTCACGGCTTCCCGCTTCAGTTCCTGGACGTTCTCGGTCAGCGCAGGCACACGCCCGTACACGAGAACTGTCTACGGAACGCTCTGCCCACATCCTAGTGACGAGAATCAGGCCCAGTCACCGGGCACCGTCTCCACGATCTCGCTGTTAGACTCGTAGACGCGATCTATCGTCGCAACCGCCCGCACGACCTCACCGGGCCGGGGGTCTTCGATCTGGCTGTAGACCAACAGCCCGAATGCGCCCGTCGGGTCGAAGAAATCGTCGTCGCTCGTAAACAGCACCAGTTCGTTCCGGCGGGCGTGGGTCGCAATCTCGTCGTCAGGTGCGTCCGCGGAGAGTTCGTCCGCTACGGTCGTCACTTCGAGTCCTTCCGCTTGCTCGAACGCACGGATATACTTGGCCGCGACGTTGTGGTCACAGAGCAGACGCATCACTCGGGACGACGACTTTCGTCGCGAATCGACCGGCGACCCGCTTCGCGTTGTGCCCGCAGGGTCTCCATCAGTTCCGGATGCTGATCGTAGTACTCGACGGCGGCCTCGGCCTCCGCGGCGTCGAGATCGAACTCGCTGGTGACGTCCGCGAGGCTCCAGTCCTGCCGACGCACGAGTTCGCCGATCTGGAACACGCCGATGCGGGTCCCCTCGATTCGCGGCTTGCCGTGGAGAACCTCCGGTGTCTTGACGATCCGGACGGTGGCACTCATCGTCGACTTCTTGGTCGAGTTACCGTATAAGGGTTCGGTCGTGAGGGTGGGCGAGATCGTCCCCATCGCTGTCCGTCCTTCTACATCCCCCTCGTCGCAAGTGTAACTACCCCGTCGGCCCGTCTGAAATACTTGCACGACTGGTGTGGGGTCAGAATCGGTCGTCCAGGAGATCGTCGAGGCGGCCATCGGGGATACCTCGTCCAAAGTTCCCCCGTCGTTCAGACTGAAATAAGATAATAATCTACGGAGCTACCTACTGCTTCCTGGTCGAGTCTTATGTGTGTGTTATGTGGTTTGCTACCAGAACTTCAGATTCTGTTTCACAGCTTCCCGCTTCAGTTCCTGGATGTGTTCGGTCAGCGGGATGTCCTTCGGGCAGACCTGGGTGCAGGAGAACTGCGTCTGACAGCGCCAGACGCCGTGTTCCTGTTCGACGATCCCCATGCGCTCTTCCATGCGGTCGTCGCCCTCGCGCTCGTCCATGGCGAAGCGGTAGGCCATGTTGATGGCCGCGGGTCCGAGGTACTGCTCGTCGGTCGCGGCGATGGTACACGAGGACGCGCAGGCGCCACACCAGATGCAGCGGGTGGCCATCTTGATCTTCTCGCGGTTGTCGCGGCTCTGGCGGTACTCCTCCATCTCGTCCGGCGGCTCCTCGTCGGGGTCGAAGTACGGCTCGACGGACTCCATCTGGTCGTAGAAGTGCTCCATGTCGACGACGAGGTCCTTGACGACGTCCTGGTGCGGCAGCGGCTCGATCCGGACCGGTTCCTCCAGGTCCGAGATCTGGGTCTGACAGCCGAGCATCTGGCTACCGTTGACGAACAGCGCGTCGCTGCCACAGACCCCCTGCCGGCAGGAGTGCCGGAAGGTGAGCGAGGAGTCGTAACGGTCGCGGGCGTAGATCAGCGCGTCCAGCACCGTCATCCCCGGCTCCTGCGGGACGTAGAAGTCGTCGAACCGCGGTTCGGCCTTGCCCTCGACCTCGGGGTCGTACCGGTAGACCTTCAGGTGGACCGTCGGCCCCTCGACCTCGTCGGCCGAAGGGGCGCGCTCTGCGGTCCGGCGCTCGTCGCGCTCGCGCCGACGACGCTCGCCCGGCGTCTCCGCGGGCGCCTCGGGTTCCGCCTCCGCCGCCTGTTCGGTTTCGGCCTCCTCTTCCGTCTCGGGTGGTTGTTGTTCCTGCGTACTCATTTTAGATCCCTGCCATGACGAGCGCGGTCCGGGTTCCCTGGACGATCAGCGCCGCTCCCGCGAGGATCAGGACCCAGCGCACTACACGCTTTCGGGTGCCGGTCAGGCCCTGGTTGATCAGGGCCGCGTAGACGCCGTTGACGCCGTGGAAGGTCGCGGTCACGAGGAACAGCCACATCGTCGCGAAGTAACTCGCCTGGCTCATGCGAGCCTGGGTGCCGGCGAACTCGATTTCCGCGGGGTGGTGGACGAAGTGCAACAGGAAAAAGTGGAAGGCAAGCACGAGCACGAGGAAGGCGCCGGTCACCCGCTGGAGGAGCCAGGCCGTCCCGTGGGGCTGGAACGTCGAGTAGCGCTCGGCCATCTCAGAACACCCCCTGCATGAAGGTCGGGACGCTGGCGACCGTGATCGCGCCGGTCACGATCAGCGACGCGTAGAAGCTCTTGTCCTGGGCTTCGAGGCCGACGCCGAGGTCGACGAACAGCAGGCGGACGCCGTTGAGGATGTGGAAGACCGCGACCGCCAGCAGGCCGACCTCGGCCACGCGGACCAGCGCGATGGCCTCCAGGGTCTGGAGGGTGGCCTCGTACTCGCCGGTGCCGGCCGTGCTCAGCACGGGGATGTGCGTGAACAGGTAGCCGATCAGCACCCAGCCGGTGAACTTGTGGAGCACCCAGGCCCACATCCCGGCAGAGAACTCCGTCCAGCGGCCGTAGTCCTCGAACGTGCCGCGGTCGTAGGACTCGCTCATGTCGTCCGACGGTTCCACCGCCCCCGCCATAGAAGTTTCTACCTCGGAACCGGTGCAAGCGCCGGCCGACGGCCGTCGTCCGCCTGGCGAGCGGCTACCCGAACACGTACGGCCGCAGTTCCGCGGCCAGCGCCTCCCGCTTGAGCAGCGCGAACCCCAGGAGGACGAGACCGAAGCCGCCGACCGTCGTGGGCGCGACCGCTTCGCCCAGCAGTGCCCACCCGACCAGGGTGGCGACGACCGGGACGACGTAGGAGACGAGGTTCACCTCCAGCGGCCCCAGCGCGTTCAACAGCCGGAAGTAGACGACGAACCCCAGCGCGGTCGCCAGCACGACGAGGTACGCCAGGGCGACGGCGTCGGCCAGGCCGAGGTCGCCCCTGGTGAGCGGTTCGCCCGTCGCGGCCGACAGCGCGAACAGGACGGGGCCGCCGAGCACCATCCCCCAGGCCGTCATCGCGGCGACCGACATCGTGGGGTCGGTCCGCCGGAGCAACACGCTCCCGAGGGCGGCGCTGGCGGCGGCCACCAGGATGACCACCTTGCCGAGGACGCCCGCGGCCAGCAGGTTCGAGGGGTCGGGGCTGACGACCACCGCGGCTCCCACGAACCCGAGGACGACGCCGAGCAGCCCCGTGGGCGAGTGGCGCTCGGTCGGGAGCAACGGCCACGCGAACGCCGTCGTCAGGATCGGAATCAGACTGTAGATGATCGCCCCCACACCGCTGGTGGCGTACTGCTGGCCGACGAACAACAGTCCGTTGCCCACGACCAGGAACGAGGCGGTGATCCCGACCGCTCGCCAGTCGTCGCCCGTCCGCGGTCGCCAGGCGCCGCCGACGGCGAGGACGTACCCGAACAGCAGGAGTCCGCTCAGCCCGTACCGGACCCCGGCGAACGAGAACGGCGGGAACACGGCCAGCCCCGCCTTGATTGCCGGGAAGGACCCGCCCCAGAGGACGGCCAGCAGGACGAACAGCGCCGGATCGCGGCTGCGGGACACGTCGGCCAGGAGGTCGTCGCGAGCAAAGAGTCTGTGCGTTGCGGCGGACCGGTCGCCGTGGTACCCGCCGGAAGCCACCCTCACCCGGCAGAGCGGTCCGCGCTTCCCTGGTGAGCCTCGACGACCCGCCGGGTCGGTTCGTCCAGTTCGACGAGGTGACACAGCGGGTTGCCCGGGTACACCAGCGGGTTCTCCAGGATGCCGACCAGCAGGCCCGTGAACGGCGCCTCGACGTTGACGGTGTCGGTCTTGAACGGGTTGGTGATGGTGGCGACGACCGACCCCTCGTAGACGAGTTCGCCCCGCTCGTAGTGCATCTCGACGAGACCGCCGGCGTCCGCCCGCAGCCACGTCTTCTCGCCGACGCCGTCGACGATGGTGCGCCACCCGGGCCAGCGGACCGCGCCGGCCTCGACCATGTCGAACTCCGCCATGACGCTGCGGACGCCAGCCAGCGCCCGGTCGATCAGGTCCCGCTGGAAGCGGTGGGCCTCGCCCATCTCGACGGTGACCGTCGGGACCCCCGCCTCGCTAGCCTCGCGGCGCAACGATCCGCTCGGCCCCTCGCCCGCGATGACGACGTTGGTCCCGAACGCATGGGCAACCCGCTCGACGGCCTCGTCGTCGACGTCGGCGCGGACGTGCAACATGTTCGTCCGCCCGCGCGTGGAGGTGTGGAAGTCCAGGCCGGCGTCGCAGGGCTCGACGAACGTCTCGAACAGCCTATGGGCCATCCGCTTGGCGCTGGTGCTGTCGGGGTCGCCCGGGAACGCCCGGTTGAGGTCCCGGTCGTAGACGGGGAGGTACCGCTGCTGGGCCAGGAAGGCGGGGACGTTCAGGACGGGCAGACAGACCAGGGCCCCGGCCAGGCCCTCGTGGTCCCACTCGTGGGCGACCTCGCGGACGACCTCGATGCCGTTGAGTTCGTCGCCGTGGGCGGCCGCCGAGAGGAGCAGCGTCGGGCCGGGCCGTTCGCCGTTGACGACGGTTACCGGGACCCGCACCGGGTCGCCCAGGTACGTCTCGCTGATCGGGTACCGGAGGTTCAGGACCTCCCCCGGTTCGACCGTCCGCCCGTCGACGGTGAACGGCTCCGGGTCGCTACTCATATCCGGTCGTGGGCACCGCCACGTAAAACCCGTCCGGCTTCGTCCGGAGTCAAGCACGCATCGACTCACCGCCGGGTTCGACGCGGGCCTGACCCAGGCCCCCGGCGCGCGCGAGCAACGCGCGCGAGGGACGAGCACCGGAGCGAAGCGAGGAGCGCAGTCGGCTGGGGAGGGTGTGGACGTCACTCGTTGCCGGACGTCGCTCGTCGTGACGGCCAGACGTCCGGACGGCGAACGCTAGCGGCACCCGGCAACTAGAGGTCACCCTCACGCCTCCCCAGCCGCGGGGTTGGGTCGGCGCCCGCCGGGAGAGCGAAGCTCTCCCGAGCCTCCGGCTCGCACGGCTCGCCGGAGACACCGGGAAAGCAAAGCTCTCCCGAGCCTCCGCTCGTTTCACTCGCGGAGACCTCGCGCGCGCCAGAGAACAAGCTCCCGTCCACGAATCCATCTCCGCAGTAAATCCGTCGAGCCGCCCCAATCCCGTCAAAACGGCGTCCAGTCGGTCGGCTGGTCGGCCAGCCCCTGCACCCGGAGCTCCGGGCCGCGGTCGCCCTCGCGGACGTCGATCCGGGCGTCGTACAACTGGCTGATCGTCTGGGTGGTCCGGTCGTCGTGGCTCGTGGGGTCGACGACGAACACCCCCAGACTGTCCGCGGTCGAGATCCGGCCGGTGAACACGTGCAGGAAACGAAACAGCGGCTGCAGGTCGGCGTACATCAAAAGCGTCGAGATGGAGTCCAGGCCCGTCCGGAGCCGGCGGACGCCCCGCTCGAAAAAGGACTCGTAGAGGTCGGTCAACTCGATGCCGACCCCGGTCAGGTCGCCGGGACTCGTCACCGTGGCGACGTTCTGCCCGTCGACCGCGACCCCCCGGGAGCGGCTCACGCAGTCGACGACGCCGAAGTGCTGGCGGTCGACGGACCCGGTGGTCCCGAACTGCTCGTACAACTCGTCGGCGTTTTCCCCCGTCGAGACGACGACCGTTCCGTCGTCCGAACCGGCCGGCGGGGCGAGCATCCGTACGAACAGGTCCCGCGTACCGCTCATCGCCGGGCCCGCGACGAGCACGTTCGTCGCCGGTTCGATGGGCGACAGCGGCAGGTCCTCGAACTCGTACATCCCTGGTTTCGTTCTCACGTCGACACCGCCGCCGACGGGCGTCGTCCCACCCCGGCCGGCGTGGCGCCGCTGCTCAACCGTCCGTCAGGACGGTGGCGATGCCTCGAGTTCACGTTCACCCGGTCGTTCCCCACCCCGATAAGTGCACGGGTTTGACCGTCGACAGGAACCGGGCGCGGCCACGTCTAAGTGTCCACAGCCACGTTCTTCGGGTGGATGCCGACCGAACTCGCGACAATCGCGGCACTGGCGCTGCTGGCCGCAGGCGTCGTCGCTAGCTTCCTGCCGCTGGTCCCGAGCGGACTCCTGTCGCTGGCCGGCGTCTACCTCTTCTGGTGGTCGACCGGCTTCGGCGCCCCCGGCGTCGGGATCGTCGCCCTGGCCACGCTGCTCGGCCTCGGGGCCGTCGCCGCGGACTCCCTCGGGACGCCCCTGGCGGCGGGCGCTGCCGGCGTCTCCGCGCGGGCCGCCGTGGTCGCCGGCGTCGTCGGCCTCGTGCTGTTTCCCGTCACTGGCCCGCTCGGCGTCCTGCTGGGGGCCGCCGGGGTCGTCTACCTGGCCCAGCGCCGCCGGGGGGTCGCCCGCGGCGAGAGCGTCCGGGCCGCCCTCGAAACCGTCGTCGGGATGCTCGTCGCCAACGTCGTCGAGTTCCTGCTGACGCTGGCGATCCTCGTCACCTTCCTGGTCGTCGTCGTCCTCTAGTCAGGCGACCGCGTACCCGTCCCCGCGCCGGACGACGAGGTCCCGCCCGCGCAGCGACCGGAGGACGTCGTAGACGGCCAGTTGCTGGAGTCCCAGCCCGGACGCGATCTCGGTCGGCGCCGCCGGCCCCGCCCGGCGCAGGTAGAGGTAGACCAGTTTCGCCCGTGGCGACGACACCGACCGCGGTATCACTTCCTCGCCCGTTCGGTCCTTCGCGCTCATGCTGAAAAATCTTCACTCGTTCGACGATTATAAATCTCGGGTACGACGATAGACGAACAGGGCCGTTCGGAGAATTGCCGTAGCGCGTGGGGATTGCTGGCAACCCGGCAATTGTGAGGTGCGCGAGCGACCGTCGGATTTCGACCACCGACGATTGCAACGGTCGTTGATGAACGAACGACGTTCGCAGTGAACTGTCCGGTCGTTGTTGGAGATAGACGGGCAACGCACACAGCGGTCGCTCGCGGAGTGGTCGCCGGAAAAGTGCTCCGTCGGGGATTTGAACTGGGCGAGACGGTCCGGGCGTGCGGCGCTGCGCGCCGTTCCGGGCTGCGACTCGCTTGCTCAAATCCCCGCAAGTCGCATTCCGACTCCCGAGGTGTAAGCGACACAGCAAGCTGGTTGCTCGCGGTGTGGTCGCCGGAAAGTGCTCCGTCGGGGATTTGAACCCCGGTCATCGGCTGTCTTCCAAAACCGGGCGAGCCGATTCTGTCGAAAGGCCGAAATGATTGGCCGGACTACACCAACGGAGCGCATTCGGTACTTGGCCCCGGATGCGATTTAAGCCCATCGAAAGCGCTTGAGGGGATCAACTCCCTCACGTCCGCGACCGAAGATAACTCGTTCCGAACTTAGAGTACTATCCAGCGAACCCACGAAACGGCGAGGGCGCTCACTTCCCCTCGAACTCGGGTTCGCGGTCGGCGTCGAAGGCCGCCAGGCCCTCCCAGAGGTCGTCCGTCTCGAAGAGGTGGCCGAACGACGACGACTCCACTTCGAGGCCGGCGTCGACGTCGTCGCGGCCGGCCTGCATCGCGCGCTTGGTGAACTTCTGGGCGATGGGCGGGCCGCTGGCGAGGTCCCGCGCGAACTCCCAGGCGCGGTCCTCGAACTCGTCGGTCTCGACGACCTCGTTGACGAAGCCGTAGTCGTACATCGTCTCGGGGTCGTAGTCGTTGCGCGCGGTGAAGATGATCTCCTTGGCGCGGCCCTCGCCGACGATCCGGCGGAGGCGCTGGGTGCCGCCCCACCCCGGGATGAGTCCGAGGTTGTGCTCGGGCTGGCCGAAGTTCGAACGTTCGCTGGCGATCCGCACGTCCGCACAGGTCGCCAGTTCCATACCGCCGCCCAGGCAGTACCCGTCGACGGCCGCCAGCACGGGCATCGGGACCTCCGCGAGTCGGCCGAAGACCTGCTGGCCGTGCCGGGACATCTCGGCGGCGTCGATGCCGCTGCCCGCGGCCGCCGTCGAGGCGTCGAACCCAGCGGAGAACGCCTGGTCGCCCGCGCCCTCCAGCAGGACCGCCCGGACGTCGTCGTCCGCGACGAACTCGTCGAGGGCGGCGTCCAGTTCGTCGATCATCTCCGTCGTGATCGTGTTCATCCGGTGGGGACGGTCGATCTGGACGTGGCCGACGTTGCCGTCGACGGTCACTGCCAGGGTATCGTACTCGACGGTCCCCTCGTCCTCGTCGCCGCCGTAGAAGCCGCCGGCCTCGGCGGCTTCACGGAGGTAGTCGGCGACCTCGTAGCGCGGGTGGCCGGTCTCCTCGTGGCGCTCCTCCAGGGTGGCGACCAGGTCCTCCAGGCCGTACTCGTCGGCCAGTTTCGCCGGCCCCTCGGGGTAACCCAGACCGAGCATGACGGCGTCGTCGATCTCGTCGGCGTCGGCGACGTCCTCGCCGATCAGTTTGGCGACCTCGTTGGCCTGGACCGCCAGCAGGATCGCCTCGACGTCCTCGCGGCCCTCGTCCATCGGGATCTCGACGCCCTCGCCGTCCTCGTAGTCGTAAAAGCCCTCGCCGGTCTTCTGGCCGAGTTCCTCGTCGTCGACTTTCTCCTCCAGCAGCGGGCAGGGCTCGTAGGCCTCGCCCAGCACGGACTCGACGTATGTGAGCACGTCGTAGGAGACGTCGATGCCGACGTAGTCCGCCAGTTCGAAGCTGCCCATCGGCAGGCCCATGTCGTGTTTCGTCGTGGAGTCGATCTCCTCGACCGTGGCCTCCCCGTCGTGGACGAGCCAGGCGACCTCGTTCATCAGCGGGACGGCGACCCGGTTGACGATGAACCCGGGGCTGTCCTTGCGGACGCGGACGGGCGTCTTGCCGAAGTCCTCCGCGAGGTCCTCCGTGAGGTCCAGCACCCAGTCCTCGGTGTGGGCACCGGAGATGACCTCGACCAGCTGCATCCTGACTGGAGGATTGAAGAAGTGCATCCCGCAGAACCGCTCGGGGCGCTCGGTCGCCTCCGAGAGGTCGGTGATCGACAGCGAGGAGGTGTTGGAGGCGAACATCGCGTCCTCGTTCGCGTACTCCTCCAGTTCCGAGTAGACGTCCGTCTTGATCTCCATCTTCTCGGGGACCGCCTCGATGACGAAGTCCGCGTCGGCGACGGCCTCCTCGAAGTCGACCAGCGGCGTCACCCGGTCCAGCGCCGTGTCGGCCTCCTCCTGGCTGATCCGCTCTTTCTCGGCCAGTTTGTCCAGCGACCACTCGATCTGCTCGTAGCCGTCCTGGACGAACTCCTCTTTGATGTCCCGCATCCGGACCTCGTAGCCGGCCATGGCGGCCACCTCGGCGATGCCGTGGCCCATGTTGCCGGCGCCGAGAACCGCGACGGTGTTGACGTCGTCGATCTCCATGGTCGTAAGGTCTACTGGTATGCGTTTCAAGGTTTCCATCGAGCGAGTGAGAAACCACAGGCGAGTTTATCGGCGGTTACAAAGGCATAAATGCCGAGGTATGTAACGCTCCCGCATGGACTTCGAACTGAACGAGGAGCAAAAACAGATCCGCGAGGAGGTCCGGCGGTTCGCGGACAACGAGATCGCGCCCGTCGCGGGGGAGTACGACCGCGAGGAGAAGTACCCCCACGAGATCATGGACGAGGCCGCGGAGATGGGGCTAACCGGCGTCTCGATCCCTCTGGAGTACGGCGGCGCGGGGTACTCGACGCTGGAGACCGCGATAATCATCGAGGAACTGTTCGCGGTCGATCCCGGGATCGGCCTCTGTGTCTCCAGCGCCGGGTTCGGGACGGAGGCGATCATCGAGTTCGGCACGGAGGACCAGAAAGAACGGTTCCTTCCGCCGGTCGCGGAGGGTGAGGCGGTCACGGGCGCGGCCATCTCCGAACCCGATACCGGCTCGGACGTCTCCTCGGTCTCCACCGAGGCCGAGAAGGACGGCGACGAGTGGGTCCTCGACGGCAACAAGATGTGGATCACCAACGGGTCGGTGGGCGATTACTTCGTCGTCATGTGCAAGACGGACCAGGACGCCCCGGACCGCTACTCGGGCTTTTCCCAGATCGTCGTCGAGTCCGACCGCGACGGCTTCGAGGCCGAGAAGATCACCGGCAAACTCGGTGTCCGCGCTTCCGACACCGCCGAACTCATCTTCGACGACGTGCGCGTCCCCGAGGAGAACCTGATCGGCACCGAGGGCGCCGGCTTCTACCAGTTGATGCAGTTCTTCGACGCGACCCGGACCGGCGTCGCCGCCCAGGGGGTCGGCATCGCCAAGGGCGCCGCCGAGCGCGCCCTGGAGTACGCCCAGGAGCGCGAGCAGTTCGGCCGTCCCATCGGTGACTTCCAGGCCATCCAGCACAAGCTCGCCGACATGCACACCGAGACCGAAGCCG
>CAYTAG010000118.1:6472-10533 GCA_964435625.1 uncultured Halobacteriales archaeon | reverse complement strand
TCGTGCAGGCGGCGGGAATCGAAGTCGGTCATCCACACGAGCGCGAAGCCCAACTCGCCGTCCTCGCTGACGTCCTCGACGGCGACGGCGTCGGGGAACTCCTCCATGACGACCCCCATGAGGTGTGGCGTGCCGAAGGTCTCGAACTCGTCTTCGGTCTCGACGGTCTCCTCCAGCACGTCGACGAGGAACTCCGGGAGAAACCGCGACGGCGGGTGGACGTCCGTGACGACGGCGTGATCGTCCCCGCAGCTACAGGGATACTCCCGCATCCCCATGTCCAGTTCGATCACCCGGACCTCCTCGCCGCAGGACGGCGAGAGGACGGCCTCCTGGCCGCCGGGCACGCGCGGTTCTGCCATGGTGGCGGTTCGGACCGTGCGCGTTTAAACCACCCGGAACCGGGGCGCCCCGGCCCGGTCGATCCGCCCGGGGACCGGCTTGGCAAAGTTTTTCTCGGTTCCCCCGGAGGTTGTAGCTACATGAGTGAGGGCTGGACCGAGGTCCTGACCGACCCGCATTCGTTTTTCGAACGCAGGGGCGAGGAGCCGTCGATCCGGGGGCCGGTCGCGATCATCGGAACCCTTGCGATCCTGGGGACCCTCGCCAGCCTCGTCACGTTCCAGGCGCTGTCCGGCGCCGTCACGGAGGACGCCAGGGGGCTGCTCGTCGGCGTCCAGGTGTTCGCCGGCGTCGTCGGCCTGGCGATTCCGTTCGTGATCTGGCTGCTGTACGCCGTCGTGTTCTTCGTCGTCTCGGCGTTCCTCGACGGCGAGGGTCCGTTCCGGGACGTGGCCCTCCTGTCGGCCTGGGGGTTCCTCCCGCGGGTGCTGGCCGCAGTGGTCGACCTCGTCGCCACCGTCGTCGCGACCGGGGAAGTGCCGGCCCCGACGGTGACCTCCCCGGAGGAGTTCGGGACGTACGCCGACCAGGTCGCGACCCACCCGGCCAACGTGGTCGCCAGCGTGATCGGGATCGGCCTGTTGCTGTGGAGCGCCTACATCTGGGTGGCGGCCCTCCAGGAGGCCCGCCGGCTGAACCGGAGGGAGGCGATCATCGCGGTCGCCGTTCCGGTCGGCATCGCGCTGTTGTTGCGGCTGTCCGGCCTGCTGGGCGTGGCCCTCTAGCTCACGAACTCGCCCACCACGGGCGTCACGTTCACCTCGATCCACGCCGCGACGGCGATCATCGCCAGCGCGACGGCGAACAGCACCGCCACCTCGAACAGTTCCTGGCGGGTCAACAGCGTCTCGTCGTAACCGGCCAGGTAGCGGGCGAGCCGGTGGTTCACCCGGAAAGTGATCCCCGCGACGAGAAAGAAGGCCGTCAGTTCGATCACCCCGTGGGGAACGATCAGCGCCAGCGCGGTGGTGGTCTCGATGGCCGGCGCCCGCAGTCCGAACACGAGGCCGACGACGAACCCGTTCAGCGCCACCGAGAACGCCGCCATCAGGCCGAGGGTCACCAGTCCCAGGGCGGTGACCCCGACGGCGACGACGTTGTTCAGGAAGATCGTCCAGGTGGTGATCCGCGCCGGGAACACCGACTCGCCGCCGGTGCCGAACGTCGATTCGAACGGCGCCGGCTCGGCGAGGAGGTAGCCCCCGAGGGCGCTCAGCGAGAACAGCACGACCGCCAGGGCGAAGTGAACGCCGAACCACCGGCGGAACCGCGCCCGTTCGAACCGCCGCCGGAAGCCGCCGTCCATGGATTCACTTTGCGCGCCGGTCAAAAAGGCGATTCGGTCGGTGGTAACGGCAGCCAGCGCGGACGGCGACTCGCCGCCGCGACGGGGCCGATGGACGCCTCACGCCGTCGCCCGCTGGCCCACGACCTCCCGGTCGATCCCCTCGATTTCGAGGGCGAACTCCGGGCCGAACGCCGAGGCCGGCGTCTGGAAGCCCGGGGAGACCTCGTCGGCGAGCACCCCGCGGGCGGCCGCGACGGCGGTCCGGGCGGTCACGTCGTAGGTGTCCGGCGTGTGCATGCGGGCAGCGACGCTGTTGCCCTCGCCGTCCTCGACCTCTCCCCAGATGCGGGTCACGCTCCCGGCGCGCTCGGCCGCCGTCGGTCCCGAGACGAACCGGTCGGCCGCCGCGGTCAGCACCCGTTTCACCGGATCCGACCCCAGCATCGGGAAGATCCGACGGCCGCGTCGCATCGCGGCGGCCGCGTACGGCGGCACCGTCGCGTAGGTCTCGACGTTCGGGATGCCGGTCGAGTAGTAGGCCGTCGACACGTCGCCCCAGGGGACGGTCACCGCCGGCTTCGGCCCCTGCCCGAAGTCGATGCGGCGGGTCCGCCAGGCCGGCGGGACCGGCCGGAGTTCCCCGCCGACCCGGACCGCGCCGGGGCGGTCGAGTTCCCGGACGATGGACTTCACCGTTCCCGGCGAGAACGTGCCGAGGCCGTCCATCGCCAGGGTCAGCTGCGTCGCCGGCGGGAGTTCCTCGTGTAAGAACGCCGCCAGACAGTCCGTCGGGACGACGTCGAACCCGACCGCCGGCAGCAGGGCGACGCCGGCCTTCTCCGCGGCCCGGTCGCGCTCCGCGATGGACTCCAGCACGTCGATGGACCCCGCGAGGTCGAGGTAGTCGGTGCCCGCGGTCAGACAGCCCTCGATCATCGGGTCGGCCGTCTCCGCGAACGGCCCCGCGCAGTTCAACACCGCCTCGTAGCCGGCGACCTGGTCCTCGACGACGGTCGGGTGCCGCAGACTGAACGTCCGGTGGTCACAGCCCAGTTCCGTCGCCTGCTGTTCGACGTGCTCGGCGTCGCGGCCGGCCAGGACGGGATCGAGTCCTTCCTCGACGGCCCGCTGGGCGACCAGCGATCCGGTGTACCCGTACGACCCGTAGACGAGCAAGTCGGCCATGTCCGTGACTTGGGCCTCGGGGACAAAATTAGGCGGTGCATTCTCGCCGCCGACGGCGGCTTACGCCCCGGCAGCGGCGGCGTTTGCTTACGGCTGGAACCCGTAGGAGGACCTATGGCGGACACCGTCCTCGTCACCGGTTGTTCCTCCGGCATCGGCCGCGCGACCGCCCGGGCGTTCCTCGACGCCGGGTGGACCACCTACGCTACCGCCCGCGACCCCGACGACCTCGCGGGGCTGGCCGACCGCGGGGCCGAGACGGCCCGACTGGACGTGACCGACCCGGCGGACGTCGAGCGCGTCGTCGCCCGGGTCCGCGAGGAGCAGGGGGCCGTCGATTGCCTCGTCAACAACGCCGGATACGGCCAGTTCGGCCCCGTCGAGGACGTGCCCTCGGACCTGGTCGCGGAGCAACTCGCCGTCAACGCCGTCGGTCCTCACCGGTTGATGCGTGCCGTCCTCCCGGCGATGCGCGAGCGCGACGACGGCCGGATCGTCAACGTCACGAGCGCGGGCGACCGCCTGGCGCTGGCGGGCATCGGCGTCTACAACGGCTCGAAGATGGCGCTGGCGGGCATGACCGACGCCATCAGGCAGGAACTCGCCCACACCGGCGTCGAGGTGGTGGTCGTCCAGCCCGGCGTCGTGGCGACCCCCTTCTACGACCGGGCCGAACGGGAGGTCGAGCGTGCGGACGGCTCTGACACCTACGCCGACCTCTACCGTGCGCTCCGGCGGATTCGCGCCGTCGAAGCCGGCGGGCCGGGCATCGCCGTCCCGGAGAGAGTGGCCGCGACGATACTGGAAGCCGCGACCGACGAGGACCCGGACACCCACTACCGGGCGAGTCAACTCTCGTTGCTCGGGTCGCTGTACGGGACGCTCGTCCCCGGCGAGGTGCGTGACCTGCTCACCAGGCTCGCCATCCGCGTCGTCGCCAGCGAACCGGTCCAGCGGTGGCTGGCCCGTCGGGAGGAGACCGGGCGCGAAGCGGCGACCTCGGAGCGCTCTTTATAAGCGGCGTTCGGCCGCCTACCCCCGGTTTCTTTAAGTCCTTTAAATGCTCGCGCGACCTATATAAGTGCAGTAGCGGCGCCGGCCAGCCTGGCCAGATAGCGAAGGTGGCCGGCACAGCCGGCGGATCGAAGGTGACCGGCACGGCCGGCGGATCGAAGGTGACCGGCAC
>CAYTAG010000118.1:0-6372 GCA_964435625.1 uncultured Halobacteriales archaeon | reverse complement strand
CCGGCACAGCCGACGGAGCGGAGGTGGCCGGCACGAACCACGCCGGGTGGGACTGAAAGGGGCCGGGCGGCTTCGGGAACCCGGACGACGTAAGCACCGCAAGGAGTGACTGAGCGCAGCGAAGGAACGAGTGAGGCGCGCAACGAGGCCCGGGACCGAAGCCGCCCGGGGGCTTTCTGGGCGGTGCTGATCAGGATTCCGTCCGACGAGAGCGCCCGGGGGCTTTCTGGGCGTTTCAGACGCATGACTCGCGTCTTCTGAAACGCTCCGCCGACCGGACGTTTAACCCGCCGCTGACCGAACCACGAGACATGCCCGACACCGTACTCCTCGAAGAGCACACCTGGCCCGAAGTAGAGCAAGCCCTCGACGAAGGAACCAGAACCGCCGTGATCGCGGTCGGATCGGTCGAGCAGCACGGCCCGCACCTGCCGCTGATCATGGACACCCTCGCGGGCGACGAACTGTCCCGGCGAATCGCAGCGCGACTCGGTGACGCCGTCGCCGCGCCGACCATCCGGCCCGGGTGTTCTGGCCACCACATGGACTTCCCCGGGACGATCACCATCCCGCCGGAGACGCTGATGGACCTGGTCCGCTCGTACTGCCGGTCGCTAGACGAGCACGGCTTCGAGCACCTGGTGCTGGTGCCGACCCACGGCGGTAACTTCGCGCCCGTCAACACCGTCGCCCCGGAGATCGCCCGCGAGGTGGACGCGACCGTCCTCGCGCTGGCGGATCTGGACGAGATGATGGGGCTGATGAACGAGGGACTGCGGGAGGCCGGCGTCGACTACGAGGAACCGGTGATCCACGCCGGGGCCGCCGAAACGGCCATCGTGCTCGCGGTCGCCGAGGACCTCGTCCGGACGGACGAACTGGAACTCGGCCACGAGGGCGAGGTCTCGGTCGCGCGCCTGTTGAGCGAGGGGTTCCGGGCGATCACCGACGACGGCGTCCTCGGGGACCCACGCGAGGGGACCGCCGAGGCCGGCGAAGCCATCCTGGAGCGGATCACGGAGGCGTACGTCGAGCGGATCGAAGCCGAACGCGACGCAGCCTGATCCGATCGGTTCGCGGCCACGATCAGTCGTCTTCCCGGTACAGGGGCGACCGGACCCGGAGATCCAGCGATCTGCAGAACCACCAGCACTCCAGCCCCGCCCACGACGTCCCCGTGACGATTGCGATTACCGCGGGACCGAGCTCCGCCGGTCCGATCCACGTCGGACTCACGTAGAGGACGGCGTTGACGACGCGGGAGGGGAGCAGGTCCCGCAGGAAGCCGACGACCGGCTCGAAGCCGTGAAAATCGTACCCCTGCCCGCCACCGCTCTCCCGGCGCTGGGATTCGAGGCCGAGACGCTTCGCGCTCTCGCCGCTGCTGCTCTCCGGCCCCGTCCCGAGGCGTTCGGCGTCGTAGGGATGGGAGAGTTCCACCTGCCAGACGATTTCGCCGGAGGGATCGACCTCGACGAGGCGCCCCCCATTGGTGTCCGTGATCAGGGTGTTGCCGTTCGGCAGTCGGTCGGCGTCGCGGGGCCACTGCATCCGTTCGTCGGACCACTCCCAGGACTGCACCCACTCGCCGTTCTCTCGCTGGTACTCGACGACGCGGCCGTTCTCCGAATCCGCGACCAGCACCGCCGGGCCGCCCCGCTCCTCGGGGACGTAGTCGGGGTTGTGCTGTTCGTAGAGGACGTCGTAGTCGTCCTCGCTGCCGAGCGTCCACTCGTCGATCAGCCCCGTCTCCCGATCGAGGAAGATCACCTGGTCCTGGTTGCGCATGCTCACCATCACCCGGCCGTCATCCAGCAGTTCGACGTCGTTGAGATGCGTCCAGTCCCCGGGGTAGTGACCGCCGCCCTCGACCGGAAAGTCGCTCTGGGCGTGCCAGGCCCACTCGACCGTCCCGTTCTCGGCGTCGAGCATCGACACCCGGTCGTCGGCCATGTCCGCGACCAGGACGTGGGTCCCGTTGACCCGCTCGTGGTCGTGCCACTCCCCCGCGATTTCCCGGTGGTCGTAGCGGGTGACGACCCGGGTGACCTCGCCGGTCGAGAGGTTGAGCCGCTCGACGACGTTGCGGGTGCACGGTGGGTCCCCACATTGCTCGCTCTCGGTGACCAGGGTGTCGGCGGCGACGTACTCGACGGTCATCGACTCGTTGGCCACCGGGTCGACGTCGAAGTACTTCGCGTGCGTACTGTTGTAGTACGCGACGCTTCCGTTCGGCGCGTACGCGATGATGGTGCCGATCCTGGCGGACTCGGTGACGACGGTGTAGTTCTCGGTCGGCGGTGCCTCGGGGACCTCTTCCTCGGTGGCCGTCGTTGCCCCCGACATCGCCGCCTGTCCGAGCACGACGGTACACAGCGCGAGGACGGCGACGAAGAGCGCACGGAGGCGTCGGCGAGTTACGTGCCGTTTCGCGGCCCGTACTCCGGACGAGAGTGGCGGATACAAGTAGTCATCCCCCCGTTAATTCCCTGGGTCGGGATACCGTGTGGTCGATCCGGAGCTGTCGGGGCTCCCGTCTCGCCGGGGGACGCCCGTGCCACTGACGATCATGTTCTTGAATCTACTCGAACGGGGCCGGCCTCGGTTTCATGCACGGCCTGTAGATACGAGCACCGTCGACCCACCGGAGTCGGTGCCTCCTGGTTCAGTATTACCGTCCGTCCTAATAGAGCCTGCTCAAAGCTAAACCCAGTGAATCGGAGGATACAGGTAAAACGTGATCTTTCGTTAGCTATCGATAGGTTTGACGCCGGGATACTGGATGCAACTCCTCCATATAGCACGACGTCCTTGCAGAGAACGGGCAAGGTCCGATTCGGGGTGGTACACCGCTCGCCCGGATGGACCACTCCCCCTTCGACCGGCCGAAAACCCATGTGAACGTATGCCACGACCCACCATAACCGTATCCGATGCCCTCCCGGAAAAGATGGCGGGAGACAAGTAACTCCCCGACTGATCGTAACTCGCTTCGACGCCGGAACGTTCGACGGGAGCGGCGACCAGTTCAGTCCGGACCGGTCTCCCGGAACCCGACCCGCTCGGCCTCTGCGAGCGCCCGCTCGCTGGCTGCGTCCAGGTCGAACTCCCGGACGAGTTCGCCGTCCCGCAGCAGCGGTTCCAGCAGGGGTTCGCCGTCCGCCGGTCCTTCGCGGTCGGCCAGGCCGACGTGGTGGCCGCCGTCCCCGGTCCGGTAGACCTGCTTCACCCCGGAGAGTTTGCCCCGTTTCGCGACCGGTTCACCGTCGACTTCCACGAGGTCCAGCGCGAAGTCGACCGGGTCGGCGTTGCTGACGTAGCCGCCGACGCCGAAGCCGTCCGCGACGTCGCGCAGTTCGCGGATCTCCGCCGGCCCGAGGCCGCCGCTGACGAACACGCCGACGTCGTCGTACCCGCGAGCGTCCAGTTCCCAGCGGACCTCCCGGACGATGTGCCGGAAGTCCCCGCGCCGCGAGGAGGTCGTGTCGATGCGGACGCTGTCGAGGGCCTCGCCGAGCGTCTCGGCCGCCCGGAGGGTCTCGTCGACCTCGTCGGTGAACGTGTCACAGAGCGCGACGCGGGGAACGTCGGGACCGACCGCCTCGTCGAAGGCTCGCCAGGCGGCCTCCTGGTTGCCCTTGCCGAAACAGAGCAGCAGGGCGTGGGGCATCGTCCCGCCGGCCTCGCGGCCGATGACCTCGCCGGCCGCGACGTTCGAGATGCCGTCGAGTCCGGCCAGCAGGGCCGAGCGCTCGACCGTGGCCGCGATGGACGGGTGGACGTGCCGGGTCCCGAAGCTCAGCACAAGCGAGTCCGGGGCCGCCAGACGGGCCGCCAGGGCGTTCGTGGCGACGCCGGTGGCGTGGGAGAGAAAGCCCAGCAGCGCGGTCTCGTAGCGCGCGAACTCCAGGTAGCGGCCCTCGATCCGCATGACGGGGCCGCCGTCGAAGGGCGTCCCCTCGGGCAGCGCGTCGACGTCGACCGGCAACCCCGCCAGGAGGTGGGCGGCGTCTTTCACGCCGGCGAGCAGTTCGAACTCGCCGGTCGGGAACTGGTCGGCGGTCACCTCCGCGACGACGCGGGGGTTCAGGTCGGCGTGCTCCAGCGTCTCGACGGTGCGGTCGAAGTAGGCGTCGGTCGCCCGGCCGTCGGCAATCGCCTCCTCGGGTACGATGTCGAAGGTCATCCTCTGTCTCCCGTGGTCGGCGGCCGTCGGTCCGTCCGGGAATCGGCCCCCCGGGTCGACCATCCGGCCGCGCGGCTCCGCAGGTCCCGTCCGAACGTTCCGGACTGATGGAAAAAAGCGTTGCTATGTCCGGACTGAAGACGCGGGGGCTTCGATGCATTCGACTGAACGAATCTCGTCTCCGATCCCGCCGGGGGTGCCGGCGCGCCGTGGTAACACAGCCACGCTCGACCCGTCAGGGTTCGGAAGCGACCGGCCGGGCGACGGCGAAGCGCTCGCGGTCGGGGGTTCTCCGGAGGGGACCCGGCGTCGTCCTACCCGGGTGCGTCGCCTGACTCGCAGTCGTCGACGTAGTCCTGGGCGTAGGGATGGCCGGGGTACAGGTCCAGCACGGTCTCCATCTCCTCGACGGCCGTCTCGCAGTCGCCCCGCCAGTACGCGTTCAGCCCCGCTTCGAAGGCGGCGTCGACCTCGCCGGACTCGTTTTCGACGCCGTGTTCGGCCATGAACTCCGTGACGGTGTCGATGGGGAGTCCGAACTTGATCTCCTGGATGCCGACGTCGGCGGGCCCGAACGTGGCGACGCCGACGACCCGGCCGTCGCCGTCGTACATGGGGCCGCCGCTGTTGCCGTGGTTGATCGCGGCGTCGGTCTGGATCGTCTCGATGCCGGAGTTCAGCGTCCGCCGGGCGCTGACGACGCCGGTCGTGAGCGTGGGTTCCAGCGCGACGTTGCGATCCTCAAACAGTTGGTCGACGCCGATCTCCGGATAGCCGACGACGAAGATCTCCTCGCCCGTCCGGAGGCCCTCCGCGCTGCCCAGCGACACCGTCGGGAGCGGTTCCTGGTCGACTTTCAGCAGCGCGACGTCCCGTCCCCAGGACGGCTCCTCGTCGACCTCCGTGACCACCGTCCCCTCGGCCTCGACCTCGGCGTCCCAGCTGATGACCTCGATGTCGTCGTCGGGCGTCGCGCGCCCGTTCAACACGTTGAACTGCTCGCTGACGCTCCGGACCGACCCGTGTTCGAGGTAGTAGTCCATGAATTCCTCGAACAGGGCCTCCTCGACCTGGCGCTGCTCGCTGTCGGTGAGGTCGTATCCGGAGGCGAACTCCTCCCGGATCGCCTGCCGCTGTATCGCGCTGAGACGCCTGAACAACAGTTGCTCGGACGATTGGTCGGCCAGTACCACGTGGGCGTTCGTGACGACGTACCCGTCCGGCGAGACGACGAACCCGGACCCCGAGGCCCTCGCTTCGAGGTCCGCGCTCTCGGTGTTCGTCCCCGGCCCGTCGTCCTGGAGGATCGTGAGGTCCTCCGCGACCTGGACGGCGTCCCTGGATCGACCTGCCCTGGTTCGCCGGTACCTGGCCACCAGCTCCCCGTCCTGGTGGAGTTCGAGCAGCGGTGCCGAATCGCCGTCCTGGCGGACGTACCGGAACGTGGATCGGTCTCCCGAGTCGAACTCCAGAACCAGCCGGTCGTTCATCACGACGTAGGTCCCGCTGTAGTTGTAGTCCGGGCCCGTGACCTCGAACTCCCCGTCGACGGTGAGCACGAACCGTTCGTCCTCGCCCTCCCAGGTCCCCAGGATGGCCTCGTCGACGGTGTCGACGACCGAGTACGACGGCCACCTGATCGAGCCGCTGACGACGGCCGAGATGTGCGTGATCGCGGCCTTGTCACGTTGCACCGTCCGCTGGTGGACGTTCGGGAGTTCAGGCGTCTGCGTCGGCGTCGGTGTCGCCGTCGCCGTCGGCTCCGGCGTCCCCGTCTCGGTCGGGCCGTCGCCGGACGACCCCGTGCAGCCCGCGACGCTCGCGGCCGCGACTCCGGGAACGGCCGCCAGCAGGCGACGCCTGGAGAACGTCGAATGAGAACCGTCCATTGATTCGGCCTATATTTCCGTTACCCACAAATACTTTCCGGCGAGCGGACACGACGGCCCGCCCCGCAGGTGGCCAGCGCGGTCCCCGTCGCTGGCCTGCACGGAGGTGCCAGCGTGATCCCCGTCGCTGGCCTGCACGGGGTCGACCGGGCGGTAGCCAGGTCGGGGGTGGCCTCGCGTTCGTCGTCCAGCCCGCGTGGCCGGACGGCCCGACGGTCGAACAAAATTCCGCGTAACGAGTTAGCTATTACTCCCCGGGAGGAGACGTTCCCGTATGGAGCGGGTACGGAGACGGTC
>CAYTAG010000117.1:0-10538 GCA_964435625.1 uncultured Halobacteriales archaeon | reverse complement strand
CCCGGGGGCTTTCGCGGTGTGCCTGACCGCGGACCCGGCTTATCTGAACACTGCCACTGCCCACCCCCGGTACACGTAAACCGGGTCGGGCCGAACGCCGGCCCATGGAGGAGGCGACCACGCGTCAGCGCATCGCCGCCGTCCTCCGGGAGCGATCCGCGACGCCGAGCGGCCTGGCCCGGGAGTTCGACACCACGCCGGCCACCGCCGTCAGTCACGTCCGGCACCTCGCGCGCTCGCTGGACGACGGCGACGAACAGTTGCTGGTCGCTCCCCCCGAGTGTGAGGACTGCGGCTTCGACCGGTTCGACGACCCCGCGAACCTCCCGTCGCGGTGCCCGGAGTGCAAAAGCGAAGCCGTCGACGAACCGACGTTCACCATCGAGTGAACCGTCAGAATTCGACGTTCGACGTGGACGTCAGGTCGTCGCCGTCGTCCATCGGCCCGTCCGCGACGAACGCGTAGTCGTCGTCGACGAGGTAGACGTCACCGTCCTCGACGGCCACCTCGACGGGATCGAGGTAGGCACCCTCGCACGGTCCGAACGTACACAGTCCCGAGTCCCGCTCGAACATCGCGCCGTGGTTGGTGCAGACGATCTCGTCGTTGCGGACGACCGCGCCCGATCCCTTGTCCAGTTTGATGTGCGTGAGGTGCTGGCAGTAGTTGAGCCATCCCGCGACCTCGCCGTCCAGCAGGATCAGGACGGCTTCGCGGCGTTCTCCGCCGTCGACGTCCTCGACCGTAAAGAGGTACGTCGACTCGGCGGACACTCGATCCACTGCCGTAATCCGGTCCCCGTCCATCGTCCCCGTCTTGCCGACCGGCCGGTTTCAACCTCCCGATCCGGCCGAGACTTCGCGGTCCCGCCCGCCCTGAACTTTATGGCAGATGGGGCGACCAGCCCCGCCGTGACCTGACCGTCGCCGCGAGCCGCCACGTGGCCCGCCCGAACGGGCCGTCGGAGCGCCCCTGCTCCCGAAGCGTGCGGCACATCGGCTCGTGGGTACGCCGCGGCCCACCCGGAGGTGACCCGTCCAGCATCCCTCCGGGCGGTTCGCGGACCGCCGTGCCGCCTGTTCGCCCCGATGCTCACCCGTCGCCGTAATGACGCTCCTCGACCAACCGGTCGAACAGCGACGCCAGCAGATCGGTCACCGGGCCGCCGCCGATCCCGTGGCCGTCGACCGACTCGACGGGTCGGACCTCCGACGTCGTGTTGGTGACGAACGCTTCGTCGGCGCGATACAGCGCCTCGGGACCGTAGGTCCCCTCCTCGACGGGGACGTCCTCCGACCGGGCCAGATCGAGCACCACCGACCGGGTCACCCCCGGCAGGACCGGCCCCTCGCGGCTCGGCGTCCGGAGCGCGCCGTCCGCGACGAAAAAGAGGTTACTCGTCGCTCCTTCGGCCAGGTGGCCGTCAGGATCGAGGAGGACCGCCTCGTCGGCGTCGGTCCCCCGCAACTCCAGTCGCGCGAGGATTCCGTTCAGGTAGTTGTGGGTCTTCGCACGCGCCGGGATGGCCTCGTCGGGAACCCGGCGGGTCCCCGCCGTCCGGACCCGCGCCGGGCCGGCCCACGTCGAGGTACCGTCGACGCCGCCGCGCGGGAGCTTCTTGACGATCACGACCACCGTTGGGTCCACGCCCGGCGCAGGCGTGAGCTTCCCCGGCTGGACGCCACGCGTGATCGACAGCCGGACGTAGGCGTCATCCAGGTCGTTCGCGTCCAGCGTCTCCCGGACGCGACCGTGGAGGTCCTCGCGCCCGAGTCCGTGGTCCAGCGACAGGAGGTCGCATGTCTCCGCGAGCCGGTCGGCGTGGGCCTCCCACTCGAAGACCTCGCCGCCGTACGCACGCAGCGTCTCGAACGCCGCATCGCCGTACGTGAACCCCCGGTCGCGGACGCTGACCGACGCTTCCGACTCCGGAACGAGGTCGCCGTTCACGTGGTACTGCATGCGTCGAGGAAGTTTGCGACGAGTCGTTTGCCCAGCTCCAGCGATGCCGGTTCGCCCCGTGCAGGCGCTTCGTCGGCCCGACCGGTGAGGATGCTCTCGGGATGGAACTGGATGCCGACGTGCGGTCGGTCTCGGTGCCGGACCCCCATCACGACCTCACCATCGTCGTCGGTGGTGGCGGTCTCCACCGGACACTCGGGGAGGTCCGTCCCGTGGACCGCAAGCGAATGGTACCGACCGACCTGGAACGAGTCGGGGAGCCCCGCGTAGACACCTCGGCCGTCGTGGCGGACCGTCGAGGACTTCCCGTGGACGACCTTGGGGGCGTGGCCGACCCGCGAGCCGTTGGCCGCGCACAGTGCCTGATGGCCCAGACACACGCCCAGCAGCGGGTAGTCCGTCTCGGCGAACAGGTCAACCGAGACGGCTGCGTCCTCGGGGCGGCCGGGTCCCGGCGAGACGACGATACCGTCCGGGTCCAGGACGCGGACGTCGGCCAGCGAGATCGCATCGTTACGGCGAACCACGACGTCGTCGACGGTCTCACCGACGTACTGCACGAGGTTGTACACGAACGAATCGTAGTTGTCGACGACGAGGATCACCGTTGCACCTCCACGGCGACGTCGCGTTCGAATACGTCGTCGAGCGCCGTGATCAGCGCTCGGGCCTTGTCGAGCGTTTCGTCGTACTCCCGTTGCGGGTCCGAATCGTGGACGATGCCAGCGCCCACGCGGAGGTGGTACTCGTTGGCGTGCCGGACGAGCGTTCGGATTGCGATGTTCAGCGTGGCCCGCCCGTCGAACCCGAAGACATCGATGCTCCCGGTGTACGGGCCACGTCGGGTGTCTTCCAGCTCTTCGACGATCTCCATCGTCCTGGGTTTCGGTGCACCGGTGATCGTACCGCCAGGGAACAGCGCGGCGACGGCGTCGGTCGTCGAAGCTCCCTCGTGCAAGGTACCCTCGACCAGCGAGACGAGGTACATCACCTCGGCGTACCGGTCGACCCGCCGGTACTCGCTCACCTCGACGCTGCCGAACTCGCAGACCTTCCCGAGGTCGTTGCGTTCGAGGTCGACGAGCATCGCGTGCTCGGCGGCCTCCTTCCGGTCGCTACGGAGGTCCGCTTCGAGTTCCTCGTCCGCCTCGGCGGTATCCCCGCGTGGACGGGTCCCGGCAATGGGTTCGGTCGCGACGTGCTCGCCGTCGACGGACAGGAGTAGTTCGGGACTGGCGCTCACCAGGTCGATCCCCGGAAACTCCAGAAGCGCCGAGTAGGGCGCCGGGTTGACCGCCCGGACTGCGTCGAACGCCTCGACCGGGTGGACCGCGGCCGGAGCGACGAGCCGATGGGAGACGTTCGCCTGGAAGGTGTCGCCGTCCCGGACGTACTCTTTGACCCGCCGGACCCGCTCGGTGTACCGTGCCCGTCCCGCCTCGCTCTCGAAGTCGTCACGGTCGGACGGGGACGGCGGCGGTCCGATCCCGGGATCGCCTTCGACGGCACGCCCGGCCAGTTCTCTGGCACGCGCGAGGCCCCGGTCGTACGCCGTCTCGGCGTCGAGCCTCCGTTCGCCGTCGGCGTCGACGCGGGGGCAGACGGTCACCCTGAGCGTGACCTCCCCGTTGCGTGGCTCCTCCCAGGCGGCTACTGCGTCGTAAACGGCGACCTGCAACCGGGGCAAGCCGCGGTCGTCGTCGGCGTCGTCCGGGAGGTCCTCCAGTTCCCTGACGAGGTCGTAGGAGAGCCAGCCGAACGCGCCACAGGGGTACGGCACGTCGCACTCGCCACGGACGAGCGTTTCGCCGTTGAGCAGTCCGGCGAGGGCGGCCAGCGACGGACTTCCGTGAGCCGAGCCGGCGACGTCCCGTTTCCCGGACGGTCCCACGACGGCGCCGGGGCCGACCTGCAAGCGTTCGACCGGGTCGACTCCGAAGTACCCCCAGCCCGACTGACCGCCGGTGGTCGCGAGGTAGAACGTACACCCGTCGTTCGCTGCACTCGTCCGGTCACGAGCGCGCCGGTACGCCCGGAACGGGTCGGCAACCTGGCATCGTACTTCTACGGAGACGCGCGCTCCGGACGGTGCAGTTTGGGCCGTCTCCTCGAAGGTGGCTTCCCCGGTTACTACCCTCGCCATTGCTGGCTGGAGCCCCGGCCCCCACCACCTTTGTGCTTCCGGTTAGGCGTCCCTGGCCCGCTGGACCCACCGTTCCAGGCGGGACTCCGAGATGTCCGCCTCCCCGGCGACGTCGGCGGGATCGGCGGTCGCCAGGTCACCGACGGTCTCGATGCCGACCGCCGACAGGCGCTCGGCGTAGGTCGACCCGATCCCCTTGATGGTGTCGGTCGGCTCGCCGGCCGCGTCCGGTTCGGGCGCGTCCGTCTCCGATGGCTCGGCTTCGGACTCCTCGGCCTGGGCCCCTCCGGGTTCTTCAGCCTGCGGCTCTTCCACCTCGGCCTCGTCCGCCCGGGATTCCGCGACTTCCGGTTGCTCCGCGTCGGACGTTGCCTCGGCCGTGTCGTCGTCGCCGTCGATGATCTCGGCGTCGGTCTTTGGCTCGTCCACGTCGGCCAGTTCTTCGGCGTCCGGAATCTCGACGGGCGTTTCGTCCGTGGGTTCTTCGTCGGGTTCGTCGTCTCTGTCCAGTTCTTCGGCGTCGGGAATCTCGACCGACTGCTCGTCCGTCGGCTCCGCCCTGTCGGGCTTTCGGTCGGGGTCCGGCGTCTCGGGGTCGGTCTCCGATTCCGGGGCGACGCCAGTCCCTCCGGCGGTACTAGCAGTCTCGACGCGGCCGTCGCTACCCCCTGGGTCGTGTTCGACGGTGACGCCGACGTCGCGCTGGCCCTCGGACGGCTGGGTGGAGGACCCGAGGCCGAGCAACGACTTCAGCGTATCGAGGAGTGACATTGGGAGGCGCTATGGCTTCGAGAACTTAAACCCGTTCGGCCGCTCACTCGATGATCGCCCGGAGCCGCTCGTTCATCGCGTCGACGGGCGGGTCCCGGCCGGTCCAGCGTTCGACTGCAGCGGCGCCCTGGTGCAGTAACATCCACGCACCGTCGATGGTCGTCGCGCCCGCGGCAGCGGCGTCCCGGAGCAGTCTCGTTTCGAGCGGCCGGTAGACGGCGTCGAGCACCGCGAGGTCGCCGTGCAAAGCGTCAGCGGGCACGGGCGAGGCGTATTCCTCCATCCCGACGCTAGTGGCGTTGACGAGCACGTCGGCGTCCGCGACGAGGTCGTCGAGTTCGTCTAGCCCGTGAGCAGTCACCCGCTGATCGCTGGGGCGGCCGACCTCGCTCGCGAGGTCGCGAGCCCGACTGACGGTCCGGTTGGCGATTGCGACGTCGGCCCCGGCGTCGGCCAGCGAGAACGCGACCGCTCGGCCTGCACCGCCCGCCCCGACCACGACGGCCGTTCGCCCGTCCAGCGCGACGTCGTGAGTTTCGAACGCACGGCGGACGCCGACCGCGTCGGTGTTGTGTCCCGTGGGTGGGTCCGAACCGAAGTCGACGGTGTTGACGGCGCCGATCCGGGCCGCGAGGTCGTCCGGATCGACGTGGTCCAGGACCGCCTCCTTGAACGGGATGGTGACGTTCAACCCACGGACGCCCAGCGCGTCGGCGCCCTCGACGGCCGCGGCGAGGTCGTCGGGGTCGAGTTCGAACGTCACGTAGCGGGCGTCGATCCCGAGGGCGTCGTAGGCGGCCGCGTGCATGGGCGGGGACAGCGAGTGGCCGACCGGATTGCCGACGAGACCGAACACGTCCATGTCCCGGGGCACAGGTGCCAGGGCAATAACCGCGGCGGTCCCCCCGGGCGACTTCGCAAGACATTCATTCCGATCCCGTCAACCCTGCCGTAGTGATCGACCTACGTCATCCGCTGACAGCAGTTGGGGGCGCAGGACTGTTGACTGCCCCGTGGGTCGCGGTGGTGCTGACCGACTCGCACCCGACGACCGGACTCACGGTCCTGTTGAGCGGGCTCGCGGTCCTCGGAGCGTCGTTCCTCCTGGCGTGGGCCGCCGAGACCGCCGAGAAGGACGTTCCGCGGTCGTTCGCCATCGCGGTGCTCGCGGTGCTGGCGGTCGCGCCGGAGTACGCCGTCGACGCGCTGTACGCGTGGACGGCGGGCGCGCAGGTCGGGACCGCCCGCGGCGTCGAGGCGGGCAACCTCGCGGTCGCGAACATGACCGGGGCGAACCGGATCCTCATCGGCCTCGGGTGGTCCGGGATCGCGCTGTTCACCCTCTGGCGGGCGAAGAAGGTCGCCGACGTGTCGGTGCGCCACAGGGACGGCTTGCTCGCCGACGTCGTCTCGCTGGACCGCGGGATCGCCATCGAGATCGCCTTCCTGTCGGCCGCGACGCTGTGGGCCTTCTTCGTCCCGTTCGGCGGCGGCATCGACATCGTCGACACGGTCGTACTCGTCGGCCTGTACGTCCTCTACATCGTCATCGTCCTGCGGGCCGGCATCGAAGTCGAGGAGGAGCACATCGGCGTCCCTGCGTACCTCCAGAGCTACGGGCGGCCCAAACGGATCGCGACGGTGATCGGGCTGTTCGTCTACGCGGGCGCGATGATCATGGTCGCCGTCGAACCGTTCGCCCACGGACTGGAGAGCCTGGGCGTCGCCGCCGGCGTCCCGAAGTTCTTCATGATCCAGTGGATCGCGCCGCTGGCCAGCGAGTCCCCCGAGTTGATCGTCGTGGTCGTCCTCGTGTTGAAGTCCCGGTCGACCGCCGGGTTCAACGCCCTCATCTCCTCGAAACTCAACCAGTGGACGTTGCTGATCGGCACCCTCGCGGTGGTGTACTCCATCGCCCTGGGCGGGTACGGCGTCCTGGAGTTCGAGTTCAAACAGTCCCTGGAGATCTGGATCACGGCCGCCCAGTCGTACTTCGCGCTGGCGATCCTCTCGAACTTCAACATCTCCGGGCGGGAGGCAGTCGCGTTGCTAGTGCTGTTCGTCTCCCAGGTGGGCATCGAGTTCCTCTTCCTGCGGGTGCTCTCCGAAGCCACGATGGCGAACCTCCTGGACGCGCTCCCGGTCGGCCCGCTGCTGGGGCCGCACCCGGGGGCCCCCGCCGAGGCGCTCAGTCACCTCACGCTGGAGGTGTACACGTTCGTCTACGTCGTCCTCGGGACGGCGCTGTTCGTCCGCCGCCGGAAGGCGGTCACGGAGCTGGTGACGCTGGCCAGCGCTACCGCCCGCCAGGCAATCGGCCGGTCGCCGGCGCCGGAGGCGGACTGACGTGATCGGGATCGTCGTCAGCCGTGCGGACTCGGCGTCCGAACACCTCGGCGAACACCTGCTAGACCTGCGGGAGTGGGACGAGCAGGTCGACGAGTCCCGCTCCGAGGCGGCCGGCGGCGGCACCGTCTACCGTTCGCCCCCCTTCGAGTTGCGGACCTTCGAGGAGTTGCACCTTCACCTCGACGAGGTCGCGTCCGCGTTCGGGACCGGAGGCGTCGACCACGGCGACGGAGCGGACCCCGCAGCCGAGGTCGACCTCGTCGTCTTCGCCTCCCGGCACTCCGGCGAGACGGGACCACTGTTGACCGCCCACTTCACGGGCAACTTCGGCCCCGCGGAGTTCGGCGGCGCCGACGGCGAACTCGCGGAAGCGGCCCCGGCGGCGCTGGACGCTGTGGTGGCGTCGTTCGACGAGCACGCGCCCGAGGGTTACGAGGTCGGCGTCGAGTGCACCCACCACGGCCCCAGCGAGGTGGGTGCGCCGTCGCTGTTCGTCGAGGTGGGTAGCGACGAACCCCAGTGGGAGGACCCCGAGGGGGCGCGTGCAGTCGCCCGGGCGATCCTCGCACTTGAGGGGGTGGCCGACGACGGCGACGACGGCCCGTCCGGCGACGGCAGTGCCGTCGACCCCCGGGACGCCCGCACCGTCGTCGGGTTCGGGGGCGGCCACTACGCCCCGCGGTTCGAGCGAATCCTGCGGGAGACGGACTGGACGGTCGGCCACGTCGGCGCCGACTGGGCGCTGGACGCGATGGGCGACCCGGACGAGGCCCGGGAAGCCGTCCGCCAGGCGTTCGAGCGCAGCGGCGCGGACCACGCCCTCCTCGACGGCGAGTACCCGGGACTGGCCGACGTCGCCGAGGACCTGGGCTACCGGGTCGTGAGCGAGACGTGGCTGCGGGAGGTCGGCGGCGTTCCCCTGGCTCTCGCTGGGGCCATCGAGGACGGCGTCTGCACCGTCGAGGAGGGACTGCGGTTCGGCGACCCGGCGACGGTCGCTGGAGACGAGGGTACCGAGGTCGGAGCCGGCGACTTCGAGGTGGTCTCGCTGCCGGACGACCTGCTCGACGCGGCGGCGGCCGTCGACGCCGGGCGAACGCGGGAAGCGGTGCGGGAGACGACCCTGGCCTACGAGACCGAGGAGAACGGGAACCGACCGCGGGGCGACGCCGCAGTCGGGGACGGCGCGGACCGCGAGGCGCTGATCGACCGGCTGGTTGCGATCCTGGCCGGGGAGTACGAGGCCGTCGACCGCGACGGCGACGAGGTCGTGATCACCGAACGGGCGTTCGACCCGGAGCGCGCTCGCGAGCTCGGCGTCCCGGAGGGCCCGAAGTTCGGGACGCTCGCGGATGGCCGACCGGTCGAGGTCGGCGGCGAAACCGTCAGCCCGAAAGCGGTTATCGAGGAGCGTACGCGGCGATTACGAGTCGATTAACGGAACCCGGCCGACCGGTAGGAGAATGTTAATTCCAGAACGAAATCGACCGTATTAGCGTCTTGCAACCGTCAGACGGCGGGGACAAAGATAATTAAGCTGCATCTGCTAGGGTTGCCCAAGGATGGATTCCATCGTAGACGACGCCATCGACGAGCAGGCCAACGGGGCCATCGACGAGGGCGCCGGCGACGGGGCCGGGGGCGCCGACCTCGACGGGACCGACGAGGAACTCGCGGAGATGCTGCAGGACCTACAGACGAACATCACGGTCGTCGGCTGCGGCGGTGCGGGCGGCAACACGGTCAACCGGATGCACGAGGAGGGCATCCACGGGGCGAACCTGGTCGCCGCGAACACCGACGTCCAGCATCTCTACGAGATCGACGCCGACCGAAAGATCCTGATGGGCGAGGAAAAGACCGGCGGGCGGGGCGCCGGGTCGCTCCCCCAGATCGGCGAGGAGGCGGCCCTGGAGAGTCAGGACGAGATCTACGACGCAATCGACGGCTCGGACATGGTGTTCGTGACCTGCGGGCTCGGCGGTGGCACCGGCACGGGTTCGGCGCCCGTCGTCGCGAAGGCCGCCCGCGAGATCGGCGCGCTCACCATCTCCATCGTGACGACCCCCTTTACGGCGGAGGGCGAGGTCCGCCGGACCAACGCGGAGGCCGGCCTGGAACGCCTGCGGGACGTCTCCGACACCGTCATCGTCGTGCCGAACGACCGACTGCTGGACTCGGTGGGCAAACTACCCGTCCGGCAGGCGTTCAAGGTGGCCGACGAGGTGCTGATGCGCTCGGTCAAGGGCATCACGGAACTCATCACCAAGCCGGGCCTGGTGAACCTGGACTTCGCGGACGTTCGCACCGTCATGGAGAAAGGCGGCGTCGCCATGATCGGCCTGGGGGAGTCCGACTCGGAGGCGAAGGCCGCCGACTCCGTCAAGAGCGCGCTGCAGTCGCCGCTCCTGGACGTCGACATCTCCGGCGCCAACTCCGCGCTGGTCAACGTCACCGGCGGCCCGGACATGTCCATCGAGGAGGCCGAGGGCGTCGTCGAGGAGATCTACGACCGGATCGACCCGGACGCCCGGATCATCTGGGGCACCTCCATCGACGAACAACTGGACGGCCAGATGCGGACGATGATCGTCGTCACCGGCGTCGCCTCCCCGCAGATCTACGGTCGCAACGACGAGGCCCAGGAGGCCGCCAGAGGAGCCGTCCAGGACATCGACTACGTGGAGTAACGCCGGCGGAGCCGTCCCGTCGACCGACCTTCTCTTTTCGTCTTCGCCGAATCGAGTCGCCGCCCGCCGCCGAATCCGTTCGACGGGACCGGCAAACAACAGATAGAAAAAGCCCCTTCGCCAACCACCGGACATGGACCTTCCGCTTAGCCTCTCGTCGTACGTCAGGGTGTTGAAACTGGCGAGCACTCCCGCCTGGGAGGAGTTCTCCCAGGTCGCGAAGATCGCCGGCGCCGGCGTGTTGCTGGTGGGGATGCTCGGCTTCCTGATCTACCTGGTCATGACGTTCATGCCGGGGGCGATCTGACGTGTCGATGTACGCGGTCAAGACCACCGCGAGCCAGGAGCGCACCGTCGCGGACATGATCGTCAACCGCGAGGAGCCGGGCATCTACGCCGTGCTCGCCCCGGACCAGTTGACCAGTTACGTGATGGTCGAGGCCGAGGACACCGCGCCCATCGAGCGGGTGCTCGACGAGATACCCCACGCCCGGTCGATAGTCCCCGGGGAGTCCGACCTCGCCGAGGTCGAGCACTTCCTGTCGCCCAAACCCGACGTCGAGGGCATCGCCGAGGGCGACATCGTCGAACTGATCGCCGGCCCGTTCAAGGGCGAGAAGGC
>CAYTAG010000116.1:0-10557 GCA_964435625.1 uncultured Halobacteriales archaeon | reverse complement strand
GACCTCCCGCTGAAACACCAGGCGTTCAGCCCGAACTTCCGCCGGGAGGCCGGCGAGCACGGCACCGAGACGCGGGGCTACGTCCGGGTCCACCAGTTCAACAAGGTCGAACTGGTCAACTTCGTCCGGCCCGAGGAGAGCTACGACCGCCTGGAGGGCCTGGTCGAGGAGGCCACCGAGGTTCTGGAGCGACTCGGGCTGCCCTACCGCGTGCTGGAGATGTGCACCGGCGACATGGGATTCACGCAGGCGAAGAAGTACGACCTCGAAGTGTGGGCGCCCGCTGACGACATGCCCGAGGGTCCCGACGTGGGCGGCCGCTGGCTGGAGGTGTCCAGCGCCTCGAACTTCGAGGACTTCCAGGCCCGCCGCGCCGGCCTGCGCTACCGCCCCGAGCGCCACGAGAGCGCCGAGTACCTCCACACCCTGAACGCCTCCGGGGTCGCGCTGCCCCGGGTCGTCGTCGCCATCATGGAGTACTACCAGAACGACGACGGGACGGTCACGGTCCCGGAGGCGCTGCGGCCGTACATGAACGGCCAGGAGGTCATCGAGGGCCACCGCAAGGTCGGCGAGAGCGCGGTCGGTGCGGGCGACCGCGAGTGACATGCGGACCGTCCCGGACGCCCTCGTCGTCGTCCTCGGCCTGGTGGTCGGCCTCTTCTTCGTCGGGCCCTTCCTGCTGGTAGTGCTGGCGATGCCGACGATGGGCCTGATGGGGGCCGTCGGCGGTCCCTGGGCGCTGCTCGTGGGCGCGGCCGTCGCCCTCGTCTACCTCGGCGGGGCGGGACTGATCGCCTGGTGGCTGGTCGGCGGCCGCCGGCGCGAGGACGAGGCCCTGGAAGAACTGCGGCTGGCGCTCGCGCGCGGGGAGATTACCGAGGAGGAGTACGAGCGCCGCCGGGAGTTGCTGGAGCGGGACCGCGAACCGCCGGAGTAGCGCGACTCGCGGACGCTACTGCGTGTAGGTGTCGACCCGGGCGATCCGGTCCCCAGCGAACGAGAACACGTCGACGAACGCGACCAGCAGGGAGTCCTCCGCGTCACTTGCCGCCTCGGTGCCACTGGCGAGCAACCGCCCGCGGACGACTACCTCCGCGTCGGCCGGCCCGTCCTCCCCGTCGCTGGCCGCCGTCGGACCGTACACCCCGTCGACAGCGTGGACGGTGTCGGTCCGGGGCCGTTCCTCGCGCATGAACCGGACGAACCGCTCGCGGCCCTCCAGGGTGCGGTCCGGCCGGTCGTGGACGAACTCCTCGGCGAGCAGGGCCGACAGCCCCTCGTAGTCGCCGCCGTCCAGTGCCTCGTAGTACGACAGCGCGCGGTCGCGCCGGTCCGTCATGCCCGGTTACAGGCGGGCGACCGGAAAAAGCGGCCGGGTTCGACGGCGGGTTGCCGACTGGTTGCCGGTTTCCCCGGGTACCGACTGCTACATGGTACCGCCCGACGAACAGTGTCCATGAGCGAGCGATTCGTCGTCGTCGGCGGTGACGCGGCGGGACTGAGCGCGGCGGCGAAGGCCCGTCGGGAGGGCCCCGACCGCGAGGTCGTCGTCCTCGAACGGGGCGAGTGGGTCTCCTACGGCGCCTGCGGCATCCCCTACTACGTGAAAGGCGACATCCCGGACCTGGAGGACCTCCGGGTCAGCAGTCCCGAAAAACTCGTCGGCAAGTACGGCATCGACCTCCGGCGCAACAACGAGGTGGTCGCCGTCGACCCCGACGAGCGGACGGTGGCCGTCGAGGGGCCGGAGGGACGCTACGACCTCTCGTACGGCGACTTGCTACTGGCGACCGGCGGCAGGGGCGTCGAACTCGACGTCCCCGGCTGGGACCTCGCGGGCGTGTTCACCGTCCGGAGCCCCGAGGAGGGGCGCGCGCTCCGGGAGTACCTGAGGCCCGGTGAGGCCCACCACCCGGCCGTGGAGAAACCGCCCGCCACCGAACTCGAAGACGAACTGGCCGACCTCCACGAGGTGGAGACGGTCGCCGTCGTCGGCGCCAACAAGATCGGCCTCGAACTCGTCGAGGCGTTCGACGCCCGGGGGCTGGACGTCCACCTGGTCGACGACGGGTCCCACGTCTTCGAGCGCGGCCCGCTGACCCTGCCGCCGTTCGGCGCGGCCGCCGCCGGCGTCGTCGAGAAGCACCTCCGGGAGCGCAGCGTCGACCTCCACCTCGGGGCGGCCGTCGAGCGGTTCGTCGGGGAGGACGGGGCCGTGACCGCCGTCGAGACCGCCCACGAGCGCGTCCAGGCGGACGCGGTGCTGGTCGACGAGGGGGTCCAGCCGAACGTCGAACTCGCCGGCCCCGCGGGCATCGACCTCGGGCCCACGGGAGCAATCGCCACCGACGAATACGGCCGGACGAACGTCTCGCGGGTGTTCGCGGCCGGCGACTGCGCCGAGAAGCACAACCTCGTCGCGGACGCGCCGGTCCACCTCCCGCTGGGGCTGGCCGCCAACCGTTCGGGCCGGGCCGTCGGGACGACCGTGACGGGCACGCCCACGCCCGTCGGCCCCGTCGTTGGGACGGTCGTCATGAAGGTGTTCGACCTGGAGGTGGCCTGCACGGGCTTGCTCGATCCGGACGACGCCCGGGAGGCGGGCTACGATCCCGTCTCCGAGACCATCACCACCCTCTCGCGGGCGCACTACTACCCCGGGTGGTCGCGCATCGTCGTCGAGATGACCGCCGACCGCGAGACGGGTCGCCTCCTCGGTGCTGGTCTCGTCGGCCAGGAGGGCTGTGCCCACCGGATCGACGCCGTGGCGACCGCGCTGCACGCGGGCATGACCGTCGAGGAGGTGGGCAACCTGGACCTGGGGTACTCGCCGCCGTTCGGGCCGGTCTGGGACCCGGTGCTCACCGCGGCGAAGGCGGTCGGCGGCGACCTCGCGTGACGGGCCGCCGCGCCGCGGCACCGCGGCCGATCAGTCGTCGTCGCCGTCCACGACCGCGGCGAGGTCGTCGGGGTCGGCGGGCGAGGCCGCCTCCTCGGCGCGGTCACGCTGGCGCGCGGCGTCGCCCCGGTAGTCCTCGCCGCGGTCGGCGTCGCCGTCCGCGAAGTGGGCCGCCGACTCCCGGTACCAGCGCGCCGCCTGCAGGAGGTAGTCGGTCGGCGCTTTGGCCGCCGCGATCCGGTCGGCCAGGTCGTCGGAGGCGGCGAACCAGCGGGCCGAGCCGAACTCCCCGGTCGCGTCCTCCAGGTACCGGGTCGCCTCCGCGAACGCCTCGCGGGCCAGCCCCCAGTCGCCGTCCTCGTAGGCGGAAACCGCGATGTCGAACTCCGAGCGGCCGTACCGGTAGTAGTCGTGGCCGACGCGGTACCGCTCCAGGGCGGACTCGTCGCTCTGGACCGACCGGATCGCCGCCCGGACCGACTCCAGGTCCGGGCGGTCGCCCGGTTCGTCGGCGGCCCAGGCGTACCGGACGACGCCCCGGTCGTCGAGCACGAACAGCGCCCGGCGGGGCAACCGCCGGTGGCCCTCGTAGTGGTCGTGGAGGACGTCGTAGGCCTCCGCGACCATGCCGCCTCCGTCCGACAGGAGGGGAAACTCCAGGTTGTACTGGCTGGCGAACTCCCGGTGGCTGAAGGCGCTGTCGGCGGACAGCCCCAGGACCGTCACGTTGCGCTGCAGCGTCAGCAGGTCGACGTCCGCCAGCCAGCAATCGTCCGGATCACAGTGCGGCCCGAAGTCGGCGGGGTAGAAACACAGCACCACCACGTCCTCGCCCAGGTAGTCCGCGAGCCCGAACTGGCGCAACTCCCCGCCGTGGACGCCGGGCAGGCTGAACCGCGGCGCCTCCGCACCCGCTTCGAGCATGCGCCGAAAACGGAGCGTCCTGACACTTAGCTCTGGCCATCCCTGCGCCGCGGGAGCGAACTGCTCCGGGCCGGTTGCCGGCCCGGCCACGACGGTCGTGGGATCTCCGTCACCTAGGGCCGCACGCGGACCGTCGACCGTTCGTCCCGCGTTTCCTCGGTCTCCTCGGCGCCGCGGCGGGCCTTCCGGTAGCGCGAGTACAGCACGGCCCCGAGGCCGGCGACCGCGGCGCCCAGCAGCGACCGGCGGAGCGTCAGTCCGGTGTAGAGGCTCCGCTCGGCGACGTGTCCCTCGTAGTCGCCCCGCTCCTCGAGGTTGCCCGCGGGTTCGTCGAGCACGTTCCGGTGGCGCGGCTGCGGCGGTTCCGGCTTCCGCTGGGACCCGAAGAACGTCCGCTCCATGATCGCGTCCGCCAGCCCCGGCGCGTACTTCCCGAGCAGGGACAGGCCCTTGCCGCCCCCGCCGACGTACACGTCCCGCTCGGGGTGCTCTACGGCGTGCAGGATTGCGCGTGCCACCGTCTCGGGGGCGTAGACGGGCGGCGGGAGCGTCGCCCGCTCGTCCATGTAGTTCTTGGCGTGTTCGGGGTACGGCGTGTCGATGGAGCCGGGTTTGATCAGCGTCACGGAGACGGGCGCGCCCTCCTCGTCCAGTTCCATGCGCAGGGCGTCGGTGAAGCCCTTGACCGCGTGTTTCGAGGCGGAGTAACTCCCCTGCAGGGGGATGGCCCGGTCGGAGGCGACGCTGCCGACGTTGACGAGCGCCCCGCCGTGGCCCTTCAGGTGAGCCGCGGCCTCCAGCGAGCCGTACACCGTGCCCCAGACGTTCGTCTCGAACTGCTGGCGCATGTCCTCGACCGGGGTCTCCTCCAGCCGCCCGTAGAGGAACGCCGACGCGACGTTGACCCACGCGTCGAACCCGCCGAACTCGTCGCTGGCTCCCGTCGTGATCGCGCGGACGTCGTCGCGGTCGCGCACGTCGGCGACGACGTACGTCGCCTCGCCGCCCGATTCCTCGATCTCCGCGGTCAACTCCTGCAGGGCGTCCTCGCTACGGGCGGCCAGCACCAGCCGCGCCCCGCGCTCGGCGGCCATCCGCGCGGTCGTCAGCCCGATGCCCGAGGACGCGCCGGTGATCACGATCACCTGCTCTTCCAGGGGCTTCAGGTCGACGTTCATGCGTCGGCCTCCGCGTCGAGGGGGCGGTCGTCGGTCGGACGCAACGGTGCGACTGGGCGAGTGCGAGCGGTCGCCGTGTGAATCATGGTGCTGGATACGATACGAGGGCGAGGACGGCCTTAGTCCAAATTGAGGGGTACTCGCCCGGTACTGACGGGCTGGGAAGGTGTGCTCCGACGTTGCCGGCCAGTCGGTGACGGGTGCTCAGTCGTGGCCGTCGAGCACGGAGAATCCCTCTACAGGGAGTTGACCACTACTGTTGGTACATGAACCAACACATTTTTGTCGTTGGGCTCTCAACAAACAGCCAGTGGATGGTGTCGGGTTCGAACGAGCGCGACCTGGACGGGTTCGAGCGGACGCACGTCTACGACGATGGGACGGTCGTCCGCGTGTCGATCCGCCGCACGAATGACGACGTGTATCCGTCAGGGTGGCGGTACACGCTGCACTACGGTGCCATCGCGTCCGGACGAGACACGCTGGAGGACGGCACCATCCGACGGTACGACAACGCTCACGAGGACACCAAGGGCCACGAACTCCACGTGGCGCCCGATCCGGAGCCGCAACGCGTCGAGTTCCCCGGTATGGAGGAACTGTACGAGCGGTTCTGGGACGAGATTCCGAAACCACGCTTCGAATTACTGGACGACAAGGGTGACAAAAATGACAGATAACGAGAACGTCCTCGTCGTCACGATCGGTAACGACGAAGGACTCTACGAACGGGGCCTCGAAGCAATCCGGAAACTGAAAGGCGGCGATCCCGTGGAGGACCCAGCGACGATCACGTTCGCGAACGAGAAACAGCTGAGCGACGTGTTCAACGAGCGGACGTATACGTTGCTACGGGTCATCCGGGCCGAGGACCCCGAAAGCATCCGGGAGACCGCACGACTTGTCGGACGCGACGTGAAAAACGTTCACCAGGAACTGGCGACCCTCGAAGCGCTGGGGATCGTCAGGTTCGAGGAGCAGGGTCGGGCGAAACGGCCGATCGTCCCCTACGACGACCTCGTCATCAGCCCGTTTGCATCCGAAGCCAGTGATACGACGGCTGCCGCCCCGTAACCTGGCCGACCTGCCGTCGTTCGACCGCTCTCGACGTGGCGTTCGGTTCGCACCCCTTTTGCGCCCCCACTGCCTACCGCCGGTCGTGGAGCTGCACGTCCGCTACGAGGGCGACGACGACCCCGAGAAGTGCACGGCCCGGAAGCTCGCCCGGTTCGACCTCGCGGAACTCCACCGCAGCCACGGGGCAACGCCGTACGGGATCGTGCTGAACCCCCACGCCGAGCGGGCGCTGTCGCCGGCGGACGCCCCCGGCGCCGCTGGCGGAGGCGACGCCGACGGCGGATCGCCCGGCAACCTCCTCGCTCTGGACTGCTCGTGGGAGTCCGCCGGCGAGGCGCTCTTCGACCTGCCCGGCGAGCACCGGGCGCTCCCGTTCCTCGTGGCGGCCAACCCCGTCAACTACGGTCGGCCGTTCCGGTTGACGACCGTCGAGGCGCTGGCGGCCGCGCTCTCCATTCTCGGCGAGCGCGAGCACGCCGAACGCATCCTCTCGAAGTTCACCTGGGGGAAGACCTTCCTCGAACTGAACGCCGAACCCCTCCGGCGGTACGCCGACTGCGAGGACTCGACCGAGGTGGTGGCGGTGCAGGAGGAGTACCTGGGCGACGGGACGTGATCCGGACGGCTCCCATCGACGAGGCGTATATGAATACATGCACATATTTTCATATATCCCTGGCGTCCGGCCGTTGTGACGGGTCCCCGCCCCGACGCGAAAGGGACCACTTCTGCCGGACCTGACAGGAGAATCTTAAATTATTTATTGAGAAAGATATATACAATACAGTGCATATTAATTATTGTGGTAATAGGATGAGACGTGACCACACGCTACAGGGTCGCAGAACAGTCCTGAAACGCCTGGGTACGGCGACCGTCGTTGGCGGATTGACCGGCGTCGGCGCCTCCGGGACGGCCGCGGCATCCCTGACCGTCAGCGAGATCAGTTCTGACCCCCGCGTTCAGGCGATAGAGCAAGACATCGGATCGTTGTCATTCGGGGAGGCGCAGACGACGACCGCCGACGTCAACTACTACCAGGACGTGGACGACGACATCGACATCGTGCAGACCAACGTCGGGACGGACAACGGGACGCTTCGGTACGGCCGCGGATACGTGAACGGGTCGTTACAACGGACGGAAGCAGTTCTGACCGACTTCAGTCACTGGAATTACACGAGCGGCGACATCGGTGACTTTACGACGAGCCTGGAGGGGTATTCCGACGGCACCACCTACTTCAGCCGAACGGCGACCCAAACCGAACTGAACGACGCGGACGACGCGCTCGATCACGGGGAGGTAGTTGGCCACACCGAAGACGACCTCGATACCAACCTGTACCCCGCCTGGGACGGTGACGACGACGACGTTACTCTGTACGACAGCGGCGACGTCTCCGGCGGCGGTGGCGGCGGTGGATCCGATCCGATAGTGAACGGAACGGGAGATGATCAGGTTACCCAGCAGTCCTGTGATCCGATGACGACCCTCTGGAGTACCATCGCAGGTGCGGCAGCGAGTTTCGGCCTCACGCTGGTGCTGCTCTGGAACCCCGCGGGCTGGGTGATCGGTCTCAAGTCGGCACTCGGATGGGGAAGCGTCGCCTGGACGATTCTGGATTGCACCGGCCTCGTCTAGGCGGTAGCGAGGGGCCCCCTTCGCGTCGACCGTGGTCGTCGTCACCTGCCAGGCGTTGCCGGCCTGGAATCCGCTCACCCACGCGGATCCCCCGGGATCCCTTGCGACGACCACGATAGCCCAACCGGATCGTCCGGCGGCGCGAGCGGACTCGCCGGCAGGTCCCCGGAAAGCGGTTGCTCGTTGTACCCGGAGGGCGCCACGTCGTTCGGGGCGTCGGGGTAAAACAACGAGGCCAGCGCGTGGAGGTGCTGGCGGCCGACGCCGAGTTCGAACTGGCCACCGCCGTACAGTGCGACGTCGCGCTCCAGGCAGTACTCGACGGTCTCCAGCAGCGAGCGAACCGTCCCGAACCGCGAGGGCTTGACGTTCAGCCAGGACGGCTCGAACGGCAACGCCCGCACCGACTCGACGCCGGTGATCGGGTAGTCCCAGGAGACGCGATCCTCGTGGCCCTCGAAGATCGGTCGGGTCTCGTCGGTCAGCGCGGGGTCCTCGATCACGGCGTCCGGGAACGACTCGACCACCGTGCGGTACAGGTCCGGATCCGGCTCGTTGTCGACGTCGGTGCCCTCGTACAGCCCCTTGAGGTCCAGCAGCTGCACCCGACCCGTCTCCGCGAGCCGGTCGGCGAGTTCGGGCGTCCAGTCGGCGGTCGGGTCGAGTTTGAACTCGGCGTCGGGGTCGACCGCCAGCAGTTCCTCGATGCGGTCGAAGCCCGCCTCACCCAGGCGGGTGCTGACGACGAACCGCACCGGGTCGTAGGTGCGGTCGAGCGCGCTCGCGAGGTCGGTGCCGGCCCCCCGCAACGCCAGGTCCAGCGCGGCGCTCTCGACGGCCCACCGCCGGAAGTTCGGGGCGTGGTGCTGCCCGGACGGTTCCGGGAACAGTTCGACGTCGTCGAGCGCCCGCGAGAACTCCGCGAACGTGAACTCGCCCGTCGGGAGCGCCGGCGGGTCGGCGGCGAGGGCGTCGTGGTCGGCCTCCTCGTAGCAGACGTCCTCGCCACGGCCCGTCTCGCCGTCGTCGCCCAGGCGAAACGTCGTCGTCACGCGAGTGAAACCGCTGGAGGTGTCGGCCTCCCGCTGCCGGAGGTCATAGCCCTCGACTGTCAGTGGCAGGTCGGCGATCCGGTCGTACAGGCCCATGCACCGTGGTTGGCGGGCCGGGACCTTGATGGTTGGAGTCCGCTATCCGGACTCGTCGTCGCCCATCACTTCGTTGTGGGTCCGCGGGTCCGCCTTCGAGACGCTCCGGACGCCACCCGTCAGGTCGAGTTCGTGCAACAGCGAGAAGTCCTCCTTGCCGTCGACGGACTCGCCGTGGGTCCAGGGCGCCTCGTAGTCCTCGGGTTCGCGGGTCGTCCCCAGGAACGAGTAGTCGAACTCGTCGGGCACCTCTTCCTCCGGGAAGCTGTCGGGGATCGGCAGGTGGTCGAAGGGGTCCTCGGGGTCGCCGAGCGAGTGCAGCGCCTCCAGCCACTGGTTCTGGTGCATCCCGTCGCGGGCGATGAGGTACGCCAGCATGTCCTTCATCCCTGGGTCGTCGGTCATCTCGTAGAGCCGCGAGACCATCAGTCGGCCCGTCGACTCGGCCATCACGTTGGCGTACATGTCCGCCGCGAGGTTACCGCTGGCGACCACGTAGCTGGCGTTGAACGGCGTCCCGTTGCCGTCGACCGGGAGGGCGTTGAACCCCGACGAGAGGTACTGCCGGGGCATCATCCCCGATATCGCCGCGGCGACGACCGAATCCTCTTTCATCTCCTCTTTGAGTTCGACGGGCGCGCCCTGGAGGTTCTTCGCGACGGCCGTCGCCAGCATCTCGATGTGACCGATCTCCTCGGTGGCGGTCTGCAACAGCAGTTTCCGGTACTCCTCGTGTTCGTCGGGCACGCTCCAGGCCTGGAACAGGTACTGCAGGCACACGCGCATCTCGCCTTCGACGCCGCCGATGGCCTCCTGGAGCATCTTCGCGAACAGCGGGTCCGGTTCCTCGACCTCGACCGGGTACTGGAGTTTGTCGTCGTGGTAGAACACTGGGACACCTCCGACCGCTAGGTCGGACGCGACGGGCAAAAACTCGCGTCTTTCGTTAGCACGGCACAGGAGAGGGGAACGAATTGCTAACTGTGCCGCGGGAGCCACGGGTCAAAGGAGGGCCAACCCGGCGACCGGACGGTCACCGGTCGGTCGCAATTCCGGTACCAGGGCGAACCCCGCCGGGTCGCCCCGACTCGGAACGTTTAACCGGCGCGGCGGCAACCCTCGGACATGGCCAAGTTCCCGGAAGCAGAGGAGCGCACCCTCGACAAGCTCATCTGCATGAAGTGCAACGCCCGCAACCCCCAGCGGGCCGACCGCTGCCGGCGGTGCGGCGCCAAGAAGCTCCGCACGAAGGCGCGCGAACCCCGCAACGCCTGACTGCGGCGTCTCGCTGGTTCGACGTCGAATCTACGATCAGTCGTTTCTTCGGTCGTCGTCTCCAGCAGCCCTGGGTAGCCGTCCACGCTACTCGTCGGGGTACTTCGGTTCCCGCCGTTTCGCCCGTTCCAGTGCCGTCTCCACGACGTCCCCGACGTCGCCGTGGAAGACGCCGCCGTGGCCGGCGTACATGTGCTCGACGCCCGCGGGCATCCGCGCCAGCAGCGTCTCGATGCTGTCGATCAGCACCTCGCGGGACTGGCCGGCCATGTCGGTGCGGCCGAAGCTCCCGTAGTCGAAGGCGCCGTCGTCGTGGACCACCACGTCGCCGCTGAACAGCGTCGAGTCGCTCACCAGCGAGACGTGGTCGTCGGCGTGGCCCGGCGTGTGGACGACCTCGAACGACTCG
>CAYTAG010000115.1:0-10572 GCA_964435625.1 uncultured Halobacteriales archaeon | reverse complement strand
CGTGCCGGAAAATTTTTACTATCTCAGTGAGGAATCGTTCGAAGAATCGTGAGTGCGCCAACACGAGCCGATCCGTCCGGGGATCGCCGGCCGAACGTCCTCCTCCTGTTGACCGACCAGCAGCGCTACGACGTGACGGCGCCGGGCGCGCCGGGCGTCGAGACGCCGAACGTCGACCGCCTGCGCCGGGAGGGCGCGACGTTCACGCGCGCGTACACGCCCGTGAGCATCTGTTCGAGCGCGCGAGCGTCGCTGCTGACGGGCCTGTACCCCCACAACCACGGGATGTTGAACAACTGTCACGAACCCGACGCGGTCCGGGCGAACCTCCCCGGGGAGCATCCCACCTTCGGGGAACTGCTCGCGGAGGCGGGCTACGACAACACCTACCTGGGGAAGTGGCACGTCGGCCGGGACCAGCGCCCCGAGGACTTCGGGTTCCGGTACCTCGGCAGCGAGGGCGAGGGCGACGGCGTCGGCGACGCCTTCCGGGAGTATCAGCGCGAACACGGCGTCGACCCCGACGACGTGGAACTCGAAGATCCCATCTACAACGACTACGCCGACGACCCCATCCTGATCGCCGCGAAGACCCCCGTTCCCGCGGAGGCGACGCGCCCGTACTACCTGGCCGAGCGGACCATCGAGCGCCTCCAGCGGTGGACCGCCGGCGACGGCCCGTTCTTCCACCGGACGGACTTCCCGGGGCCGCACTTCCCGTACGTGGTCCCCGAACCGTACGCCTCGATGTACGACCCCGGGGACGTCGAACTGTGGGACTCCTTCGTCGAGACCTACGACGGCAAGCCGGCCGTCCAGGAGCAGTATCTGGACTACCGCGGCGTCGAGGGCACGAGCGAGGCGACCTGGCGGGAGGCCCTGGCGAAGTACTTCGGGTTCGTCACCTTCCTCGACGCCCAATTCGGCCGCATCCTCGACGCCATCGACCGACTCGGCGTCGAGACGGCCGTTTTCCACAGCTCCGACCACGGCGACATGACCGGGAGTCACCGCCAGTTCAACAAGGGGCCGATGATGTACGAGGACACCTACCACGTCCCGCTGGTAGTCCGCTGGCCCGGCCAGGTCGATCCGGGGACCGAGCGCGAGGAGTTCGTCCGCCTGCTGGACCTGATGCCGACGTTCCTGGAGATGGCCGGCGTCGAGGTACCCGAGGGGATCGACGGCCGGAGTCTCCTGGCGCTGTTGCGGGGCGAGAATCCGGACTGGCCGGACTCGGTGTTCGCTGAGTACCACGGCGACGAGTTCGGCCTGCACTCCCAGCGGATGGTCCGGACCGACCGCTACAAGTACGTCTACAACCCCGCGGACGTCGACGAACTGTACGACCTCCGGCGGGACCCCGACGAACTCCAGAACCTCGTCGAGCACCCGTCTTACGAGGACGACCTCGACCGCCTCCGGACGCGGCTCCACGAGTGGATGCAGGAAACCGACGACGTCGTCGCGCGGTGGTCCGGGAAGGTGCTCGTGGACGACCGGGACCCGCCCGCGGAGTGACCGTCCGACGTATATGAATATATGCACATGTGCTCATATATCTCCCGTTCCCGGATGACGGCGCGGTAACAGACGTCCTCCGGGTAGGTCGAATGCAGGGTCGTGGAATCGCTCGTCGGGTCGGCCGAGTTCGATCCGGCCGCGAACGGGGCGGCCGCTCTCAGGCGGGGTCGAGGGTGAACGACGAGGAACCGGTCGTACCGTCGGGGAACTCGTAGTCCACCTCGACGTCGACGGGCTTGCCCACCATGTCCACGGGCGTACCGCTGGCCTCGAAGCGGCCGAGCGCCACCGAGGCCGTCGACCCGGCGGACGTGACCGCAACCTGGTCGGCGCTGTCGTCGAAGCCGTCGTTGGCCAGGTCGAACGTCCGGGGCAGGGACCCGCTGCCGGGGACGTCACAGACGCCGGTTTGCACGTCGGCGTCGACGTGGACCTCGCTGACCCAGCGGCCCACGTCGTTGCTCTCGTCGTGGAGTTCGTCGATGCTGGCGTCGTGGGGCGTCACCGAGACGTGGGTGAGCGTCAGCTCCCGTCCGGTGCCGTTGGCGAGGGTGAACTCGACGCCAGCCTGGTCGCTGGTGTCGTAGTGGCTGGCGTTGACGGCGGTGGCGTCGCCTTCGTAGGTGAGGTCGCCGTCGGCCTCGACGTCGAGGGTGAACGACGACGAACCGGTGGTGCCGTCGGCGAGTTCGAAGTCGGCCGTGACGTCGACCGACTCGCCCACCATGTCGACGGGCGTGCCGCTGGCCTCGAAGCGGCCGAGCGCGACCGCGGCCGTCGACCCGGCCGAGAGTACGGCGATGTCGTCGGCGCTGTCGTCGAAGCCGTCGTTGGCCAGGTCGAAGGTGTTCGGCAGGGTGGCGCTCCCGGACGAGTCGCAGACGCCGGTCTGGACATCGGCGTCGACGTGAATCTCGCTGACCCAGCGGCCGACATCGCTGCTCTCGTCGTGGAGTTCGTCGATGCCGGCGTCCCGTGGTTCGACGGCGAGGTGCGTGATGGTGAGGTCCTGGCTGGCGGTGTTGGTCACGGTGAACTCGACGCCGGCGCGGTCGCTGGTGTCGTAGTGGGCGGCGGTGACGGCGGTCGCGTCGCCCTCGTACTCGACGTGGCCGCTGGCGTCGGGGTCCTCGCTGCCAGGTTCGTCGGGAATGGTGAAGTCGTCCTCCTGGGGGAACTCGTGGGCCTGGCTCCAGTCGAACCCGCAGGCGGTCGTGTCGGGGGAAATCGCACCCAGGTCGAGGCCGTCGTGGACGCAGACGTCGGTGGTGTGGTAGGTGCCGGAGATGCTTTCGGCCGCCGTCGCTCCGGACCCGTTCTCGGTGGCGAACGCCGTCGCGTCGAGCCACAGGTCGTCCACCTCGTTCTGGACGCCGATGCCCGGAATGTCGGACTGGTCGAGCAGGAACTGGCTGTCCTGAATGTCGAGCCACCGGTTGTCGAACATGCGGATGGCCCCCGTGGCGTTGGGCGTGTCCCGGACGACGAACGAGCAGTTCTCGACGTACCCGCCGTTGGCGGCGCTCTGGCGGTTGTCGGCCATGATGAACGACGTGTTCACGTTGCCGCCGGTCTCGTACAGTTCCGAACCGGAGACGTCCATGTAGAACGTGCTGTTTCTGACCGTCTCGTTGTCGCCGCCCACGCGGATGCAGGAGGGCGTGGCGTTCGCGAACACGCAGTTCTCGACGACCATCTCGCCGGCCATGCGGGTGTAGATGATGTTGTCCCCGAAGCCCGAGGCCTTGCAGTTGCGGACCGTGAGTTTGCCGTCCCTGCTGCACCAGGCGATGCGGTCGCCGTTGTTCGCGTAACTGATCGTCCCGCGGTTGTGACAGACCCCCCCGTCGATCATCACGTGCCCGCCGGCGTTCTCCGCGCCGACGTAGAACCGCGACTCGCCGCCGTCGGAACTCGTCGTCGTCCCCCCACAGAGCCAGACGAGGTGGTGGTGCAACGCGGTGCTGTCGACGATGGAGCGGAACGCCGGACACGCCCGCCCGCCGTCGACGTCCGTGTCGAAGTAGAGGTTCTCGACGAGGACGTTGTCACAGCTGTAGAGGTTCAGCAGGATGCCGCCGTCGTCGATGCCCCACCCGTCCGGGACCTCGATGGTCACCTGGCCGCCCCACTCCCCGCGGATGCCCCAGTCGTCTTTGGACTGCTGGACCTCGCCGCTCCAGGTGTACGTCCCCTCGGGGACGACGAGCAACTCGCCGCTGCTGGAGTTGGCCACGTACGACGACAGGTCCTCGCCGTCGTTGACGTCCAGGCGCCGCTCGGTCATCGCGCTCCGGTCGACCGGTTCGTCGTCGGGAACGTCGGACGCCGTCGCCGGCGGTTCGAGTTCACCGACGTGGTTCGCCGCCGCCAGTTCACCGGCACCGCCGACCGCGGTCGCTGCCCCCGCTGCCGACGCCGCGTACTTCAGGTACGTCCGTCGGTCCACGAGCGAGGCCCGTCGGCCCTCGCCCGACCGCCGGCCGCTGGCGAACGGGGTCCCTGCGAGGTCGCCGTCCGCCGCGGGCGGGCTGTCGTCGTCTCGTCCCGTCCGGTCGTGGTCGTCGTCGGGTGACGCCATGCGACACGGACAGTTGGGTCAGAACGGGATAAAATTATTCTAGGAATAAAGTAATTAATATACTTAGACGGTGTAGTAAATTGTCAACACCCGTCGATTCGGTCCTCCGGGGAACGGCAGCAGTTACGAGCGAGCAATCAGCCGCCGGGAGAGCACCGCGAGAACGGCGACCAGCGAGATGCCGACCCCGAAGCCGGGGGCCGAGGAGGTGCTGGTTTCTTGCATCCCGTCTCGGGGCCCCGGCGTTGGTGTACAGCCTTCCCCTGCTCGCCCAGCGGCGCGAAGACGTGGTGGTCGACGAACCGGAACGAGACGAGGTCGGCGTCCGTGTCCGAGTGGTTGACCAGGCCGACACTTCTGTTGCCCGAGGTGAACCGGGTCGACCCGTTGCGGAGAGATGGTCTTCACCGTGTAGCCCCGTTCGTCTTCCCCGACGGTCGACGGACGGTTCCGGGTCGACGCGCCGTTCGACCCGACGGCGGAGCGGGAGTGAGCGCAGCGTGGTGGGGCAACGACAGATATTTATCGCGGCATGTCAACTGAATCATATTATGGGTGGCACGATCCTGGAGACGGTGGGGCTCACCAGGGAGTTCGGCGGGTTCACGGCCGTCGACGACCTCTCGCTGGAACTGCGGGAGGGCGAGATCACGGCGGTCATCGGTCCGAACGGGGCCGGCAAGACCACGCTGTTCGACCTGCTGTCCGGCCGCGTCGACCCGACCCGCGGCGAGATCCGGTTCGCGGGCGAGCGGGTGGACGGCCTCGGGCCCTCGGCGGTGGCCCGGCGCGGGATCGCCCGCTCGTTCCAGTTGACGAACGTCTTTCCGGGGCTGAGCGCGCTGGAGAACGTCCGCCTTGCGGCCCAGCGGCGCCACACCGGCTTCGGCCCGCGCGCGTTTCTCTCCCACCACCGGGCCTGCGAGGCCGCCGAGGCCGAGGCCAGGGACGTCCTCGAACGGACCGGTCTCGCCGGGGTCGCGACGGAGACGGCGGCTTCGCTGTCCCACGGCCGCCAGCGACACCTCGACGTCGCCGTTGCCCTCGCGGCCGGGCCGGACCTGCTGTTACTCGACGAACCGACCGCGGGGATGAGTCCCGGGGAGACCCGCGAGACGACGGCCCTCCTCGGCGACGTCGCCGAGGAGGTCACCGTCGCCGTCATCGAACACGACATGGACGTCGTGGCCGACCTGGCGGATCGCGTCGCCGTGATGCACCGCGGCCGGATCCGGACCGCCGGGACCCCGGGGGAGGTCCGCGACGACGAGGACGTCCGGGAGATCTACCTGAGCGGGGGGACCGTCGCGTGAGCGCAACGCCGGTGCTGGCGGTCGACGGGATCGACGCGTACTACGACCGGAGTCACGTGCTGTTCGACCTCTCGTTGCGGGTCGAGGCGGGCGAGACCGTCGCGCTGGTCGGCAACAACGGTGCCGGCAAGACGACGACGCTCCGGAGCATCATGGGACTGACGCCGCCGAAACGCGGTCGCATCCTGTTTCGCGGGGAGGAGATCCAGGGCTTGCAGCCCAACCGGATCCGCCAGCGCGGCGTCTCGCTCGTTCCCGAGGACCGGCGGGTCTTCCCGTCGCTCACCGTCGAGGAGAACCTCGACCTCGCGGCTGCCGCTGGGTCGGGGGCCCCCGAGGTGTACGACCGGTTCCCCGTCCTCGACGAGCGCCGAACCCAGCGGGCCGGGACGCTGAGCGGGGGCGAACAGCAGATGCTCGCGATTGCCCGCGGCCTCGTGGGTCCGCCGACGGACCTGCTGTTGCTGGACGAACCGACGGAGGGACTCGCGCCGACGGTGGTCGAGGACGTCCGGGAGGTCCTGGAGACGCTCACCGACGACGGGATCACGATCCTGCTGGTCGAACAGAACGCGGAACTGGCCCTGGAACTCGCAGACCGCGCCTACGTGATCGAGACCGGCCGGATCGTCCACGAGGCCGATGGCCGCGAACTCCTCGCCGATCCCGACGTCCTCGAAACCCACCTCGGCGTCCGATAGCGGGCCCGTCGACCCGCGCGGTCACGCCGTTCCGGTCGGCCACCGACGCCGGAAAAATGTCAAACCAGAATACTTATTATCGGGATAATATATCATGTACTGTGACTGAAAAATCAGGCGGTTCGGGCGGGGACGGTGAATCGAAGGGCACTGGCGGTCGGGCCACTCCGGTCGGGCCCTCGCGTCGTGCGTTTCTCGCGGGTACCGGGACCACCGCTGCCGTGGGGGTGGCGGGTTGTCTCGGCTCCAGCGAGGGGACGGTCACGGTCGGGTTCGCGGTCGCGCAATCCGGGGCCTACACCCTGATCGGGGAGTCGATCATCCAGGGATTCAAACTCCGCGTCGAGGAGGAACTCGACGGCCGGATCGGTGGATTCGACGTCGAGTACGTCAACCAGGACACCGAGGGCGACCCGGGCCAGGGCTCGACCATCACACAGGAGTTCATCACCCGCGAGGAGGTCGACTTCATCGTCGGCCCGGTTTCGGGAACCGTGGCCTCCGCGATGCGTCCCGTCGTCGAGGACAACGCCGACGACCTCGTCTGGCTGTGTCCGACGGGGATCGGCTGGCAGTGGCCGATGGACACCCCGACCGACGAGGTCAGCGTGGCGTGTACCGAGACGCAGTTCATCACGGGCGACGCGTACTACCACCCGTCGGCCACGATGGCGGATTACGCCGTCGAGAACCTCGGTGAGGCCGGCGTGCTCGGGTACGCCGACTACTCGGCGGGCTACCAGTACGGCGGCCTGTTCCGCAACCGGTTCCAGGCCCAGGGCGGCGACGTGGTCGACGAGGTCACCGCTGCCGTCGGGACCGAGGACTACAAGCCGTACCTGCAGAACGTCGATACGAGCGCCGACTTCCTCTACGGCATGTTCGCCGGGGCGGACGCGATCAACTTCGTCAAACAGTTCCACGAGACGGGCCTCCACGAGGAGATGGACCTCTGTGGTCCGGGATTCCTGGTCGAGTCCGACGTCCTCGCCGCCCAGGGCGAGGCCGCCGTCGGCGCGTACTCGGCGCTGCATTACACCCCGGGCAACGAGACGTCCCGGAACCAGTCGTTCGTCGAGGCCTACCAGGGGGCACACGACCGCATGCCGAACGTCTACGCGTGTACGGCCTACGACGCGGCCCAGCTCGCGGACGCCGCCGTCGACGAGGTCGGCGGGACCGATCCGCCGGAACTCGCCAGCGCGATTAGGGGCGCCGAGGTCGACAGCCCGCGGGGGTACTTCCGGATGACCGATTCGACGCCCCACCACCCGGTCCACGACGTCGACGTCCGACGCGTCTCGGCGAGCGAGGGCGACGCCCCCCCGCAACACGAAGTCGTCGACACCGTCGAGCGTGTGCAAGCGCCGTTCGACTGCGCCTGAAACTCCACGTTCCATGGTCGAACTCCAGGCGCTGTTGCACGCCACCATACTCGGGCTGCAGTTCGGCATGACCCTGGCGTTGCTCGTCGCGGGGCTGACGCTGGTGTTCGGGCTGATGGACGTCATCAACCTGGCCCACGGCTCGCTGTACATGCTGGGTGCGTACTTCGGGCTGGCCCTGGCCGACGCCGCCGGGAGTTTCTGGATCGCGCTCGTCGTCGCGCCCATCGCCGTCGGCGTCGTCGGCCTGTTGATGGAGGTGTTCACGCTCCGGCCGCTGTACGGGCGCGATCCGCTGTACCAGATCCTCGTGACCCTCGGGCTGGCGTTCGTCGTCGAGGAGGGCATCAAGGAACTGTGGGGAACGAGCGCGCAGAACTTCTCGCCGCCCGAACTCCTGGCGGGCGCGGTCGACCTCGCCGGCGTGACGTACCCGCGGTACCAGGCGTTCGTGCTGGCGTTGACGTCGGCCCTGGTGGTCGCGATCTGGCTCGGCCTCGAACGGACGAACGTCGGCGTCCTCCTGCAGGCGACGGCCCGCGACCCGGAGATGGTCGACGCGCTGGGGTTCGACGTTTCGCGGGTCTACACCGGGGTGTTCGCCGTCTCGGCCGTGCTCGCCGGGCTGGCCGGGGTGTTGCTCGGCCCGACCCGGGCGGTCACCCCGGCCATGTGGTTCAACGTCGTCCTCGTCGCGTTTGCCGTCGTCGTCATCGGCGGCCTCGGGAGCGTCCGGGGGGCCGTCGTCGGATCGCTGCTCGTCGGCCTCCTGACGGGGTACGCCGCGCTGGTGGTCCCGACCCACACCGAACTGCTCGTCTTCCTCCTGATGGCCGCCGTGTTGCTCGTCCGGCCGTCCGGCCTCTTCGGCACGGAGACGGGTGATCCGCGATGAGGTTCCTCGACCGCTTCCGGGACCGCGGGACCGACCGGCCGGACGAGGTCCTCGGACGGCGGGGCCGGGCGGCGCTGGTCCTCGTGTTCTGTGGGCTCGCCGCCGCCGGCCCGGTCATCGAGGTCGCGGCGACGTTCTGGTTGCAGGTCATCTCGCGGATCATGATATTCGCGCTGTTCGCGATCAGCCTCGACCTGGTGTTCGGTTACACCGGCCTCCCGTCATTCGGCCACGCCGCGATGTTCGGCGTCGGTGGGTACACCGTCGCCTTCGTCATGCTCGGGCCGACGACGAACCTCCTGGTGACGGTTGCACTCGCCGCGGTCGCGAGCGCCGCCGTCGCGTCGATCATCGGCTGGCTGAGCGTCCGGGGGAAGGGACTGTTCTTCGCGTTCCTGACGCTGGCGTTCGCGCAGGTGCTGTACCTCGTCGTCCGCAACGACCTCCCCGCCGAGGTGCTGGGAGCCGACAGGATCACGGGCGGGGACAACGGACTCGTGGGCGTCCCCGGCTACACGCTGTTCGGGATCGAGTTCGGTGGCCTCTTCGAGTACTACTACCTCACCCTCGTCGTCGTCGCGCTCTGTGTCGCGGTTCTCGTCCGGATCGCCAACTCCGAGTTCGGCCGGGTCCTCCAGGGGATCCGCGAGAACGAGGACCGACTGACCGCACTCGGCTACGACGTCACCCGCTACAAGGTGATCGCGTTCACCGTTAGCGGCACGTTCACGGGGGTCGCGGGCGCGCTGTACGCACCGCTAGTGCGGGTCGCCCATCCCTCCCAGCTGTTCTGGCTGACCAGCGCCGACGGCATCATCATGATCCTCGTCGGCGGAATCGGGACGCTGTGGGGGCCGATGACGGGAGCCGCGTTCGTCGTCCTCTTCGAGGAGTTCGCGAGGGGGTTCGGGAACTGGCACCTCTACCTGGGAATCCTGTTCGTGACGATGGTGATCTTCCTCCCACGGGGGATCGCGGGCGCTCTCACCACCGTCGCGCGGTCGCCGGGGGCGGCCCTCTCGAACGCTCGCCGGGCCGGACGGGAGTACGTCCGGCGCGTCAGGGGCGAACGGCAGTGAGCCCCGACGGCGACGACCGCCGGAGTCGCCGGGCGAATCGGTAAAGTAGTTCAAGCGACGAACTACCCCATCGTGAGCGACGCAAACTCGGGGCCGCTCTCGCCCGACCGCCCGACGGTCGACCGCCCGTTCCGCGTGGACGCCCCCTTCGAGCCGGCCGGCGACCAGCCAGAGGCCATCGAACAACTGGCCAGCGGGTTCCACCGGGGGATGGACCGACAGACCCTCCTGGGCGTGACGGGATCGGGCAAGACCAACACCGTCTCGTGGGTGATCGAGGAGACCCAGTTGCCGACGCTGGTCATCGCGCACAACAAGACCCTGGCCGCCCAGCTGTACGAGGAGTTCCGCGAGCTGTTCCCGGACAACGCCGTGGAGTACTTCGTCTCCTACTACGACTACTACCAGCCCGAGGCCTACGTCGAGCAGACGGACAAGTACATCGAGAAGGACGCCTCCATCAACGACGAGATCGACAAACTCCGGCACTCCGCGACCCGCTCGCTTCTGACGCGGGAGGACGTCATCGTCGTCGCCTCCGTGTCGGCCATCTACGGGCTGGGCGACCCCGCCAACTACGAGAACATGGCGCTGCGGCTGGAGGTCGGCCAGGAGATCGACCGCGACGAACTGCTTGCCCGCCTCGTCGACCTGAACTACGAGCGCAACGACGTCGACTTCACCCACGGCACCTTCCGGGTGCGCGGCGACACCGTCGAGATCTTCCCGATGTACGGCCGCTACGCCGTCCGCGTCGAACTGTGGGGCGACGAGATCGACCGCATGGTCAAACTCGACCCGCTGGAAGGCGAGGTCAAAAGCGAGGAACCGGCCGTCCTGGTGCATCCCGCCGAGCACTACTCGATCCCCGAGCGGACGATGGAGCAGGCCGTCAGCGAGATCGAGACCGACCTGGAGGAACGGATCGGCTACTTCGAGCGGCAGGGCGACCTCGTGGCCGCCCAGCGCATCGAGGAGCGGACCACCTTCGACCTGGAGATGCTGCGGGAGGCCGGCTACTGCTCGGGCATCGAGAACTACTCCGTCTATCTCTCGGACCGCGAACCCGGCGATCCCCCCTACACCCTGCTGGA
>CAYTAG010000114.1:0-10584 GCA_964435625.1 uncultured Halobacteriales archaeon | reverse complement strand
TGGTCAGCGCCGCCGGCGTCGAACCGGGCGACGCGGTGCTGGACGTCGGCTGTGGTACCGGCAACGTGGCGTTGACCGCCAGTCGGACCGGCGCGGAGGTCGTCGGCGTCGACCTCGCCCGGCCGATGCTCGAACTGGCCCGCGAGAACGTCTCGGTGGCCGGCACCGACGGCGTCGACCTGCTGGAGGGCGACGCCGAGCACCTCCCGTTCCGCGCGGACGCCTTCGACGTCGCCCTCTCGAACTTCGGCCACGTCTTCGCCCCCGACGCCGAGGTCACCGGCCGGGAACTGGTGCGGGTCGTCCGGTCGGGTGGCCGCGTCGCGTTCACCGCGTGGTCGCCGGACGGCCTCGTCGGGCGCCTGACGGAGGTGCTCACCGACCACGTCGACGCGGCGGTCGAGGACCCCTGGGCGCACCTTCGCTGGGGGGAACCCTCCTCGGTCCGCTCGTGGCTGCCCGACGTCCGGGACGTCTCCTTCTCCCGGCGGATCGCCCAGTTCCGGTACGCCTCCCCGCAGCACTTCTGGCGGGAGTTCGCCGAGGAGTCCGGGCCGCTGGCGCCGGTGGTCGGCCGGCTGGACGACGGCGACGCCCGCCGGGCGTTGCAGGACGACGCCGTCGCCACTCTGGAGGAGTGGTTCGCCGACAACGCCATCAGCGTCGAGTACCTGCAGGTGCGGGCAGTGGTGGACTGAATGCCGCTTCCGTGAACCATGCCCGCGAGTTCCCGCCGATCCGTCCTCCGTGCGAGCGTCCTGGTCGCGAGCAGCACCTTCGCGGGGTGTCTCTCGTCCGGTCCCGAGCAGTGTAGCGAGATGACAGCGACCGTCGTCCGCGTCGAACCCCTTTCGGAATCTTCCGAGGCACCGTCGAATCCCATCGCCTTCACGGACCTTACCGACCCGGAACGGGAGATCGTCACGACCGCCGTCGAGGAAGGCGAATACCGCCGGTGTCCGGGCGAGGAGACCGCCACGCCGGACCCCGTCTCGACCTTCGCGGAGCGAGTCCGCCAGCACCTGACCGCGGACGACCGGGCGTACCTCCGGTACGACGGCCGCTACTACGCCGTCGGCCTGGTCGTGGGGGACGAACGCGTCTCGTTTCTTCCCACTTCCGAGGAGTGAGTTTGGTCGACCCTGGAGAGACAGGCGGTGTTCCGATAAGCGGAGGTGGCCGGCACCACCGCTTGGAGAAGGTAGCCTGCACGCCCGGCAAAGCGATGGTGGCCGGCACGACCGCACTCGAAGGTGACCGGCACGACCGTCCCGGTTGGGACTTCTGAAAGACTCGCGTTGCTCGTCTTTCAATTCCCCGCTCGCCCGGCTCGCGGGGATGAAAGGGGCCGGGCGCTCGATCCCACCCGGACGACGTAAGCACCGCAGGCCGGCGGCCGAGGAGCGCAACGAGGTTCCCGCGAGTGAAACGAGCGGGAAGCAGCGAGAGCGTGCTCTCGCCCGCCCCGGCGGGTCGAGCGCGCGGGGGCTTCTGGGTGTTGGCGGTAACGATGTCGTTCGCGGAGAGCGCCGGGGGCTTTCTGCGTGTTGCTGACGGAAACGGTGTCCAGTGAGAGCGCGGTTAACTTCCAGGCTCGCAGTGACGAACATTCAAGCCCCAGGCGATGGAAACCCCACCCATGTCCGAGGACGGCCGCCGCCTGGGGACGCTGGGCCTCGCTAGCCTGCTCGCGCTGTGCTGCGTGAGCATCACGGCCCTGATCGGCGGCGCCGCGACGGTCGGCGGGGCGGCCGGGGCCACGGCCGTCGCCACGGGCGCCAGCGGTGCGCGCGCGCTCGCGGTCACCTTCGGCGTCACCGCGCTCACGCTCGCGCCCATCTACGCCGTCTGGCGCTGGCGCGGCAACTGAGCGGCACACTCCGCCGCGGTTTTTACGGTCCGCCCCCTGACCCCGTTTATGAGCGACGACGACCCGGCGGGCTATCCTGAGGAGGACGACCCCACGGCAGCCGGGAACACCGATCCCGAACCGGACGTGAACATCAGCGGTGGCGACCCTGGGGGCTGGACGGCCGCGGAGTTCGCCGCCGGCGAGGCCACCACCCGCGCCGAGGCCGTGGTCGACCGCCTGGGCGACCTCTACTGGCAGAAGACCTACGGCGGCCAGGACGCCTTCGAATGTCTCGTCCGGACCGTCCTGAGCCAGAACACCAGCGACCAGGCCAGCCAGCCCGCACACGACGCGCTGATGGAGACGTACGGGCCGCGCGAGGCGCGGAGCGCCTCGGACGGGTCGAGCGGCGAGCGAGGCGAGCCGCGAGACGTCGACCTCGCGGAGAACCTCGCAGCCGCCGACCGCGAGCGACTCGCCGAGATCATCCAGCCGGCCGGCCTCTACAACCAGAAGTCCGAGACCATCCAGCGACTCGCCGAGCGCGTCCTCGCGGAGTACGGCGGTGCTGCCGGTTTCGACGAGTTCGTCACGCGCGAGGGCCCCGAGACGGTCCGGGAGACCCTGCTGTCGATGAACGGCGTCGGTCCCAAGACCGCCGACTGCGTGTTGCTGTTTTCGGGCGGCCGCGGCGGCGTCTTCCCGGTCGACACGCACGTCCATCGCATCTACCGGCGCCTGGGGATCGCACCGCCGGACGCCGACCACGAGGCGGTCCGTGCGGTCCTGGAAGGGGACGTTCCGGCCGAGAAATGTGGGTTCTCATCGAGTCGGTATAACGGCGTGAAACAGGAGGGGTTCTCGAACGGGGGCACTTACGTTGTTGACGGAGAGGAGATTACCTTCGCTCACGGCGGTGTCCCTCCCGAGAAATGCGGATTCGGCCATACTGCGACGATACAATTCGGACGGGAGTACTGCACTGCTCGCAAACCGGCTTGTCTTGATGGTCCCGAAGCCTGCCCACTCTTCGACCTTTGCGACAGGGTGGGAGTTGACCTCGAATCCGGCGAAGTCGTTGACCCTGCGGAAACAGTATCGGACGATAAACCTGCATAGAGTCCCTGAGAGCCGCGTCTTTATTTTAAACGTAACGAAGGCTTCCGGCTTAGGACGGCCCGCCCGGATAGCGGGAGAATCCTGCTGAATCCGTGGCATACGGTGTCAGGAATCTCTCATTTCCATGGAAGCACCCGTTGGCGGAGCGGCGAACCCGTGGTTGTCGCCTGTGTCTCCCTCGGCCATGGCAAATGGGGAGTCGTGGTGTACCCCGCCAGTCTTGAAGAGGGTAGAAACTTTCTGGGCCGTAGGTCTTTTTGAAGTAGCTGAGCGCGGCATTCCGACCAACGTCTGATACTCTTCTGGAAGGTGTTGTGAGTCTATTCCTCCAGAGCGTCAACCGCGACATGGCCGTCCCCACTGACCGTTACCTCGTAGCCGTTGTAGGTGAAGATAGCCTGTCCTTCCATACGGCCAGCGGTCGCTGTATTCCCGAAGAGTTGGTCCAAGGCGTCAGGGTCGATGACCTCGAATAGTGGAGGGGTAAGTTTTTCCGGGGAGACGCCTTCGGCTTCGGCAACTCTCTCGATTACCTTTTGGGTGGGGTTAACATGCTTCGGTCGCCCGCTTTGTACTTTACTCATCGTCCGCAGTAGGTGACTCCCGCTTAAGAATGTGTCGGGGGTTGGACAATTCTTAGCTTCAGCTGCGGTAACTGGATGATTTCCACCAAAAGCGCGACTTTGGCTAACTTTCCGAATCTTCGTCCTCTGCCTGTTCCTTCCCATACTCGTCGAAGGGCCGGTCCCGCTCCCGCCTCATCATCTGTGTCCGTTCGATGTGGACTCCAATGCTGTTCAGTTCGTTTATAATCTCCTTCACCCTCTGGCGGTTCTCCCCGACAAGTTCAATCGAGACGTTTTTTCGTTGGTGAAGAGTTCCCGAACGTTTACCACACCGGTCGCGTCCAGGACTTCGTCAGTCACCGACCCTAGGTCTTCCAAGGGTACGGTCCCGGTGAGGAGTATGTGGTGGTCTAACCCGATCTTCTCGTAGTTCAGCGTCGGCTGGTAACTGGTGATAATGCCTCGCTCTTCCAGCTTGTTGATTCGGTTTCCGACGGTACTTGAGGAGCCACCGACCTTCTCGCCAATCATCGAAGTCGAATTGTCCCGGGCGTTCTGCTGGAGAAGATGGAGAATCCCCTTATCGGCGTTATCTACTCCGTTAAGGCGGTTGTCACTCCTTCCCTGAGCCATATCCTACCCACGGGGCGCAAAGGGAAGTCGCTTTTCGCAGGGGTCAACACACGCCGACCCCGTCGGGGGCAGTGTTCAGATAAGCGGTGGTAGCCGGCACAGCCGCCAGGGCGAAGGTGACCGGCACCTCCGCTAGCGCGGTGGTGACCGGCACACCCGGCACGGGCGGGACTGAAAGGGGCCGCGCGCTCCGGGAAGCCGGACGACGTAAGCACCGCAGGCCGGAGTCCTCGTGAGCGTGCGAACGAGGGCTCGTCGGAGCTTGCTCCGACGGCGGCCGAGGAGCCCAGCGAGGCCCGCAACCGGAGCGCGCGGGGGCTTTCGAGGTGATCCCACCAGCAGAGCTGGCTAATCTGAACACTGCCCTTGATGCGGCGCGAGTCAGTGAAACCTCAGTGTATTTACTCGTGCGGTCGACGTCGAGATCGCATTTGTCACCCCGTTTGTCGCGCTCATCTGGGATTTCTTTAGAGCGATGGCTATTCAATTCGATTATCTATATATCAAGCTGAGAAAACGGGAATAATAGGGGAAATTCCCGCGCAATACTTATACCCGGGAAAGAAATCCATTTACGTCTCTGGCTCCAGTGAAGAGCATGAACGGCAGGCCAGGGGGAAAGATCGTCTCCTGCCCTGAATGCGGTGAAGTCGCTTACGCGATAGTTCCGAAGGAAAGCGAGGTCGTCGAAGCGGAGGAAAACGCTGATGGGAAGGTCTGGGTCAACTGCCGCAACTGCGGGGAGCAGTTCCTCGTTTACTACCGAACTGACGTTTAACTCGGCCGTGCCGCGGACTGCCAGCGCGTGACTGTCACCCCGTGATCTCACTCGGCCGAAATGGCATTGCGAGCGGTGGTAACACTGCGTTTCGCTTCGTTCGTCGTAGGTTCTCCGTTCCGCTCCAAACGGCGGACTCCACCGGACTCGATTGCACGGATGCGGTGGCGGACCCGAGGTGAGGAGAAGACCGGTCCGAACGGTTCGTCAGTGGGCAGGTCGTTCGGCGGGCGCCTCCATCCCGCTGATCCGGAGGACGAGGCTGTTGGAGGTGTCGTCGATGCCGTCGACCTCGCCGCGGACGACGAGTTTCGAGAGGGGGGTCGGGCCGACCGCGACCTCGTCGCCCTCCTCGAAGTCCGAGACCGAACCCTGGACGTACACTTCGGCGCGGCAGAGCTCCGGATGGTGGACGCTGGAGAGGTTGATCTGCTCGACGTTCAGGCCGGGCAGTTGCTCGCCGTCCCGGCTGATCCGGACCTCGGCGGGTTCGTCCATCCGCTGGACGTCCAGCGCCTCGTACGCCCCGGCGGTCGGTTTGTACCCACCCTTCGGGCCGGGAACGCCTTCGACGAGCTGGAGGGCCTTCAGGCTCTGCATCTGGTTCCGGATCGTCCCCGGGTTCCGGTCGACCTCCGCCGCGATGTCCTCGCCCTTGACCGGTTCGTCGGTCTGGCGGTGGAGGTTCACCAGGGCCGTGAGGATGGTTTGCTGGCTGGACGTCAGTTCAATGGATGACATATTGGTCGAACGTTCGGGACAGATTTCCTTAAATGCGGCGGATGCTCGGGCCGGAACTCGGTTCCGGTCGCCTTCCACGGACCGGTAGCGATTTCCGTCGGCCGGCCCTCCAGTCCATACAGCATGCAGGACAAGCGCGTACTCGTTACTGGAGGGGCGGGATTCATCGGCTCGAACCTCGCCAACCACCTGGCCGCCGACAACGACGTCGTCGCGGTCGACGACCTCTACCTCGGGACCCCGGAGAACCTCGCGCCGGACGTCGAATTCGTCGAGGCGTCGGTGCTGGACGACGACCTCCCGACCGACGTCGACGTCGTCTTTCACATCGCGGCGTTGTCCTCCTACATGATGCACGAGGACGACCCCGCCCGCGGGGCCCGGATCAACGTCGAGGGGTTCGTCAACACGGTCGACCAGGCCCGCCAGGACGGCTGTAACACGGTCGTGTACGCGTCGACCTCGTCCATCTACGGCGACCGGACCGAGCCCTCCCCGGAGTCGATGCCCGTCGAGGCCAACACCGGCTACGAGGCGTCGAAGCTGGCACGCGAGCGCTACGCCGAGTACTTCCACAACCATTACGACCTCTCGATGGCCGGGATGCGCTTTTTCTCGGTCTACCAGGGGATGGAGGCCGGCGCCGAACAGCACAAGGGCGAGTACGCGAACCTCATCGCGCAGTTCGCCGACGACGTCGCCAACGGCCGCCGCCCGGAGATCTGGGGCGACGGGTCCCACAGCCGGGACTTCACCCACGTCGACGACGTCGTCCGCGGGCTCGAACTCGCCGCCGACCACGAACTGGACGGCGTCTACAACCTCGGGACCGGCGAGCAGTACACCATCGACCACCTCGTCCAGCGACTCAACGACGTCCTCGGGACCGACGTCGATCCCGTCTACGAGGACAACCCCATCCCCGAGGACGTGTTCGTCCACGACACGATGGCCGACGCCTCGAAGATGAAGGAGGCCACCGGCTGGGAGCCAGAGATCGGCTTCCAGGAGGGCCTCCGGATGGTGTGCGAACCGTACCTGAACTGAGGACTACCCGGGGCCGTCAATCGCGCCGGGACCCGATGTCCTATCCCGGGCCGTCGACGTCGAGTTCGACCTCGCGTCGCTGCCCTTCGAGGTCCGCGACGACCCGCTCGACGACCCGTCGGGCCTCACGTTCGGCCAGCGGCGTGACCTTCTCGATCACCCAGTCCATCGAGACGAGGACGGGCAGGTCCAGCGACGCGTCCCGCGCGGAGTCCGGGTCGTACTCGACGTGGAACGTGATGCGGCTGGCGTGGTCCTCGTCCGCCGGACGCTCGTCGGGGGCGGGTTCGACGAGCCAGCTACCTTCGGCGTCCAGCCCCCCGACCAGCGTCCAGTCGATCCGCTGGGGCGGTTCGAGACCGGTCACGCGCGAGCGCGCCGTGTAGGACAGTTTCCACCACCCCAGCACCAGGTCGTACCGCGTCCCGACGCCGCCGTCGCCCTCCTGGCGGACCGTCTCCAGGTACGCCGAGTACTCGGCGTACCCGGGGAAGTCCCGGAGGAAGGCGTAGGCCTCCGCCGGCGGGATGTAGACGACGGTGCTGACGTCGAGTTCCTCCACACCGCACCCTGGCGGCCGCCGGACAAGAAGGTTCGGGCGACGAGCGACGCGAACGCGCCCGCCCCGGTGGATAAAAGACGATCCCTCCTGCACCGGCGGCCCGGAACGCGCGGCCGCTCCGCGGTGCGTATTCCGAAACGCATTTGGTACGGTCCACTGATTCCCAGGTAAGACGGGGTTACCACGATGGCGAAGCCGCAAGCGGACGCGACCGATGGAGGACGATTCCTGCGAGCAGTCCTCGCCGTCGGCGTCGTCGGCGGGCTGTTAATCCCGGTCTACTTCTTCCTGTTCGCCGAAGTGACGCCGCTGGCCTGGGACTTCATGGCCTACCACCTCGCCGCGGAGACGTACTTGGCCGGCGAGCAGTTCGTCGGCGTCCGGCCGGCGGTGGGCAACGGCGTGTACGTCTACCCGCCGCTGGTCGTGTTGCTGTTCGTGCCCTACGCCCTCCTCGGCGGCTGGTTCGGCACCTTCCTGATCCAGTCGGCGCTGAACCTGGCGCTCGGAGTCGCCCTCGCGTGGCTGATCCTCCGGGTGATCGAGGGCCGCCCCGGCCGGCAACTGGCGACCCTCGACCGCGGACTCGTCGCCGCGTTCGTCCTCGCCAGCACCTACTCCATGATCGCGCTCGGCCAGGGCCAGGTCGACCACGCGGTCGCGCTGGCGCTCCTGCTGGGGTTCCTCTGGCTGGAGCGGGGCGAACAGGAAAAGAGCGGCCTCGCGTTCGCGTTCGCGGCCGTCCTGAAGGTGTTCCCGGTGCTGGTGGGCGTCTGGCTGCTGTACCGGCGGGCCTGGCGCGCAATCGCGGCCGCGGTCGCGGCCGGCCTGGCCGCCGTGACGACGAGTTTCCTCCTGTTCGGCGTCGACACCCACGTCAGGTACCTCGAATTCATCCTGGACGAGCGCAGTCGCGTCAGCGAGTTCGGCGGCGAACTGGCGCCGGACTTCTTCGGGTTGACGCTCAGCCGCCCGCTGTCGGTGTTGCTCCCGGGGGTCGATCCGTCCCTGTACACCCCCATCGCGGCGGTGCTGTTCGCGCCCGTCCTCTGGCTGCTGTACGCCCGCTCGGAGACGTTCGAGGACCGGCTCGTGGCGTTCCTCGGGACGCTGATCGGCGTCCTGATCGTCTCGCCGGCTTCGAACCCGAACCACGTGCTGTTCCTGTACTTCCCGATGGTGACCCTCGCCGTCACCCTCGCACACCGCCGGAGCCGACGGCTGGTCCTGGCCGGCGTCCTGGCAATGAGCTTCCCGATCCACTTCACGCACATCAATCGGCTGATGGAACTCGGGGGCGTCTCCACCGATTCCCGGGCGACCGTGATGACCGTCGTCGAACCGGTGCTGACCTTCGGGACGGTCACGCTGTACGGCCTGCTGTTCGTGCTAGCGGGCTGTCTCGTCTACGCGCTCCAGGCGGGCAGCGAGCGGACCCGTCCCGAGGGCGTCCAGCAACCCGACTGACCGGCTGCCGGGGGTCTACCGAGACCGTCTTCGCGCGCTATTTGTACCGGGCCGCACGAGCCCCACACATGGACGATTGCGACGTAGCGGTCGTGGGCGGCGGCGTCGCGGGCCTGTCGGCTGGGATCTTCACCGCCCGGCACGGCCTCGAAACGACGGTCCTCGACGCGGGCGACTCCATCCTCCGGCGGAACGCCCACCTGGAGAACTACCCCGGCTTCCCCGCGGGCGTAAACGCGCGCCTGCTGTTGGCGATGATGGGCGACCAGGCCGAACGGTCCGGCTGTTCGGTCGTAGACGCCGAAGTCGTCCGGGTCGAGCGAGCGGACAAGGGTTTCGCGGTCGAGACCGCCGACGGGAACTACCGGTCCCGCTACGTGATCGCCGCGACGAAGAACGCGGTCGGGTACCTGGACCCGGTCGAGGGCGTCGGGATCGTCGACCGGGGGAAGACGTTCGTCGACTGCGACTCGCGTGGCCGGACCGGCGTCGACGGCCTGTACGCCGCCGGCCGCCTGGCCGGCAAACCCCACCAGGCAATCGTCTGTGCCGGCCACGGCGCCGAGGTCGCGGTGACGCTGCTGGAGGAGGCCGACTCCGGCTTCTATCACGACTGGGTCGCCCCCGAGCGGTACTTCACCGGCCGCGACCGCGAGGTGCCGCCGGGATGCGAGGAGATCGACGACGCGGCGTTCCGCCGCCGGGAGGCGGAGTCGCTGGCGGTCCTCCGGGAGTACGTCGCCGATCCATTCCCCGAGGGGCCGCGACAGCACCCCAGTGTCCGCGATGACGAGTAACCGGCCGGCGGCGACGGCGCGTGCCGCCGTCGGAGGCTCGGCCGACGCCTGCGGCTTTTTAACCTGCGGGGCCGAACCCCCGCGGGAATGCTCTCGGGAGTCAACGTCGCGCTGGGCGTGACCGGCAGCATCGCGGCGGTCAGGACCGTCGAGTTGGCCAACGAACTGCGCCGGCGCGGCGCCGCGGCCAGGGCCGTGATGACGCCGAGCGCCCGGAGCATCGTCCACCCCTGGGCGCTGGACTGGGCGACCGACGGGCCGGTGGTGACCGAACTCACCGGCGCCACCGAGCACGTCGAACTCTGCGGCGAGGACGGCTGGGCGGACGTCCTGCTGGTCGCGCCCGCGACGGCGAACACGGTGGGCAAAATCGCGGCCGCAATCGACGACACGCCGGTCACGACCTGCGCGACGACGGCGCTGGGCGCGGGCCTTCCGGTCGTCGTCGCGCCCGCGATGCACGAGCCGATGTACGACCACCCCGGGGTGCTTTCCGCCATCGAGCGCGTCGAATCGTGGGGGGTGCAGTTCGTCGACCCCCGGATCGAGGAGGGCAAGGCCAAGATCGCCACCGGGGACGCCATCGCCATCGAGACCGCCCGCGCCGCGCGCGCGGCCGCCGGCGAGGACGACCTCGCGGGCCGGTCGGTCGTCGTCACCGCCGGCGCGACCGCCGAGGCAATCGACCCCGTCCGGGTGCTGACCAACCGCTCGTCGGGCCGGATGGGCCGGGCGGTCGCCCGCGCCTGCTACGTCCGGGGTGCCGACGTGACGCTCGTCCACGGTGTCGTCGGTCCCCAGCCGCTCGGGGCCGCCGCCCTCGATCCGAAGTCCGACGATCCCGAGGTTCCCTACGCCACCCTCCGGCAGGTCGAGGACGGCGAGGAGATGCTCGGTGCCATCGAGGACGCCATCGCCGACGCGGACGCGCTGGTCTCAGCGGCGGCCATCGGCGACTACACCACCGACGAGCACGCCGACAAACTCCGCTCGGGCCAGGACCTCTCGCTGGACCTGCGGCC
>CAYTAG010000113.1:0-10608 GCA_964435625.1 uncultured Halobacteriales archaeon | reverse complement strand
TCGGCGCCGGCCACTTCGTCCACGCGGTGCGCCGGAACGTCGACATGACCTACGTGGTCATGGACAACCGCATCTACGGGCTGACGAAGGGTCAGGCCTCGCCAACCAGCCGCGAGGACTTCGAGACCGCGACCACGCCCGAGGGGCCGAAACAGCCCCCGGTCAACCCGCTCGCGCTGGCGCTGTCGGCCGGCGGCACCTTCATCGCGCAGTCGTTTGCCTCCGACGCCCAGCGACACACCCAGATCGTCCAGGAGGCCATCGAGCACGACGGGTTCGGCTTCGTGAACGTCTTCTCGCCCTGCGTCACGTTCAACGACGTCGACACCTACGACTACTTCCGGGACGAACTGGTCGATTTGAGCGAGACCGACCACGACCCGACCGACTACGACCAGGCCAAGGAGGCCATCCTCGCGGGCGAGGAGGAGTACCAGGGCGTCATCTACCGGAACGAGGAGGCCCGCCCGTACGGCGAGGTCCACGGCCTCGACGAGAGCATGGCCGAGGTCCCCGACGGCGCCCCCGAGGGCGCGATGGACCTCGTGCGCGAGTTCTACTGATCGTTCCGGCGGCGGCCGACATCCGTCCAACGCCGCCCGCCCCTGGTTGCGATCAACTCTCGTGAACGACAATTAAGTTTTTGCGGTGTAGTCTATATTCCCACTTCCGTTATATTTATTGCGAAGTGCTCAATTAGTTCGTGCGAGGGGAAAATGAAAGACCCACAACAACTCGAGACACCCTCGCGACGAACAGTACTCAAAGGCATCGGTGGCGCAGGTCTCTCGCTGACCTACGTCGGCCAGGTCAGTGCGGACGACGGCGAGAAGGTTCAGTACCTCGTGGTCGGCAAGAACAGCGCGGACGAGATCGAACGTGCGGGCTTCGAGGTCAAACGCGAGATCGCCGGCGGTGAAGTCCTCACCGTCGTCGGTCCGAAAGACAGCGCCGCCGATCTTCGGAACCTCAACAAGGTCAAGGTCGCGGAACCGGACGCGAAGTTCGAGGTCGAACTTCAGGAGACCGACATGGAGTACGGGTTCGACGACGAGGGCCTCGAACGGATGGTCCCGGACCAGGACGCGGACGAGGGCAACCACGAACCCGTGACGCGGGACCCCGAGCAACTGAAGGCCGAACTCCCGGACCCGGCCGAGGTCCACGACGTCGAGGCTGTCGACGCCGACGGTCCGGCCCCGTCGTGGGCGAACCAGTGGGACAAGCAGGTGTCCGACGTCGACGCGGCCCACGACTACGCCACGGGCGACGGGTCGAAGATCGCGGTCGTCGACACCGGGATCGCGGCCTGGCACCCCGACCTCGAAGACAACATCAACGTCGAGGACAGCCAGCTGTTCACGTCGCCGGTTATGACCCCGTGTTTCCTCGACCCGTGGGACATCGACGGCCACGGGACCCACGTCGGCGGCATCGCCGCCGGCTCGCCGGGCTACGACACCCACCCCAGCATCGTCGGGACGGCACCGGACGCGGAACTGGTCTCGGTGCGGGTGTTCTGGTTCGAGAACTACTTCGGGTTCTGCCTGGGTCCGTACACCTCCACCAGCGACATCCTCGCGGGGATCGACCACGCGGCCGAGGTCGGCGCCGACGCGGCGAACGTCAGCCTCGGGACCGACCCGCTCCCGCCGGAGGCCAACGCCGACGGCGTCCGGGTCGCCTACCAGAAGGTCATCCAGCACGCGACCAAGGAGGGAACGGTGGTCGTCGCCAGCGCCGGCAACTCCGCGGCCGACCTCCAGCACGGCGGCTACTTCACGGTGCCCAACAGCACCGCGCCCGCGATGAGCATCAGCGCGTCGGCGCCCAACGACGAGCTGGCCCAGTACTCGAACTACGGCACCAACGAGATCGACGTCGGTGCCCCCGGCGGCACCTACGAGACCCTCGAGAAGACCTACGCTGCCTACGAAGAGTGGCAGGATGCCGGGTCGCCGTCGCTGATCACGGACGACCCGCGTGAACCGGGCGACACCGGCACGCTGTGGCTGAACGCCGACGGGGAGCCGACCACGAGCGAGGTCGCGGTCGAGGAGAAGGTCGACTTCGAGATCCCCGAGTGGCCGTACCCGTTCAACCTCGTGTTCAGCAGCTACATGGATCCCCTGTTCTTCCTGCCCACCTGGTCGTGGCTCGCCGGCACCTCGATGTCGGCGCCACAGGTCTGTGGGCTGGCCGCGCTGGTCCGCGAACTCGACCCCAGCGCGAACGCCAACCAGGTCGAGCAGGCGATCAAGCACGGCGCCGAGGGAACCAGCGGCAAGGGCGATCCGGAACTCGGTGCCGGTCGGCTCAACGCCAGGGAGACCGTCGAGCGAGTCGCCGACCACTGACCGCCCGGACTGCCGTTCGAACTCGCCTTTTTCGGGTCGAGATCGACTGGAGGAGCGTCGATCAGGACGTGAGAAGCGTCGATCAAGACGGGACCCGGGGCACGTCCCGTCGAGGGGCCGGACTACTCGTACGTCGTATCGAAGGGGACGGTGAGATCGAAACTACCGATGTGGTACTCGCCGGTCGAGGTGGTAGACCACAGCGAACCCACCGCGTTGACCTCGAACGTGTAGGTCCCGGGTTCCGGATCGGGACTGTAAACGTCGTCATCGAACGCCAGCGCTGACTTGATACCACCCTTGCGGGGCTTGTCGAAGCTCCCGTGTCTGATGTGCCCGAAGTCGGCTTCGAGCGACTGGCCACCGTCGTACGTGCCTATCGATGCGTCGGGTTCGCCGGGCACCAGTTGTAACACGGATAGAGTACTGGCGAGGAACGTGGTCGCGGTAAACGCGACGTCGAGGACCACGGGATAGTCATCGCCGCTCCCGTCGCCCCACATGTTGTAGGAGTAATGGACCGCGTCCATCGGGTTGCTCCCGGTGGGTTCGATGGTGATGTCGAATCCCCGCAGTTCGTGGTTGAGGGGGGCCATGTCGATCCCCCACAGGACACCGACCGGGTTCATGTTGTCCGAGGTGGTTTCCCGCCTCGCGACGGACAACTCGAACGTGTTCCCCCCGACGTCCTCCGTATCACTCTTGCCGTCGAAGTCCGACTGAGCAACCGCCCCGGAACTGAACGGAACGGCCGCCCCGACGACCGACGCGCCACCGATGACGCCTTTCCTGAGTGCTTCCCTTCTGTTCAATTCCGTGATGCCTTTTCGGGACATACAACCTAATTCAAGCTCATTTAAACTTATAACTTTGTATAAAATTCTCGTAATTTATACGGTATACTAAACGGTAGTGTGGGCGTGCCGGGATCGCAACAGCCCCCAACCGGGCTTCGTTACTCGTCGACCGGTCGGACGAACAGTTCGAACCCCGTCTCGCAGTCGGGACACCGGCCGGCGTCCTCCTCGATCATGTCGACGACCGGGATCTCCCCCCACTCGCAGTTCGGACACTCGTAGACGAGCGTGTCCCCGACCAGGCGGTGTCCCCAGGCGTTGGTGTTGTCCCCCGTGAGCCGCTGGCGGTTGGCACTCACGTGCTAGTCGTTGGCACGCGGCGAGCATAAAGACACGGGGCGTCGTCGGTGGGGCGTCGGCACGAACGCGATATCGAAGCCGGTGGATCGTCGGACGGGCAGGGACCCGCGCGGAAGATTGGTGGACGTCAGAGCCGGTGATCGTCGGACGGGCGAGACGTTGCGGATGAATCCGCCGGAAGTCCGAAACGGGTGATCGTCGGACGGGCAGGGACGCGGCACCCGGGCGACTAGGGATGTCCTCGCCCTCCCCAGCCGCGGGCTCGGGCCGGCGACCGACCGCCGAGGTCGCCGGCCCTCCCCCGACCCTCGCGCGCGTTGCTCGCGCGCGCCGAGCGTCCGACGATCACCTGCCGAAACGGCGCTCGACGATGGCCCTGTAGAAATGACGTCCCCATCGAAACGATGCTGATACCGTCCAGGAGGCTGGCGTCAACTCCCGTAGTACTCCCTGGCGAACGACGCGAGCATCGGGAGGTCTCCCAGGTGCAACAGCTTCGCAATTGCCCGCTTGTTGCCGGCGTTGGCCTCCGCCAGCGTCTCCTGGTCCAGCCGGTTCAGGTCCCGCATCAGCCGGTCGTACCGCTCGTTGGGCGCGTAGTACAGCAGGTGGGTCATCAGCAGGCGGGCATCCATCTTCGGGGCGACCTGCTCGTGCCACAGGTCGTCGTACACCGAGACGTTCTCCGCGGAGGTGTCCCGCTCGTCGGGGGTGAGACAGTGGTCGACGGTGATCGCGGCGGCCCGCGCGGACTCCATGCACTTGTGGATGCCCTCTCCCCAGAGGGGGTCGATGGTCGGCACCGTGTCCCCGATGGCCACGAAGTTGTCCGTGCTCAGGCTGCCGGGCGGCTGGATGTGCGCGGACCCCCGGTGGACCTTGCCTTCCAGGCGCTCGGCGTCCGCGAACCGGGGGTCGGTGTCCAGCCAGTGGTCGAGGTAGCCGTCGATGGTCCGGTCGGCGGTACTGAAACGCTGGTAGCTCTCGTTGCGGATGTAACAGAGGCCGACCTTCGCCGTGTCCCCGCCGGTGTGGAAGATCCAGGCGTACCCGCCCGGGGCGTACTCGTGGTCGAGCCTGAGCATCATCGCGTCGGTCAGGTCCGCGTAGTCGGGGTGGTCGACGTCGACGCCCTCGAACTCGTACTCGATGCCGATGGCCTGCTTGTCCCGCTGGAGGTCGCTCACCCCCAGCGCCTTCGCCAGCGGCGCGCTCGGCCCGGTCGCGTCGATCACCACGTCGCCGTAGACCTCCTCGTCGCCGTCGTACCGGACGCCGACGACCTCCCCGCCGTCCATCACCGGCTTCGAGACCCGGGCGTCGAACCGGTACTCCGCGCCCTTCTCGCGGCCGTCGTCGACGAGGAACTGCTTGAAGTCCGCGAACTCCAGGACGGCGCCCGCCTGCTCCTGGACGACGTGTTCGTTCGGCGATTCGAGGACGACGCTGTCGGTGAAGTTCATCACGACGTCGTCCGGGACGTTGAACGAGGCCATCATCGACGGGAAGGTCCCGCCCGTCGACTTGTTGCTCCGGCCCGGGAACTCCGCTTCCGGTTCCGTCTCCAGCACGACCACGTCGTAGTTCCGCGCGGCCAGGTCCCGCGCACACTGTGCCCCCGCAGGCCCGGCGCCGGCGATCACCACGTCGTACCGGTCGTCCATACCTGTACGTCAAACCTACCTGTATTCAGTGTTGCTGAATGTTCCCGGCGACGCCGCGTCCCGCCGGGAGACCGGAGTTCGTCACGGCGTCGACGGTCCGCGGATTCCCACTCGCTCGGCCGCCCGGACCGCCAGGAACCGGCTTCCATTCCGGTTCGAAAACCCGGAAGAACCGTTTAATGTCACCAATTATAAGTTCATTCTTTGCTAAAAATTATAAGTATCATCCTATATAATAAAGCCGTGGAAGACCCATGACCAACCAGAAGTCCAAACCGCTCGGCAGGTTCCCGGAAGCCCTCCAGAGTCCCGACGCGCAACTGGACCCGTTCGGCTGGTACCGCCGCCAGCGGGCGGCCGGAGGGGTGCGCTACGACGACGCTCGCGAGTGTTACGACGTCTTCGACTACGAAACCGTCAAGCGGGTCCTGGCCGACCACGAGACGTTCTCCTCGAACAAGTTCACCAGCGGGGAGTACACCGAGGAGAACACGACCGTCATCTCGCAGTCGATGCTCCACCAGGATCCGCCGCGGCACACGGAACTGCGCGAGACCGTCGAGGACTTCTTCAAACCCGGCACCGTGGCCGAACTCGCCCCGGACATCGAGCAGATGGCCGACGACCTCCTCGACGACGCCATCGAGGACTCGACCGGCGAGTTCGACCTCGTGGAGGCGTTCGCGTACCCCCTGCCGGTCACCGTCATCGCCGGCCTGCTCGGCGTCCCTCCCGAGGACCGCGACCAGTTCCGCGAGTGGTCGATGAGCCTCGTCGCCACGTCCACCGGCGACGCCGGCGAGGGGTCCGACCGGGCCGAGAAGAAACTGTCCATCTACGCGGAGCTGGAGGCGTACTTCGAGGAGTTGCTGGCGGCCCGGCGGGCGGACCCCCAGGACGACCTCCTCTCGCGGATCGCCAGCGCCGGCGAACTCTCGGCCGAGGAGATATTCGGCTTCTGTCACCTCCTGCTGATCGCGGGCAACGTCACCACGACGAACCTGATCACCAACGCCGTCTGGACGCTGGGCGAACACGACCACTTCGAGGACCTCCGGGACGACGAGGAGGCCCTGGACCTGGCCATCGAGGAGGTGCTGCGGTACCGCTCGCCGGTGATGGCGATGCAGCGCTGGGCCACCGAGGACGTCACCATCGGGGACCACGAGATTCCCGCGGAGTCGAGCGTGGTGGCGTGGCTGGGGTCGGCCAACCGCGACACGGCGGCCTTCGAGGACGCCGATGCGTTCGTGCCCGACCGCCAACCGAACCGCCACGTCGCCTTCGGCCACGGCATCCACACCTGCCTGGGCGCCTCGCTGGCCCGACTGGAAGCCAAAACCGCCCTGACCGCACTGCTGGACCGCTTCGAAACCATCGACCCGATCACCGAGAACCTCCCGCCGAGCGGCAGCATGCTGGTGTACGGCCCCCGGTCGCTGCCCGTGCGATACGAGAAACGGGGCGTCGTGTCCCCCGCCGAGGGGCGCCAGTAATTATAGAATCCCAACATTTACTCTCCCCCAGGTCGGCAAAAATTATAAAGTGAATCTAGTTCAATTTATCAATTCGAGCAAATGTCAGACCAGAACGTCAGACCGATGGACGCGTTCCCGCGGCCGCTGCGGAGTCCGGACGCGCAACTGGACCCGTTCGACTGGTACCGCCGCCAGCGGACGGCCGGAGGGGTGCGCTACGACGAGGCCCGCGAGTGTTACGACGTCTTCGACTACGAAACCGTCAAGCGGGTCCTGGCCGACCACGAGACGTTCTCCTCGAACAAGTTCACCAGCGGGGAGTACACCGAGGAGAACACGACCGTCATCTCGCAGTCGATGCTCCACCAGGATCCGCCGCGGCACACGGAACTGCGCGAGACCGTCGAGGACTTCTTCAAACCCGGCACCGTGGCCGAACTCGCCCCGGACATCGAGCAGATGGCCGACGACCTCCTCGACGACGCCATCGAGGACTCGACCGGCGAGTTCGACCTCGTGGAGGCGTTCGCGTACCCCCTGCCGGTCACCGTCATCGCCGGCCTGCTCGGCGTCCCTCCCGAGGACCGCGACCAGTTCCGCGAGTGGTCGATGAGCCTCGTCGCCACGTCCACCGGCGACGCCGGCGAGGGGTCCGACCGGGCCGAGAAGAAACTGTCCATCTACGCGGAGCTGGAGGCGTACTTCGAGGAGTTGCTGGCGGCCCGGCGGGCGGACCCCCAGGACGACCTCCTCTCGCGGATCGCCGCCACGGGGGAGCTGTCCGCCGAGGAGATGTTCGGGTTCGTCGTCCTCCTGCTGATCGCGGGCAACGTCACCACGACCAGCCTGCTCACCAACGCCGTCTGGACGTTGGGCGAACACGACCACTTCGAGGACCTCCGGGGCGACGACGAGGCCCTCGAACTGGCGGTCGAGGAGGTCCTGCGGTACCGCTCGCCGGTGCGGACGATGGAGCGGTGGACGACCGAGGCCGTGACCCTGGGCGACCACGAGGTCCCGGCGGGATCGAGCGTGGTGGCGTGGCTGGGATCGGCCAACCGCGACGCGGCGGTCTTCGAGGACGCCGACGCGTTCGTGCCCGACCGCCAACCGAACCGCCACGTCGCCTTCGGCCACGGCGTCCACACCTGCCTCGGTGCCTCCCTGGCCCGCCTGGAAGCCAAAACCGCCCTGACCGCACTGCTGGACCGCTTCGAAACCATCGACCCAGCGACCGAAGACCTCCCCGCTACCGGCAGCATGCTGGTGTACGGCCCCCGGTCGCTGCCCGTGCGATACGAGGTTCGCGGGTGACGGCGCCGTGCCTGGTTCCCAACGTCTATCCGTGACAGGAGGGTACCGACGCTCATGAGCGATCCGATGCCCGCCCCCGAGGGCTGCCCGCGAACCAGCGGCATGCCGATGCTCGGCCTCGGCACCTGGCAGAACACCGACCCCGAACAGTGCGCGGCCAGCGTCCGGACCGCCCTCGAAACCGGCTACCGCCACGTCGACACCGCCCAGATGTACGACAACGAGGCCGCCGTCGGCGAGGGGATCGCCGCCGCCGACGTCGACCGCGAGGAGGTGTTCCTGGCGACGAAGGTCCATCCCTACAACCTCGCGTACGACGACGTCCTCGCGACCGTCCGCGAGAGCCTCGACCGCCTCGGCGTCGAGTACCTCGACCTGCTGTACGTCCACTGGCCCTCCGGCGCGTACGATCCCGGGGAAACCTTCCCCGCGTTCGACGAACTGGCCGAGGAGGGGCTGATCGAGCGCGTCGGCGTGAGCAACTTCCTGCCCGAGCAACTCGACGCCGCCCGGGAGGCCCTGGACGCGCCGATCTTCGCCAACCAGGTGGAACTGCACCCCCTGTTGCCCCAGCAGGAGGTCCGGGAGTACTGCGAGTCCGCGGGGATCGAGGTCGTGGCCTACTCGCCGCTGGCCCGCGGCGAGGTGTTCGAAGTCCCCGAGATTCGGGACGTCGCCGACGCCCACGACGCGAGTCCGGCCCGGGTCAGCCTCGCGTGGCTCCGCGGGAAGGGCGTCACTGCCATCCCGAAGGCGACCGGCGCGGACCACGTCCGGGACAACTGGCGGTCGCTGTCGCTGTCGCTCGCCGACGAGGAGGTGGCGCGCATCGACGGCGTCGAACGGCGGCACCGTTGCGTCGATCCCGGGTTCGCGCCGTGGTAATCCGAACGTCCCGACGGTCGCCCCGTCGGTAACGCCGACCTTCGGAACGTTCAAAGGCCGTGCGGCCCCACTAGGTACCGATGGGGGCCACCCGCGACGACCGGAACCTAGTCGGCGACCTCGTCGTCGACCTCAAGCGGTTCCACGAACACTGGATGGGCCTGGTCTACCCGCGCCAGATCGGTGCGGAAGGGACGGTCCTGGGGAAGTGGAAGCCGACCACCACCCGCGGCATCTACACCTACCGCCTGTGGGGGGTCCTGGGGGCGCTCGTGGTAGCGCTGACCTACCCGCTGGCGCTGCTCGGCGTCGCCGTCCGCTTCCAGGTCCGCCGGATCGACGCCGGGGCGGCCCGGGTCGGCCTGCTCGGCGTCGTCCTGCTGTCGGCGCTGGCCTGGGGCGCCCTGGCGCTTTTCGCGCGCGCGAGATTCCCCTTCGAGGGCTTTCTCGCGGTCGTCGCAGCCGGCGGGGTCGCAACGGTCTCGGCCGTGCTCGCCGTCCTGTTCGCCCGGATCGACGGCCGGACGACGACGGTGCTGCTCGCCTATCCGTTCGCGGTGACGGCCATCTTCCTGCCGCCGGTGGTGGCGGCCCTGTACTCGCCGGCGCTCGCCGACGTGGTGTTCCCCAGCAGCGAGTCGCTGGCCATCTGGATCCTCTCGAACGCGTTCGAACCCCTGGGGCTCCGGTCGACGATCCACGCGTACTTCGACCTCGTGGGGTACGCCTACGTCCTGATGTGGTTCTCCATCGCCGTTCCCGTCGGCTGGGTGCTCGGCGTCCTGGTGACGCTGGCCGACGTGGTGCGACCGACCGGCCGCTGACGACGTCCACGCCCCGCGAGCGAAGCCGCAGGACGACCCGGTGGTCCACGGCGACGGACGGAGCAACGACGACCCGAACGGCCACGGCGGGGCGACCGACGGCGGCCCCATGGGGGTCGATTGGAAAGGTATTTCCTTTCGGGTCCGCCAGTACGGAGCAGTGAGAGACCTACTGCGCATCTCCGGGCTCCACACGCGGTTCGACACCGAGCGCGGCACCGTCAGGGCCGTCGAGGACGTCGACCTCACCATCCGCGAGGGCGAGACCCTCGGGCTGGTCGGGGAGTCCGGGTCCGGCAAGAGCGTCACCGCGCTGTCGGCGATGGGTCTCGTCGACGATCCGGGCTACGTCGCGGCCGGCGACGTGACGCTGCACGATCCCGACCTCGCGTCGCGGTTCGCCGACGACTCCGACGCCGCCGGGTTCGTCGACGAGGCGGCCGGGACCGTCGAACTGACGGAGGCCCCCGAGGAGACGATGCGGACGATCCGCGGCGGGGAGATGAGCATGATCTTCCAGGACCCGATGACGTCGCTCAACCCCGCGGTGACCGTCGGCGAGCAGGTGGCAGAGAGCCTGCGACTCCACCAGTACGGCGGCCGCAAGAAGGACACCTGGCTCAACGCCATCGGCTCGATCCTGCCCCGGATCGGCGGCGAGGAACTCGAAGACGAGGTCGTCGAGGAGACCGTTCGCATGCTCGAAGAGGTCGGCATCCCCGAGGCGACCCAGCGGCTCGACGAGTACCCCCACGAGTTCTCGGGCGGCATGCGCCAGCGCGTGCTCATCGCCATCGCGCTGGCGTGCCGACCCCAGCTTTTGATCGCCGACGAGCCGACGACCGCGCTGGACGTGACCATCCAGGCACAGATCCTCGACCTCATCAACGACCTTCAGGACGAGTTCGGGATGTCGGTGCTGTTCATCA
>CAYTAG010000112.1:0-10709 GCA_964435625.1 uncultured Halobacteriales archaeon | reverse complement strand
GACCTCGACGACGCGCTGGGCAACCCCTTCCAGCAGGAGTTCTGGTCGCAGCTCAAGGGCCTGTGGTCCGAGCCCGACCGGGGCCTGGACTCCATCCTCTCGACGCTGGACTCCGCGCAGGACGAATCGCTGCAGGGATGACCGTGCCGGAGCACCGAACGGACGGCGGGAGCGACGGCCTCCCCTCGTTCGGGGAGCTGTTCGACCCCGAGGAGCTCCGCTCGCGGAACCCCAGCACCGTCGCGATGGACGCGCTGTACCTGTTCGCGACCGCGTTTTTCGCGACCCTGTTCGTCAGGGGCCTGTGGCCCGCTGTCATCGCGGCCGTCCCGCTCGGTGCCATCCTGTACTTCGGGTGGCACTCCTCGAAGCCGTTTTTCGTCGCCGAACTGCTCGTGATCGCGATCACCGTGATCGCGACGGCCGCCGGCGTCGTCCCCGTGTAGGACCGGCGGCTGAAGGCCGCCGGCCCGTCGATCCTCGCGACGGCTACTCGCAAGTGGTCGACGCCTCTCCGCGAACGGTCGATGCCCGAGAACGAAACGACGCCAGCGATCGGACGGCGGCCGGATCGCCTCAGTCGGCGACCGCGGCGACCATCCCCCGCGTGTAGTACCGCTGGAGGACGACGAACAGCAGGACCGGCACCGCCATCGTCAGGATCGAACCGGCGGCGACCAGTCCCCAGTCGATCTGGAGGCGGCCCTTCATCAGCGGGAGGACCTGCGGCGCCAGATACAGCTCCGACGAGCGCATGAAGACCATCGGGAAGAAGAAGGCGTTCCAGACCCAGGTGAACTGGATGACCGCCACGGAGACCAGCGCCGGCGCCGAGAACGGCAGGACGATGGTGCGGAAGATCTGGTAGCGCGAGGCGCCGTCGATCCGGGCGGCCTCCTCGAGTTCGTCGGGCAACCCGAGCAGGTAGTTCCGCAGGAACATCACCACCCAGCCCATCCCCCAGCCGATGTGGACCAGGATCAACCCGAGGTACGTGTTGAACAGTCCGACGTCCCGGAGCGTGTTGTAGTTGCCCATCGCGACCAGTTCCGGCGGGGCCGCCATCACGATGATCAACACGAAAAACAGCGTCTTCTTCAGCGGGAAGTCGAACCGCGCGAACGGGTACGCGACCATCGCGCCGAGCAACATGACCACCATCACCGAGGGGATGGTCACGATGGCGGTGTTGATCAGCGTCTGCGACATCGGCGCGGTCGTGAAGTCCAGCGCCGCCCGGTAGTTCTCCAGCGTGAGGGTCATCCCTTCGAGGTGCCACCACCCGTGGATGATCTCCGAGAGCGGCCGGAACGACGCCATCAGCAGGCCGATGAAGGGGACGATCCACAGGAGGGCGATGCCGATGGCCAGGCCGTACCTGGCCGCCCGCGGCAGCGTCGGCAGCGCGTAGCGGATCCTCGTCCACGGGTCGAGGTCGGTCTCCGGTGCGGTCTCCGGCGGCGCGTCGACGGTGTGTTCCTCTTCCATGACGTATCACTCCATGTTCGCGATGTACGCTGCCAGCGGCAGCGCGATGACCAGTTCGATCAGCGCGACGACCATCGCCTTCCCGTACTCGACGGGCACCTGGAACGCCGAGTTGAACACCTCCAGCCCGAGCACGGAGTACACGTGGTTCGGGCCGCCCGAGGGGCCACCCGCGGCGTAGACGATGGCGAAGATCCGCAGGACCCAGATCATCCCCATGATGACGACCACCGCGGTCACGGGCTTGACCAGCGGCCAGATGACGTCCTTGAACCGCCGGAGCGGGCCGGCGCCGTCGATCCGGGCCGACTCCAGCAACGCCGGGTCGATGGAGGCCAGCGCCGAACTGTAAAGCAGCATGCTGAACCCGGTCTGGACCCAGATGCCGCCGGCGATCAGCGCGTAGATGGCGACCTGCGGTCGACTGAGCCAGTCCCGGACCATCCCCTCCATCCCGATCACTCGCAGCAACTCGTTGAAGACCCCCGCCTGCGGGTCGTACACGAACAGCAGGACCAGCCCGATGACGACGGTGGGGGTCGTAAAGCCCAGGAAGACCAGCGTCCGGAGGATGCGCCGGCCGCGTAGGTCCGCGAACAGCAACGCGAGCCCGAGGCCGAGCAGGGTGCTGGCCGGGACGTGCAGGATCATCCACAGGATGTTCTGGGGCAACGCGCCCATCGGGAACCGGAACGCCAGGACGTTGTCCCAGTTGATGATCAGCGGATCGGTGAGCGTCTCCTCCCAGTTCTGCAGGCCGACGAACCCGACGAGGTCGAAGCCCTCCCACGCGAAGAAACTCCCGACCACGGAGTACACCATCGGCCCGAACGAGAAGATGCCGAACAGCGTCAGCCCCGGCAGCAGGAAGACCAGGATCGCCTTCGTCTTGTCCCAGTCGACCTCCCGGCCGAGTCGCTCCTCGATTCCCCGTTGCACCACGTCGATTGAGTCTTGCAGGGCCATGGTCATCACGACAGGAGTTCGCCGCCCTCGTCGTACAGGTAGACGTCGTCGTCGTCGAACGAGAGGTAGACCTCGTCGCCCCGTTCGACGGTGGTGGTCGGCTCTTTCGCCTTCACGATCCGGTCCTCGACCGAGACGTTGACGATGGTGTACTCCCCGAGCGGTTCGACCGTGTCGACCGTGCCCGCGATGGCGTGACCGTTCGGCCGCCCGGTGCTGACCGAGAGGTCCTCCGGACGGACCCCCAGCGAGATCCGCCCGGCCCCGCCGCCGGCGTCGAGCCCGACCGAACTCCCGTCGACGAGTTCCACGGTGCCGTTCCGCCGGGTTCCCTGGAGGAGGTTCATCGGCGGTGATCCGATGAACTTCGCGACCCAGGTCGTCTTCGGCCGGCGGTACAGTTCCTCGGGCCTCGCAACCTGGCGGATCGTCCCCTCGTTCATCACGGCGATCCGGTCGCCCATGCTCATGGCCTCCTCCTGGTTGTGGGTCACGTACACCGCCGTGATGTCGAGTTCGCTCTGGAGGCGCTTGAGTTCGGATCGCATCTCCAGCCGGAGTTTCGCGTCGAGGTTGCTGAGCGGTTCGTCCAGCAGGAACACCGACGGTTGCCGGACGATGGCCCGGGCCAGCGAGACGCGCTGGCGCTGGCCCCCGCTCAGTTCGGCCGGCTTCTTCTCCAGCAGGTCGTCGATGTGCAACAGTTCCGTGGTCTCCTCGATCCGTTTCTCGCGTTCGGCCGCGGGAACGCCCCGCACTTTCAGCGGGTAGGCGATGTTCCCCTCGACGGTCATGTGGGGGTACAGCGCGTAGTTCTGGAACACCATCGCCACGTTGCGGTCGCTCGGCGACTCGTCGTTGACCCGGCGGTCCCCGAAGTAGATGTCGCCCCCCGTCGGGGTCTCCAGGCCCGCGATCAACCGGAGCGTGGTGGTCTTCCCGCTCCCGGACGGCCCGAGCAGGACGAGGAACTCGCCGTCCTCCACCTCGAGGTCGATCCGGTGGTTCGCGACGGTCTCGCCCCCGTCGAAGTGTTTGCTAACGTCCTGCAGGGATATCCCCGTCATTGCCACGATTATTGATACTAACTATAGTTAATCCTAACGAACTCGCCGGAATCGGTCATCGTGGCTCTTCCCGCGGATGGATCGCCCGTTCCGTCGCTCTCCCCGTGTCGTTGCAGTGACAGGCCGGAAGATTCTTGTAACCGTTGTGTAAGTATATCGACCGTGAGCGAAGACCTCCTGGATTACAGCCGGTATCCACAGGTCGCCGGGGCCCTCCACCGGGCAGTCCAGGAGCACGGGCTGTTCGACGACGCGAAGACGTTCGTGGACGCGGAGCCGACGGCACCCCCGGAAGTCGTCCGCCAGCGCTACCGCGACCGCCGGGACGACCCCGGGTTCGACCTGGAGTCGTTCGTCGAATCACACTTCGAGGTCCCCGGACGGATCGATCCCGGGATGCCCGACGGGGAGTCGCTGGACGACTACGTCGAGGCGCTTTGGTCCGCCCTCGTCCGCCGGTTCGAGCCCGAACAGTCCGGGGGCGACACGCTCCTGTCGCTGCCGAACCCCCACGTCGTCCCGGGCGGTCGGTTCCGGGAGGCGTACTACTGGGACAGCTACTTCACGGCGGAGGGGCTGGCCGCGGCGGGCCAGCTAGACAGGGTGGTCGACCTCGTCGAGAACTTCGCCAGCCTGATCGACCGGTTCGGGTTCATCCCGCTTGGCAACCGGGTTTACTACGACAGTCGGTCGCAGGTGCCGCTGTTCTACCGGACGCTGGCGATCCTCGAACGCGAGCGTGGCGTCTCCGCCATCGAGGAGTACCTGCCGTACCTCCAGCGGGAGTACGAGTTCTGGGTTGCCGGGGCCGGGGATGTCCTCCCGGCAGACGGCCCGGCCGCCCACCGCCGGGTCGTCAGGACGGTCGACGGGACCCTGCTGAACCGCTACTGGGACGACCGCGCGACGCCGCGCCCGGAGTCGTACGGCCACGACGCGCGGCTCGGGGCGACGGTGTCGGCCGACCGCCGCCAGGCGCTGTTCCGGGACCTCCGGGCGGCCTGCGAGTCCGGCTGGGACTTCAGTAGCCGGTGGCTCACGGATCCCGGTGACCTCTCGACGGTCCGGACGACCGACCTCGCCCCCGTCGACCTCAACGCGGTGCTCTACGGCGTCGAGTCCTCGCTGGCGGAGTGGTACGACGCCGTCGGGGAGTCGGGGCGGGCCGGACGGTTCGAGCGGGCGGCCGCGGGGCGCCGCGAGGCAATCGACCGGTACTTCTGGGACGACGATGCGGGCTGGTACGTCGACTACTGCTGGACCGACGACGAGCCCTCGGACCGGCTGGTGCTCGCGGGCGTGGCCCCCCTGTTCACGGGCGCCGCTCGGCCGGAACGGGCCGACGCGGTGGCGCGGCGACTCCGGGAGTCGTTCCTGGTCGACGGCGGCCTCCTGACCACGCTTTACGAGTCCGGCGAGCAGTGGGACGCGCCGGCCGGCTGGGCGCCCCTGCACTGGATGGCGGTCGTCGGCCTCCGACGGTACAACCACCACGATCTCGCGGCGGAGGTGGCCGACCGCTGGCTCGGCCTGGTCGAGTCGGTGTTCGAGCGGACGGGCCGGACCGCGGAGAAGTACGACGTCCGCGAGCGCTCGCTGGCGACCGGCCACGGCGAGTACGAACTCCAGTACGACTTCGGGTGGACCGCGGGCGTCACTCTCGCGCTCCGGACGCTACCCGACGTGGACGTCGGCGTGGCCGACTGACCGCCGGTCACGGACGCTCGGCCGGGATCGTCCAGGTAACCGACACCGGGACCGTCGACGAAAAATTCGAAGGGCGGTCGGGGGTCAGTTCAGGTCTGGAGGTGCAGGACCCTCAACAGGGGGTCGTACACTCGTAGGTAAAGGGGCCGGCACAACAGCCCTGGGCCGGTTCTCCGGACGGGTCGTCGGGCTCCACGTCGAACTCCGCGTCGAATTCGGACTTGCTGGGCGCCTCGGTCGTGGTGTTGTCGAGTGCAACCGACATGCGTGCCTACGTCGTCATGCTCTGTACAAAAAATTTTTGTCGGCATTGTAATTTCTTCAGTAAATGTAAATATACTAGACGAAATGTGACGACCAACTGTAACACGAAGGCGGGATCGAACTAACTGTAACACGAAGGCGGGATCGAAAATCGTGCGTCTCCGGGGCCGGACGGGCCCTGCACCTATTCGAGTAACAGCACGCACGGGAGGTCGTCGGGGTTCCGCAATCGGAGCAGGGTGTACGCGACCCCCGCGACGCCGTCGAAGAACGTCGGGTCGGTGACCGCCTCGGCGTGGCCGGGGATCGACAGCGAGCCCTCTCGTTCCGCCCGGGCCAGACAGCCGCCAGCGAACGCCCTGGCGTCGGTCGACGGGGCCCCCCTCCGCCGGGCGGCTTCGAGCATCGCCTCGGCCCGTCCGACGTTCCCGCAACAAACGGTGTCGAGGGGGCCCAGGCCGGCCGCTTCCGTCACCGCCAGGACCTCTGTGGCCCCCTCGATCAGCGACTCGTCGCCGAGGTGGGTACCGATCCCGAGCCGTGCGAGCGCGACCCCGGTCCGCCCGTAACACCAGCGGTCGACGTCGGCCTCCGCGACGTCCCAGGTCGGGTTGAGCCAGTTGTCCCTCTCGGGGGAGTACTGCGCGGATTCGAAGTCGAGCGCCTCCCGGACGGCAGCCTCGTACCGCGAATCGTCCACCGTCGCCGCGAGTCGTGCGAGCGCGTACGCGATCCCGCTCGATCCGTGGGCGAACCCGACCAGAGGGTCGTCGTCGAGCGTCCGCCACACGCGGTAGCCGTCGACCTCGACCCGGGCGTCGAGCAGTCGCTCGCCGCAGGCGACGGCCCGGTCGAGCACGTCCGGCCCCCCGTAGCGGTCGTGGTGTGCCAGCAGCGCGAGCAAGGTGCCCGCACTGCCGGCCATGACGTCGAAAGTGTCGTCGGCCGCGAGCAGTTCGTCGGTGACCTCCCCGGCGACGTCGGCCGCCACGCGCCGGTATTCGGGAACGTCGAGCAGGTCCGCCGTGACCGACAGGACGTACACGACCGACCCCAGCCCGGCCGTTCCACCGAGCGACTGGGGGCCTCCGTCCCGCACCTCGTCGACGACGCCGTCCAGGGCCTCGACCGCGTACCGGTGGAACCGATCCCGGTCGGTCGCCTCGGCCAGTGCTGCAAAGGCGAGGCCGATCCCGCCACGGCCGTTGTACAGGGTACTCCCGGACGGCAACATCGTGAGCGTCGAGTCGCCCCCGGAACTCTCGAAGGACACCCACCGTCTGCCCGCCGGCGTGTCGACCGCCGCGTCGATCACGTCCTCGCCGAGGTCGGCAGCGGCCGCCGACAGCCGTTCGTCCGACGGTTCCGTCGGCTCGGCCCCAGACCCCGCGAGGTCGAACGACCGGAAACAGCGTTCGAGCAGCCAGACCTGCCGGCTGCGGTCGGCATCGCCCATCGCGTCCAGGCGCTGCCTGGACCGTTCGTACCCCGACGAGTCCACGGCACACTCGACGGGCGCGCCATCGTGAAAGACCGCCGTTCCGGTCGGGGTGGTGATGAACCGGGGGACGTCGCGCCGTCGCAGGCTCCGGCGCTCGGCGGCGTACAGCGGCCAGCACCGGTCGGATTCAATCCGCCCGTCGAAAAACGGGACGGCGAGTCGCTCGAACGCGACGGTGAGACGCGTCCCGTCCCGGAGCGGGTCCCGCGCCGCCGCCGACCGGAGCACGGAGGCGTACCGGTAGGTCCCCCGGTACACCAGCCGCGTCTCGATCCCGTCGGGCAATTGCTCGTCGACGATCTCCGACCGGAACCGCCCCTCGTCGCGGAGTCGACGGACCGTCTCGTAGGTCCGCTCGAACCCCCGGACCATCTCGTCGACGTACTCGCCCGGGAGGCGGTCCTCGCCGTCGACCGTCGGCGTGTTCGCCGTGCGGTCGATGGTGGGCGCTTCGCTCTCGACGGACATCACGTCCGTGTTGACCGCCTCGACGCTCGGCCGGGGGAACCCCGACAGTTCGAGTTCCCCGCTGTCGTCCCCGAAGGCCGCGACCGGGGCGCGTTCGTCTTCGACGTCCGGGCCGGTCGGATCGCCGATGGTCCACGGGAGCATCGAGGTGGACAGCACGGTGTGGCCGCTCCACTCGGCGACGCCGGCCGGCATGGTCCGCACGGACGGCGCGAGGTAGGCGTGAAACGCCGTCTCGGCGTCCAGGATCGTGGGGCGCTCGCCGTCGACGATCACGTTCTCGAACTGGCAGTCGGTCAGGCCGAGCGCGTACGCCGCACAGACGAGCATCCCCGCCTGCTCGTAGTAGCGCCGGACGGCGGCCTCGTCGCCGGGACTGCGGTACTCGACCGGTTCCATCCAGCCGTAGCCCTCCCGCAGGAGGTATCGCGGGGTCCTGACCGACGACCGCGGGAGGTGGTCCTCGAGCCGATCCAGGATCCCGTAGAGGGCCTTCCCGGCGTCGACGGGGCGGGGCTTGTAAATGACCTCGCCCGACTCGAAGTCGACGCGCACCGGCAGGCGGCCGCGTGCGTGTGTGTCGTTTGCCAGCGGGTCGAGGCTCGTTACGGCCCCGTCGACGCCGAACCGCTCGGCCAGCGCGGCGCGGTCCGCCTCGATCCGGCGTGCAAGTTCCGCGAGGGCGTCGATCCACTGGTTCGTTACCTCGACCAGTTGTCTCGCCAGGACGGGATACTCGAGACAGAGGTTCCGGAACCCGCCGTCGACCATGGCGTCGACGAACGCCTCGTACAGCTCCGTCGGCGGGTCCTCGAACTCCCCGGGGTCCGCCCGCGCCAGGTCGAGGTCGTGGTGGGAGACGAAGCTCTTGAACTCGACGTACAGTGCCCTGGTCACGAGGACGCGGCACCGCCGCCCGAACCACTCGACCATCGGGTCGACCGCGTCTGCCGGCACGGGTCCGGGGAGGCGCTCGTACGCGTACCCGGCGATCCGCGCCACGAGGGCCGCGAAGGGGACGTCCCCTGAAATCGCCGGTCGGTCGTCGTCGTCCGGTACGTCGCCGACGGCTACTGGCCCCCCGTCGGGGTCGGTCGTCTCCACGTACTCGACCAGCGCCGCTAGCTCGTTGATCCATTCGGGGAGCGGTTCGTCGGCGGGCCAGCGCGTCGCCGCGACCTGTTCGCGGATCTCGGCCTCCGAGAGCCCTCCGCGTTCGAGCCGGTCCGCGAACGCCGACTCGTCGGGGAACAGGTCCCGCCACTCGTCGAGGACCGCGTCGGGATCGAACGTCGGGTCCCCGCCCCGCTCGTTCGACGGGCCGTCGAGGCGTTCGTGGAGCGTCCGAGCGCGCCCGGCTATCTCGCGGCGGTCCGCCTCCGAGAAGTGTCCGGTCATCGGAATCGGGCTCCGGCGTCCGGGATGGGCAGTTCGCATCGTCGGGGAATCACGGCTCGTCTGGCGGGACGCCCGCCGCGTATTAATGCTTTGACGTACTCGTCAGCCGAAAAATACGTCGGCGGACGGGCGCAGTGGTCCGCTCACGTCCACCGGTCGAGTCCGGTCTGGGCGGCGGCGTCTTCGATCCGCTCGAAGCCGCGGCCGACGGCGTCGTCCGGAACCCCCCACTCGCGGACGTACTCGCGGGCGGCGGCCAGGTCCGGGTCGACGGCCGCCTCGAACGCGTAGTCGTCGGTCACCGTCGGGTCCAGGAACAACTCGCGGATGCGGTCGGCGTGCTCGACGTAGACGTCCTCGGCGTCGAAGACGCCCCAGAGGTCGCCGTGCTCCTTGACGGCGGAAACCGCGGTCTTGGGGCCGTACCCCCGGACGCCCTCGTTGAAGTCGGTGCCCATCAGGATCGCGGCGTCGACCAGTTGCTCCCAGGTGACGTCGTGGCGCTTCAGTGTGGCTTCGAAGTCCATCAGTTCGGGATCGCCGCTGCTGGTCAACTGCCGGAGGGTAAGCGGCGCGCCCAGCAACAGGGCGTCGTAGTCCTCGGTCCCGGCGTAGTCGACGTCGCCGCGTCGCGCCATGTGGGCGGCCTGGGCCTCGCCCTCCGCGGGCGCCTCGACCGTCGGGACGCCGAGTCGGTCGAGGAGTTCCCGGGTCGTCTCGTGGATCACGTCGGTCAGTCGCTGGGTCTGGGATTCCAGGCGGGCGACTTCCAGGGCGTCGCCCTCTTCGCGGGCCTCCTCGAGTTGCTCCTCGCGACGCTGGCGGTCCTCGCGGCGCTGTTCGATCTCCTCTTCCTTGAGGTCGACGACGCCGCCGTCGAAGACGAACACCGGCGTGAGGTCGTTCTCCAGTAGTTTCGGCAATCCCTGGACGATCCCGATCAGGTTGGCGACCTCGGTGCCGTCCGCGGTCGTGTACGCGTCGGCGTCGGTGAACCGCACGGTCGTCGTGAGGTAGCGGTACAGCCAGTTGTGGGCGTCGACGGCCACCAGCGTGCCGTCCAGCGCGTCGAACGGCACCTCCTCGACGACGGCCACCTCGCGTAGGTCCGCGTTTCCCATCGCCCCGGGATAGGACCGCCGGGGCTTCAAATGTATCGTCCGTGCGTACCTACCCTTCCCGACGCCGTCCTGCGGTCGAACGGTCGATGGCTATTTGTACGGGTGGCCGATAGGGACACATGGAATGCCCACGGGAACGGTTGCCTTCTTCCACGATCGGAAAGGCTACGGGTTCATCGAGACGGACGAAACGGACGACGACGTCTTCTTCCACATGGAGGACGTCGGCGGGCCGGACCTCGAGGAGGGCCAGGAGGTCGAGTTCGACATCGAGCAGGCCGACAAGGGTCCGCGCGCCGTGAACCTCGAACGGCTGTGACGGTCGCTTCGTCCGGGACCGAAACGGTCCGGTAGCTACTGCTTCGTTTCCGGTACGGTCGTGAGTGCGCTCGCAGGTTCGGCTCCTTCGCCAGCAGCGTCGAACCGTCACCCACCCTCCAGCGACTCCGAAGCGGCCCCTTCTGGCGGTTCGACGCCCGTGTGGACGGGCGGCGGCCCTTCGGCGCGGCGGCGGTCGAGGAATTCGCGCTCGTCGGTCGAGAGGTCCCGGTCCGCGAACGCGTCGAGGCCGGCGCGGTAGGTCGTCGGCGAGCGGTCGCCCGGCCACGCCAGGACGAGTTCCGCGATGCCCGTCCGTTCGCCCGTGAACCCGAACCCGGCCCGGTACAGCGCCTCGTAGGCGTAGGGGTTGTTGACCGCGATGCGGACGCGCTCGTAGCCGCGCTCGCG
>CAYTAG010000111.1:0-10895 GCA_964435625.1 uncultured Halobacteriales archaeon | reverse complement strand
GGCGTCTCCATGCCGCCGGACTGGAACGGGTCGTGGCGGACGTCGCCCAGCAGCGCGCCGGCGTGGGCGCCGGTGGCGTCCTCGAACGGCGCCGTGCGGGTGTCCGTGTTGTTCACCAGCAGGTTCGGCACCATCGCGTCGCTGTTCCGGCTGGTGTACCGGAACGCCAGGTAGATGATACCGGCCGCGAGAATGCCCAGCAGGAAGTTCCGCACGATGAGGAGGGCGTACCCCAGGATGATGGCGATGATGAACCACATCAGGATCGACCGCATCTGGTTGCGCTTGCGCGCCTCCTCCTTGTGCGCGTCGATGATCTGTTCGCCCTTACCGGCCGGGACGGTCCTGACCTTCGGCTCGTTGCCGTCGTCCGGGTTGTGATAGACCAGGACGTCCTGGAGGCTCTCCTTCGGCAGGAGTTCGGACATCGCCTTCGCCAGCATCGACTTGCCGGTCCCCGGCGAGCCGATCATCATCACGTGGCGGCGCTGCTTTGCCGCCTTCTTGACGATGTCGCGGGCGTGGTCCTGACCGATCACCTGATCGACCAGCCGGTCCGGTACTTCGATCCTATCGGTCGTCTCGACTTCGATCCCCCCGAGCAGGTCGTCTTCGGCGTCCTCGTCGACCTCGACGCCGGCATCGACGTCGACGTCGCTCCCCAGGTCCTCGATCCCGGGCGACTCCTCGTCCCGTCGCGTGTCAGTATCCGACGAGACCTGTTCGTCCGACTGGACCTCTTCGGTCCCCCCGTCGAGAACGGGTCCGTCGTCCGGTTCCGTGTCGTCGTTCATGTACCACTCGCTAGTACAAAGGAAGGTTCCGGGACTGATATACTTTCTCCCCCATGATAGCCGAATTCGTCTCCAGAAATCGGGGGAGAAGGCGGCTGAAGCCTCCGTTTCCCCCGGAATCGGTGACTCGTCATTCTTTTAAATGGGGGCGCCCCACCTTCCGACGATGACCAGAGGGTTCTACATCGGCCGGTTCCAGCCGTACCACGACGGCCACCACAGCGTCGTCGAGCGGATCGCCGAGGAGGTCGACGAACTCGTGGTCGGCATCGGCAGCGCCGACCAGTCTCACACCTCAAGCGACCCGTTCACGGCCGGCGAGCGCATCATGATGATCACCAAGTCGCTGGTGGACCTGGACCTGGTGACCTACCCCGTGCCCATCGAGGACCTCAACCGCAACTCCGTGTGGGTCAGCCACGTCCAGAGCATGAGCCCGGACTTCGACGTCGCGTACTCGAACAACCCGCTGGTCGTCCAGCTGTTCGACGAGGCCGGCGTCGAGGTCCGCGGGTCGAAGATGTTCAACCGCGAGGTCCTGGAAGGCACGGAGGTCCGCGAGCGCATGATCGCCGGCGACGACTGGGAAGCGCTGGTCCCCGACCCGGTCGTCGAGGTGGTCGAGGAGACCGGCGGCGTCCAGCGCATCCAGCGAATCGCCCGCTCGGACTCGAACGGGTGAGTTCGTGGGTTCGTCGTCGGTCGGGTGGTTCGTCGTTTCTCGTCGGTGGCCCGTCTACGGCACTGAACCGGCCGGTTCGACTTCCCGTCACGGCGCGCGCGAGGAACGCGTGCGAGGGACGACGTGAGCGTCCGGGTGAGCGGCGGAGCCGCGAACCCAGGCCGAACGAGGAGGCTGGGGAGGCGTGAGGAACCCCTAGGCGTTGCATGCCGTCGAGTCACGTCAAACCTGCCAACGCTAGCGGCATGCAAGGCCTAGGGATGTCCTCGCCCTCCCCAACCGCGGGCTCGGGCCGGCGCCCGACCACCGAGGGCGCCGGCCCTCCCCCGGCCCTCGCGCGCGTTCCTCGCGCGCGCCATTCGGTTATTTAATCGGTCTCGACTGAACGCCAGCCTCAGCCCTCCAGTTCCAGCCCGTACTCCTCGACGAGCGTCGAATGGATCGAGCCCCAGTCCGACGCCGATTCGGGCGCGGACCACGGCTCGACGTCCTTGAAGCCACTCGACGTCGCCAGACAGACCACCGGGGGTTCGACCGGGCGGTCCTCGTCCACGGCCGCCCGCAGCCCCGCGACCCCGGCGGCCCCGGAGAACTCCTGCCAGAGGCCGACCCCGGCCAGTCGCTCCCGGGCCGCCGCGATGGTCGCGTCCTCGACTGGCTGCGCGAACCCGTCGCTCTCCACGACTGCGAGACGGCCACGGTGGGTGCTCCGGGTCGCGGCGATGGAGTGGGCGTCCGTAGGCGCGGACTCCACCTCGGCGACGGCCTCGCCGCCCTCGACGGCTTCGGCCAGCGGCGCTCTGGCGGCGGGTTCGCAGGCGACCATCCGGGGCGTCCCGTCCACGACGCCGAGGTCGTACAGTTCGCGGAACCCCTTCCAGACGCCGAACAGCAGTTCCGCGTGCGCCGTCGGGACGAAGACGGTGCCCGGAACCCGCTCGCCGAGCTGCCGGTAGAGTTCGTACGCTATCGTCTTGTAACCCTCCGGACCGAAGGGGTGGCCCGTGTGGACTCCCGTCCGGCTGGTCACGGCGTGGAAGCCGTGGTCGTCGGCGAGGCGGTCGACTGCCTGCGCCCTCGCGTCCCACCCCTCGACCGCGACGACGGCCGCGCCGTAGGCCCGGAGGAATCCCTGCATCGGCTTCGGCGTCTCGGGACTCGTCAACACGACGCAGGGCAAGCCCGCCCGCGCCGCGTAGGCGGCCGCCGCCGCGCCGTGGTTGCCCGACGAGGAGGCAACGACGCCAGCGGCGCCCGTCTCGACGGCGGCGCTCACCGTCAGGCGGTTCAGGCGGTCCTTCTGGCTCCAGGTGGGGTTCCGGCTCTCGTCTTTGACGGACACCGGGCCGTCGAATCCGGCCCAGTCCGCGATTTCGGGCATCTCCACCAGCGGGGTGTTGCCCTCGCCCAGCCCCGGCGCGGACAGCGGCGGCAGAAGCGGCGCCCACCGCTCCAGTCCCGGCTCCAGGGGGCCGTCGAACAGGTCGGCGTCGACGGCGTCGTAGTCGTAGGCCACCTCCAGGGGGTACTGCACGTCCTCAGTACTGGTCTCGGGGCACCCCTCCGTCAGCGGCGGCCACAGCGGGTACGTGATCGTCGGGTCCTTGAGGGAGCGCTGGACGGTTGCGAGGGAGTCGTCGGCCATGCTCTGGCGTTTTCCCCCTCGAAACTACAAACCTGGTGGACGACGGAGCACGACGGTCAGTCGCTGACGTACCGTTCGACGGTCAGACCGGGGACGGCCTCGAAGTCGCGGTCGCGCGTGACCAACGCGTACCCGTGTTCGCGGGCCGCCGAGGCGACTATCGTATCACGAGCACCCAGCGGCGATCCGTCGGCGTGGAGCTGGCCGTCGAGATCGCCCGCGGTAGCGGCTTCGGCGAAGTCGAACTCCAGGACGGTCAGCGACCTGAGGAACCCCCGCGCGCGGTCGAACCGGTCGTCACCGGCGCGGCCGGTTCCCCGCAACACCTCGAACGCACAGATCGACGGCGTCGCCAGCGGTTCGTCGCCGTGGCGTTCCATCCACGCGACGGCGTCGTCGTGACGGTCCGTTTCGGAGTCGAGGAAGTCGACGACGAAACTACTGTCCAAACAGTTCATCCTGGGTCTCCTCCAGGTCGGCGTCGAGTTCCTCGCGGGCGGCCGCGACGTCCTCCGCGATGCCCGGCGCCGACCCGGCGAACGCCATCGGGTCGGCGGTCTCGGTCAGTCGCGTGATCACGTCGCTGAAGCTCTCGTTCTCGCGTTTCATGGCCTTCAGTCGCTCGTAGGCGTCCTCGGTGACGGTGATGTTTTTCGAGGCCACACGTACAAGTACGTGTCCGTGTAAAAGTTCGTTTCGCCCGATTCACCTCCGTGCGTCTTCGACCGCGTTCACGAACGATTCGGCGCGCTCCGTGATCCGCTCGAAGTCGCCGGCCGCGACCAGGTCGTCCGCGACGAGCGCGCTCCCGACGCCGACCGCGACCGCACCCGCCTCGACGTAGTCGGCCGCGTTGTCCAGGCCTACCCCACCGGTCGGCATCAGCGGCACCTCCGGCATCGGGCCGCCGATCCGGGAGAGGTGCTTCGGGCCGGCGCTGGCCGCGGGGAACACCTTGACCGCGTCCGCGCCCGCCTCGTAGGCGGTCCGGACCTCCGTGGGCGTGAACGCGCCGGGCGCGACGGTGACGCCCAGTTCGTTGCAGACCTCGACGACGTCGCGTTCGACCGTCGGCGAGACGACGAACTCCGCGCCCGCGTCGACGACCTCGCGGGCCGTCCCGGCGTCGTAGACGGTCCCCGTGCCGACGACCGCCTCGTCGCCGACCGCCTCGCGGACGGCAGCCACGTTCTCGACGACGTGTTCGGAGTCCGCGGTCAGTTCCAGCGCCGTGATCCCGCCCGCGAGCAGCGCTTCCGCGACGTCGACGACGATATCCCGTTCGGCGCCGCGCATTACCGCCACGACGCCGGAGTCGACGATGCGTCCGAGCGTACCGGAGAACTCCAGATCCATACCCGAACCTGCATGGCCAGCGGCAAAAACGGTCCGACCCGCCGAACCACCTCGGCGGTGCCGAACCACCCCGCAGGTGGTCGGTTCGGCCAGCCGGTGCTGGCCGGTTCGACTTCCCGTAGAACGCCTCACTATGACCCCTTGTCGCGAGAAGCACTTAAAGGACCGCGGCGACGGTGCCGGCCCTCCCGCCCGAAACGCTTATCCCTCCCCGCCCCGAATTATTACATAGGAAAGATTGGCGTAATAAAATCGACGCCTTCTTGTATCAGTTTCCTGTAGTCCCGACTCCGGATTCGAAAGCGCGGTATCGAACGCCTCCGGTCGAATCCGGGGATCCGACGGCGACGTTCGGTCGAGTCGGCGGCGACGCGTCGCCGCCGACGGACGAGGGAGTCGTCCGGGGACGACGTTGCACCCCCGACGGCCGTTCGTCGAGCACCATAGAGCATCGCGCGCACACCGTAGCCTACACCCACCAATGACTGCACGAGACACGCAGGCCGCGAACGGTAGCACCGACCGCAGTTCCGAACTCGTCGACGGCGTTCACGCGATCGCGGTGACGCTCGAACTGGAGGACCGGGAGATAACGGTCAACCCGGCGGCGGTCGAGACGGAGCGGGGCATCCTGCTCGTGGACTGTCCCGGCTGGCCGAGCGCTGCCGGGCAACTCGAAGCCGGCCTCGACCACGCGGGGTTCGGCTGGGAGGACGTCCGGGCCGCGTTCGTCACCCACCAGGACCCGGACCACGCGGGTGGACTCGCGGAACTCGCCGAGCGGACGGACCCGGTCGTCTTCGCCCACCGCGAGTGCGCCCCCTACGTCGACGGGCGGGACCACCCCATCAAGATGGACGACGAACGCTACCCGCCGGCCCGGGTCGACGTCGAGGTGACCGAAGGCGTCCGGTTCCACACCGTCGCGGGACCGGCGGACGTCTACCACACGCCGGGTCACGTCCCGGGTCACGCGTCGCTTCACTTCCCCGACGAGGAGTTCCTGCTCTCCGGGGACGCCCTGCACGCCCCCGACGGCGACCTGGACGGCCCGCGTGGCCCCCTCGACGAGGCCGAGGCCGTCGACGCCATCGGAAAACTGGCCGAACTCGACGTTTCACACGTGCTGTGTTACCACGGCGGCTACGTCGAGGAGGGAACGGACGCCATCGCGGCCATCCGGAACGAAAAGGGTGAACCACCCGCCGGCGGCTGATCGACTGACCCTGGTCGCAGTGGGTCCAAAAATCCCGGTCCGGCGGAGCCTCCCCCCAGTCGGCCCGCCCGAAGCCGGCCACCGACGGTGGCGTACGTAACTATCACGATTGTCTATTCATTTTTTGCGGACGGGACCTGGCCGACGACCGTCGGCGGCGGGTTCGCCGTCGGTCGAGGGGGTTGCCCTGCCAGGGGCAGACACGTCGCCGGCGCTCGCGATGGGGCGGCGTCGTCCCGGCGTGGTCTTTCAGAAGACACTTGTTTGGGTCGGTCCGTGGGGTCAACCATGTCCCCGACGCGACGCCGGTTCCTCGGCGCCCTCCCGGCCGCAGTCGCGGTCGCCGGCTGTTCGGGCACGGACGACACGCCCGTCGCAGGCGACGGACGCCCCACCCGAATGAACTCCGCCGGACACGAGCAGGACCCTTCGGTTCGGAAGCCGAGAAACCCCACCGGACGGCGGGTGATCCTCGATCCCGACGCCGACCGGTCGCTGCGCTGGGGGCTGATCGGAACCCGCGAGCGGGCAGACCGGCTGTCGTTCGCTGCGGGCGTTCCAGCGCCGGACGCCGAGTCGGCCCGGGCGTTTTTCGACGCGACGGACTTCTCGGCGCAAGCGGTGTTCGTCTCCCACCGCGAGATCGAGTCCTGTTATCGGTACCGGATCAATTCCGTCTTCTGGGAACCCGGGCGGATCGAGTTAGAGTACTGCCGGGGGTTGCGCTCGCCGGACGTCCGCTGTGAAGCCGACGCCACCGAGGTCGTGGGGATCTGCATCCGCATTCCCGAGCCACTCGAAGGCGAACTCACGGGGACGGGGGCCAGCGGTCGGTTGCCATGCCGGAACGTCGACGTCGAGTGGAACGTCATCGACGGCAACGCCACGGAGGACGACGGATGAACGCCAGCAGGCGGTCGATGCTGGTGGCGATCAGCGCCGTTGCGCTCGCCGGCTGCACGGGCAGCGACGACTACTGGGACGATCCGCCGTCGTTCGACGACTCCGGGCTGGGGACCGTCACGGATCGTTCGGTGCCCGAACGCCCGGGCGCGATCCCGACGACCGTCGCCGACGAGCACCTCGGGGCGGTCGCGGACCGGGTCGGGACACTGCTGGCGCCGATCCCGGAGCCGCTGGCCGCCGAGACGCTCCCCAATGGGGAGATCCGCCAGCGGATCGTCCGGGGCCGCGAGCGCGCCCGCGAAGCACTCGACCGGATGGGCGACCGGCCGTCGACCCTCGGGACCGTCGAGACGGCGGTCGAAGCCCGCGAGCACGCCGCGACGGCTGCGGGGGTCTGGGCCGCGGTCAGCACCCGGGGATCGCCGCGCGCGGTGACCTCTTCGAGGGCGGAACTGTCGACCCGGAGCGAGAACCTGGCGGCGGAGCTACCCGGCGAGGCCGCCGGTCCCCAGGAGGGCGCGGTCGTCTACGGTGAGATCGAGGGATGGCTGGAGGTCGCCCGCCGGAGCACCCTCGTCGGCAGGTCGACGTCGCTCGTCAGCCAACCGAACCCGCTCCGGGTCGGCCGGGCGGTCGGGAAGCTCGAACGGGTCCGGGGGCAGGTCGACGCTGGCGAGCACCTCCGGGGCCGCTACGCCGAGTCGCTGTCCCGGTCGCGACCGGTCGCCGAGGGCCTGTCTGCGGCCGCCGCCGAACTCGGGCCGAGGGTGAAAGAACGGTTCGGGGCGTACCAGGACGACGACTCGGACTGGTTCCGCTATCTCCCGGGCGCCGACGAAGTGCTCGACCGGGACGTCCCGGCCCGTCATCCCGGGGCGGGCCTCCTCTCGGAGAAACTGGCCGCCGTCTCCGAGTGGGCCAGGTCCGCGACAATCGCGTGGCCCGGGACCGACTCGGTGCCGGCGCTGCGGGTCCGCGGGGCCCACCGCGCGCTCGCGTCGCTGTCGGGGATCGAGACGATCCGCGAGCGCGTCGAGGACGGCGAGGACCTGTTCCCGGCGGACGCCGCGACGGTCCGCGAGACCCGCGGGGCGGCAATCGACGCCGTCGCCGCGCTCGCCGGGTCGGACTCCCCGCTTGAACGGTGGACGGCCCGGCGGCTCGTCCCCGCGTTCGAGGATCCGGACGCTGCGCTGGCACCGGGCGAGGACCCGGATCGGCGGACCGTCGCGGACGCCTACGGCGAGTACGTCTGGATCGAGGCGGTCGCCCGCGCGGTCCCGGAGGTGACCCGGGCCGTCCGTGAGGCGCTCCCGGACGAATCGTGACCCACCAGAGGGCATTCACGCGCGGGGCGCGGCGTGCTCGATGGCGACCGACTCGACCGGCGTGCTCGACGGCGACCGACGACTGATCGGGTGTGACCTGCTCCGTCAGCAGATGGCGTAGGTCATCCCGAGGTCGCCGCCCTCGTCGGCGTAGACGACGACGTGACCGTGGCAGGCGTCGGTCCGCACGTCGACCGACTCCTCCCGGTCGCCCAGCGTCGCCCGCACCGTGAACGACTCGATGCCGTCGGGGTCGGTCTCCCGGAGGTTGTAGAGTTCGCGGTCGGCGTCGGGTTCGAGGTCGTAGGTCGCCTCGTGGAGGGTCTCACCGTCCTGCTCGACGGCGAGCGTGATCGCGTGGGTGCCGTCGTGGTGGTTCTCGGCGAGGATCCCCAGGTCAGGGTCCGGTTGATCGCTCGCGTATTCGAACGGGGTCGGGCTGTCGGTCGCCGGATCGTCGGACGGCGTGGCCGTCGGCGACTCCGCGTCCGGCGACGGCGAGGGATCCCCCGACCCTTCCGCCAGACACCCCGACAGGCCGCTGGTTCCGATGACGGTCCCGGCCGCGAGAAGCACCGCGCGTCGGTTCATACCCTCCGTTCGGCCCGCCCCGGTATAGCTCTTGTACAGGGTGAAACGGGTCTTTGTGTCTCCGCCGGTCGAGCCAGAGGGACGTCCCGCGAGCGCTCCAGCCGTCCCGGGTCCGCCGGCCGCTTTTCGGCTGCCGGTCACCTCACTCGGGGGCGTCCGCCATCGCGTCGAGCAGGGACTCGATGTCGTCGCCGTCCGCGAGCGACTCCAGGTCCCGGAGGGCGGCTTCCTCCTCCTGGCGGTTGGCCGCCAGTGCGTCGGTGACCGCCTCCGGGACGTCGAGGTGGGCCGCCAGTCCCAGCAGTCGGTCGTAGGTCACCAGTTCCAGGTGTTCGATCTGCCGCGCGGCCCCCAGGTAGTACAGGGGTCGCACCCCGTCGTTCAGGACGACGTTGTTGAACAGTTCCTTCTCCTCGATCAGCCCCTCCAGTGCCGGGATCGACCGGCCCTCTGGCTGGCGGTCGAGGGCCGCGAACGCGTCCTCCAGGCGGTCGACGTGCTCCTCGGTCTCCTCGCGGTGGGTACCCAGGAGGTCCCCGAACGCGTCGTGGACCGCCCGGATCCGGGTGTCGTCCAGGGAGTCGGCCGCGACATCGTCCGCCAGGACGGCGAGTTCGTCGACGAGTCGGGTCTCGATGCTGTACGCCTTCCGCAGTTCGACCTCGAACAGGTCCCGGGGGTTTTCGACGTTCATGGCGGGCGTGCTCGATCAGAACGACCGCGGCGTTCGCCTGGACGTCTCACCGGGTTCGTCCCCCCGGTCGCTGTAGCGCGGGCGACCGACGGCGTTCCTGCTGACGCCGTTCAACAGCGCCAACTGGAGGTCGTCCTGGGTCCGGTAGGTCTCCATCCCCGACGTCCGGAGGATCGCCTCGACCCGCTCGCTGTCCCCCCAGGGATACTCGATCTCCAGGCCCCCGTACTCCTCGAGGAACTCCGCGGTCGTCACCGGGAACTGGTCGGGGTCGAACAGCTCGTGGACGTGCTCGGCTTCCAGCGACCGCACCTCGTTCGTCGACGGATCGTCGATCCAGTCCATGCCACTAGTTCACAGCTTCGGGCAAAGAAGATTTGGTAAGTGGGGTTGAGAATTTAGAATCTTTACTAAACTTCGGTTGCCGGTTACGTACCACGTGGTCAGCGGATCTCGCCAGGTCGGCGTCAGTACGTCCGGCCGGACGCCGACCCCACGTCGATGCGGACCAGCGTGTTCTCGGGGTAGGCGTCCTCGGGCGCGTCGTACTTCGCGTTGATGCGGCGGTTGGCCGCCCGGAACGCGTCGTCGTCTTCGATGACGGTCGCGGTCCCGCGCAGGGTGACCATCCACTCGGGGTCGCCGCCGTCGTCTTTCCCGACCGAGACGGCAACCCGGGGGTTCGACCGGAGGTTCGCCAGTTTCCGGCCCGAGACGACCACCTCCAGGGTACCGTCGTCGTACCGGTACCAGACCGGCGCGACGTGCGGGCGACCGTCGACGCAGGTCGCGAGGTGCGCCACGAGGGGTTCGCTCGTGAGACGGTCCTCCACGGCGGCGGGCACGGGTCCGGCCATGTCCGCCCTACGGTCCCCGTGCGGGTGAACGCTCCGGCGGCCACTCCCGGCCGACCCAATTCTTTGGAATCTAAATAATAATTATTTTGATAATACAGCATTATACTTCGATTTTCGAAGTAAAGGAGCGCGCCGAAGTGCGGCTTCGGCGGGGCGGAGCCTGGTGGGTCAGAGCCCCGGAAGATGAAACCTCGGGGAGCGGACCCTCGGCGGGGCGGAGCTGGGGGTTAGAGCCCCGGAAGGCGAGGCCTCGGAGGTCAGCGCTTCGGGGCCGACAGCGTCCGGCGCGGCGGTGGCCGGCACGTAGGAGAGTCGGCACGAAGCGGCCGCTTCGGCCCCTACAGGAAAAGCTATTTCCGGCTCGCCCGGGTCGAAGTATCTATGTCGATACAACGGCGCGAGTTCGTCGCCGCGCTGGGGAGTGGAATCGCTGCCGGCTTCGCCGGCTGCACGGGAAGCGGCTCCGGGGACGACGGCCAGCCCGGCGTCGTCGGCGAGACGCTGACGCTGACGACGACGACCAGCACCTACGACACCGGGCTGCTGGACGAACTGAACGCGCCCTTCGAGGACCGCTACGGCGTGACCGTCGACGCGGTGGCCCAGGGGACCGGCGCGGCCCTGGAGACCGCCCGTAACGGCGACTCGGACGTGGTGATGGTCCACGCCCGCTCGCTGGAGGACGAGTTCATGCGGGAGGGGTACGGCGTCAACCGGCGCGACCTCATGTACAACGACTTCGTCGTCGTCGGCGCTCCCGACGACCCCGCGGGGATCGGCGGCAGCGAGGACGTCGTCGCGGCCTTCGAGGCGATCGCCGAGTCGG
>CAYTAG010000110.1:0-10971 GCA_964435625.1 uncultured Halobacteriales archaeon | reverse complement strand
CCTCGCCCGGCCAAGGCGCCTGCCTCTAGAGCAGGTGTCCGAGAGGACTCGGGTGTTCAAATCTCCCCCTCGGCGTTTTCCGGCCGACATTCCGCGAGCGACCGGCTTGCCGTGTCGCTCGCACCCGTCGGCCGATGAACCCGTCGGTGATTTGAACCCTGCCAGCGGCAGCCCGCGGAGCGGAGCGAGCAGGAACCGCTGGCTTCGGTTCAAATCTCCCCCTCGGCGCTCCTTCGTACTGCCTGACGAGCGACCAGCTTGCTGTGTCGCTCGTCCTATCGAAGGTTCGCCGTACGGAGATTTGAACGAGAGGAGACACAGCCCGGAACGGCGCACAGCGCCGCACGCCCGGACTGTCTCCGCGTTGTTCAAATCACCGACGGCGTTTTCAGCCGACGTAACCTGCGAGCGACCGCGTTAGCGTGTCGCTCGCGCTCGTCGGCGGTAACGCCGTCGGTGATTTGAACCTTTCCAGCGGTAGCCCGCGCAACGAGATGAGTGCGTCGGGCTAGAGTCGAAATCTCGACCACGTCGCTCCGCCGATCATCCGCCGGAGTGCCGCCCGAGTCGGTTCTCGACCCCGAAAAACGGTCCGTGGAATTTCACGCCACAGATGGGGCGACGGAGCTGACGGAGTCGGCGCGAGGGGCGGGTCCGTGGAGTCGGACGGTCAGTGTTCGGTGTACCGGTGCAGTACGTCCGGGTTCAGTTTGCAATCGACGACGACTGGCCGGTCGGGTTTCCGGGCGAGTTCGTCGCTGATCGCTTCGACGTCGGAAGCGTCACGCACCGTGTACCCCTCGGCCCCTAATGACCGTGCGACCTCCGCGACGTCCGGCGTCTCTATGAGGGCGACGTCCGCGTACTTGTCCTCCTGGACCAGATGCTGATACTCCACTCCCGCGGCGTTGTCGTTCATCACGATGACGGTGATCGGTACCCCGTGTCGCGCGGCCGTCTCCAGTTCCTGCAACGCCATCATGAATCCCAGGTCGCCACAGAACGTGACGCAGGCACGACGTTCGTCGGCGAGAGCAGCACCGATCCCTATCGGCAGTCCCAGCCCCATCGAGAGGAAATCGAGCGTCCAGATGAACTGTTCCGGACCCGGCGTCCGTATCCCGTCGACGATCCAGCCTGCGAAGTGTCCGCCGTCGGTAACCACAATCCGCTCGTCGGGCAGGATCCGATCCAGAAGGGGAACCAGCTCGCGCGGATTCACTCTTCCCTCACGCTCGCGGACCTCCCCCTCGCCGAACGGGGAGACGTCCATGAGACGCCGTCGGAGACCGTCCGTCCGGAACTTCGTCCCGTCCACCCGACGGCGTTCGAGTTCCCCCACGATGGCGTCGGCAGTGAGACGGGCATCGCCGACGACCCCTAGATCGACTGGCGTGTACCGCCCGAAACTGGCCGGGTCCTCGTCCACGTGAACGACCGTCGCGTCCTCGGCGATCAGATCACCCGAATCGGTGGTGAACGGATTCAGACTGCACCCGACCGCAAAGAGGAAATCGCTATCGCGCAAGTACTCCCTGCCCGGGTCGCTGGCGTACCCGCCGAACACCCCAAGCGAAAACGGATCCTCGGAAAAGTAGCCCCTGGCCTGGAGCGTCGTCGCCAGCAACGCGTCGGTCCGTTCGGCGAGCGCTTCGAGGGACTCCTTCGCATCCGCCCCGACGGCACCACGGCCGGCGAGAACGATCGGGGGACTCGAAATGTCCGACTCGACGTAGCGATCGACGGCTTCCTCGACCCGTTCGTCCGCTGGTTCTATCGGTGGGGCGGACCTCCCCGAGAACGCCGGGTCGTCGCGCTGGTCGACCACCAGGTCCAGTTCGCCGTCGAGTACGTCCCACGGAACCTGAACGGCGACCGGCCCCTCGCCGACGTGAATCATACGGAACGCCTCCTCGAGGTCGGCGACGAGCGTGTCCTGGCTCCGAGAGGAAACGACGTTCGCGACCACGGAGTCCAGATACGACTCCTGCCGGAACTCCTTGATGTCGTACGTATCGGAAAGCGGCGATTCGGGAACGACGAGAAGTAACTTCGACCCCCGTCTGGTCGCCGTCATCAGGGCCGTACCCGTGTGCGCCAGCGCGGGACCCCGCCCGACGATACAGACACCAACCCTGTCATTCGCCCGGGAATAGCCGTCCGCCATCGCGATTGCCCCCTCCTCGTGTCTCCCGTGAATCAATCGAACGTCGGGCCACTGTTCTCGAAGGTGAGACAGCAGGTTCATGACGTCTTCCGCGAGGTATGAGAAGATTGTGTCGACGCCCTGGCTGTCCAGAACGTGTAAGACGGCTTCGTATCCTTTCATGCAAGTCCTGTCAGCTATACTATCCTTATCAAATAAACGTTTCGACTGTGGCCCCTGCTTCTACTGCTGGATAGGTCCGACATCGGTAAGAAAGCGGAGAGCACAGCGTGCTAGCACGCCTGAGAAGTCGTGATATCGAAGCGTCGGAATTCGATTACCCGTCAGTGAACCGAAAGAATAAATATTGGAAAAATATAATGACTACTCATGGTTGATGGTCGGATATCGATATCTAGTCTCGGGAAGACGTACGAGGGGGAGGACGAAACGAAAGCCCTCTGGGACTTCGACCTCGACGTCGAGGGGGGTGAATTCGTTTCCATCGTCGGCCCATCGGGATGTGGCAAGAGCACGCTCTTGTATTTGATCGCCGGTTTCCTCTCGCCGACCACCGGAGAGATAACCGTCGACGGGAGTCCCATCGCTGGACCGGGGACTGACAGGGGGGTCGTCTTTCAGGAGTACGCACTATTCCCGTGGCGGACGGTGAAGGAGAACGTGACCTACGGATTGGAGGAGAACGGTACCCCCACCAACGAGTACGAGGAGATTGCGTCACGGTACATCCGGACGGTAGGGCTCGAAGGGTTCGAGGACAAGTACCCAAAGGAACTCTCGGGCGGCATGAAACAACGGGTCGCCCTCGCCAGGACGCTCGCGTACGATCCGAAGATCCTCCTCATGGACGAGCCGTTCGGGTCGCTAGATCAGCCGCTCCGAGAGTCGTTACAGGAACACCTGCTCGACATTTATAGCGATCTCGACAAGACGGTCATCTTCGTAACACACGACGTCAGGGAGGCGATCTACCTCTCCGGACGGGTAGTAGTCATGACCAACCGTCCCGGGACGAAAAAGATGTCCGTCGACGTCGACCTGGATCGGTCGAGGGACCGCGAAGACATCATCACTTCGAGCGAGTACAACCGACTGAAAAGCGAAGTCTGGAAGTCGCTTCGAGAGGAAACCCGAAGTGCTCACCCCATGGGAACACGGAATTGAGACGATGGCACTCGTGGACAGGGTCCCGGCGGATGGCGTCGTTCGGAGCGGCGCAGAAGCCGTCTTCAGATGGGTTCCGCTCGGCATCCTGATAGGGCTGTGGAGCCTGATCAGCGGGCGCGTCGTCCCCACCGAAGTCCTCTCGCCACCGTTGGAGGTGTTCGCGCGTATCGTCACGCTACTCGCTAACGGCGACATCCTCTTCCACCTCGGACTCTCGTTGGTCCGTACCGGTATCGGGCTCGCCTTGGGTATCGTCGTCGGCGTCGCGCTCGGCATCTCGATGGCCCGTTCGGAACCCATCGAGAACGCGTTCCACGTCATCCTCAAGATCCTCTACGTGACCCCGAAGGTGGCCCTGGTCCCGCTGGCGATCCTCTGGCTGGGGATCGGCACGCAAACGACGGTCCTGGTAATCTTCCTCGCTACGCTGCTGCCGATAGTCACGAACACCTACAACGCCGCCGAAGACGTCGACGAGAAGATCCTGTGGGTTGCTCGGATGATGGGGACCTCGGATCGGAACGTCCTGCGGCGGGTCGTCTTTCCGGCGACGATCCCCCAGATCCTCACCGGGATCCGACAGGCGGTTCCGATCGCCTTCATCGCCCTGGTCGGTGCCGAACTCGTCGCGTCGGACGCGGGGATCGGCTCGCTGGTCATGCGATACGGCCAGCTCGGGGATTACCCGTCGATGTTCGCCGTGATCATCGTCTTCTCGACGGTGGCGTACTTCTCGGTCCGGGCCTTCGAGCGAGTTCGCGGGGGAGTACTGGTATGGAACTGAACGACCTGGCAGATCCGCTAAAGTCGATCTACTCGGTCGTACTCCTGATACTCCTCTGGGAATTCGCCAGTCGGTCGGGGCTGGTCCACTGGTACTTCCTACCTCCTTTTTCGGCCGTTCTGGGGACGTTTTTCGACCTGCTCGTCTCGGGGGAGATGCTCACCAACACGTACCTGACATTGAAGCGGGCGTTCGTCGGCCTGGTGATCGCCTCGTTGCTCGGCGTCACTATCGGCGTCCTGTCGGTGCGAAGCGCCGTCGTAGACTGGTTCTTCGATCCCCTGATCACGATCGGTTATCCGATCCCCAAGATCACCCTCATCCCGGTGTTCATGCTCTGGTTCGGTATCGACGACACCTCGAAGATCGTACTCGTGGCTACCTCGACGTTCTTCCCAATCGTCGTCAATGCCCGTCACGGGGCACGGGAGGTCGACGAAGTGCTCATCTGGTCGGCGAAAATGATGGGGACCTCCGACCGCAAACTCGTCCGGAAAGTAATACTGCCGGCTGCAGCGCCGGCCATCGTTACCGGCATCCAGATCGGCATGCCGATGGCGCTCATCTCCACGTTCGTCTTCGAAATGGTTGCCGGGGGCGGTGGTCTCGGCGCTCTCGAAATTTTGGGTATCCGGGACTTCGAAACCACACAGGTGTTCGCATCGTTGATAGCGATCGCTATCGTCGGCCTCGTTCTGGATTACGGGCTCCGCGAACTCCGCGGACGCCTCCTCGAGTGGACGTAACCGGGCGTTCGAACTCCTTGTCCGGTCACGGTCGGCACTCGCGTCCGAGCTACCAACTCCTTGATAGGTGTCCAAACCGTTCGGCGAACGGTTCGGGTATCGTCGAATCGTGGTGGAGGTGACTACGGCCGCCCATCGAACAGCCAAAATGTGAACAGTTATATTTAATAGAAGATCTTAATATTCTCCAACATGATGGACATCAAACAGGGATGAAGAGAAATACATCGAGGCGGGAATTCCTCGCGGGCGTCGGGGTCGGCATCGCGACGAGTACCACGGCAGGTTGTCTGGGCGCCATCGCTGGTGACGGCGGATTACCCTCGTTCACCGTGGCATCGGTCAACGCACCCAGCAATTTGCAGTCGTTGCTGAGCATCGACGAAATCCAGGAGGACGTGGCGACTAACGTCGGATCCGAATACGAGTTGTCGATCGTCCAGCGCCAGAGTTCGGTCGACATCATCAACCAGATGGCGGCAGGGGAGATCGACATCGGCACCGTGTCGCACGTGAGTTTACCCAACGCGATAATCAAGGATGCAGTCCCGGGGGGGTTGACTGCCGTGGCGGCGAACTTCAGGGACGCTCACCCGGGTTACTTCGCGTTTCCCGTACTGTCGATGGAGGGATCGGGCATCACCGCCCCCGAAGACCTCGAAGGGAAGAAAATCGGCGTCAGCGCGATCGGATCGGGCGGCCACTCGGTCCCCTGGGTGATTCTCGTGAAAAACGGCCTGGACCCGGACAGCGTCGACTGGGTCGAAATGCCACTCCCGTCCGCCGGCCCAGGTATTCGGGAGGGGAAAATCGACGCTGCGCCGTTCCCGCCCCCGTTCAACGCTATCGAACGGAAGAAAGGCGAGATAGAGGAAGTTGCAAACACCCGTGAGGCGATCGGTGAGGGGTACGACTTCTCCTTCCTCGGAGCACGCAACAGCGTGATCGAGAACGACCGTCAGGCCCTGGAAGCGTTCCTGGAGGACTATCGGGATCTGTCCGAGTACGCCAACGAACCGGAGAACCGTCCGGAGTTGGTATCCCTGTCCGCCGAGGAGTTCAAGGCCTCGAAGGAGTTCATCGACGCCTACTTCCTGACCGAGAAGGGCGGGTATCGGCCTCCAGACGCACACCTCGACGTAAATGCGCTCAACTCGGTCATCGACGTGTTCGCGGAATTCGGCCTGGTTGAGGAAAACATCGACATCGGCGAGTACGCGACTAACGAGTACATCCCGGATTGATCGCTACGTCCGGCCGTCAATAGACGACGTACACCTCGCCGTCTTCCGCTATGACCTCGTAGGTCCGCAGTGAGATGGAGTCGTCGCCGACGTGGATGCCGGTCGCGAGATCGTACTCCCAGCCGTGTCTCGGGCACGTAATCGTGGGCGGGCCGATAAAACGCTCCTCGACGCGTTCGCCCGGGGTTTCGTATTCCGCTTCGAGTTTCGCCTGAACACGGCCGGTACAGACCGGCGCGTTGTCGTGCGCACACAGGTTTTCGATGGCATAATAGTTCCCGTCGACGTTGAGCACGGCCACTTGCCTCCCCTCGACGGTCACCAACTCCCGGTCCCCGGGCTGAAACCGTTCGACAGCGGCAACGCGGGTTCGTTCGGTCACAGGCCGAACACCTCCCTGGCGTTGCCCCCGAGTATTTTCTGCTTTTCCTCGTCGGAGAGGAACGAACGATCCGTGACCGATGTCGGCCGGTCGTAGTCCCAGTGTGGATAGTCCGACGCGTAGATCAACCGGTCAGCCCCCCCGATCACGTCGATGGTCCGTTTGAGGTACTCCTGGTCCCCGCTTATCTCCATCGGTTGGGTACCGAAGTACATCTCTTTCATGTATTCACTGGGGCGTTTTTCGAGTAGCGGTGCTTCCTCGGATCGCTTGAGGTACTCCTCGTCGAGTCGATGCATCATCGTCGTGACCCAGAAGATGCCCGATTCCTGAAAGATAACGTCGATATCCGGGAATTTCTCAGGGAACCCCTGGACGATAAGACTGGTCAACTGGCTCATGTTCCCCTCTAGGAAGCCGAGCGTATGGGTCTCGATGAACTTTTCGTATCCCTGCCGGTGGTACTGGTCGAGTCCCGAACCGCCGGTGTGGAAGATGATCGGCAATCCGTGGTTCTGGATCGCCTCGTAGATCGGATCGTAAACGTGGTTGCCCAGCGGCGGTTCCGGACCCTCGGTAACGAAACACGCCGCGACGATTCCACGTTCGTCGGCGACGCGGTCCACGAGGTCGACTGCCGCCTCGGGATCGTGATATGGGATGGGGATCACGGTGTAGATTCCCTCGCTGGGGTCGACCACCTTGTCGAGCATGTAGTCGACGCACGCGTTCGCGTACGCTTTCGGACGATCATTGCCCCCGTTGATCGACGGATAGCGCAGCATCTGGCTCGAAAGGACGATGATGTCATCGAGTCCGAGGTGATCAAGCATCTTCGGCACGTCCTCGGGACCCATCTCCTCGACGGGGGACGTCACGGGCGATTTCACCTCTTCCCGCTGGATTTTTCCGTACCTGAACCGGTCTCCCGTGGTCGACGGGAAGAACCACCGACGGGACGGATCCCCACCATTCGAGAGCCGGGTCCGCCACGGATCCTCCATGTATGGGACGAGGTGGTCGAACGATTCGAAGAAGTGGGCGTCTGTATCAACTACATTGAATTTCTTTTTCACGTTCATTTGTATTTGTCTGATACAAATATAACTTGGGGTCGGAGACGGCCCGGTGTTCGGTCACGTGACGGTGGCCGGCACGGTCGTTGTGGATCGGACTGAAAGGGACGGTCGGTTCGACGGACCCGGGCGATGATCCGGCGAGCGGGGCGAGACGGTTCTCCAGCGTTCGATTGGCGTCGTTCGGGGCTCACGACGAGTTCCGGATCGCCTGCAGGACCGTCTCGGACGTAACCGGCATGTCGACATCCTCGACGCCGAACGGTTTCAGGGCGTCTACGACCGCGTTGACGACCGCCGGCGGCGAAGCGATAGTGCCCGACTCCCCGACGCCTTTCACTCCCAGGGGATTGTGCGGACTGGGCGTCACCGTGTGATCGGTCGTCATCTCCGGGACGTCACGTGCTCCCGGAAGCGAGTAGTTCTCCAGCGAACCTGTAACGAGGTCCCCGGTGTCGTCGTAGACGGCTTGCTCGTGGAGCGCCTGGCCGATCCCCTGGGCGACGCCGCCGTGGACCTGCCCTCGTACGATCATCGGGTTGATCTGTCGACCGCAGTCGTCGACGGCAACGTAGTCCTCGAACTCAATCTCGCCGGTCGCGGGATCGACCTCGACGACCGCGACGTGCGTCCCGAACGTCCATCCGAAGTTTGGGGGATCGTAGGTGGCGGTGGCGACGAGTAGTTCGTCCTCCCCGGGAGCCGGGTCGGCGACCTGCTGGAGGGAGATCGACCGTTCCGGCGCGCCTTCAGACCACAGTTCGCCGTCCGCGAACTCGACGTCCTCGACGTCGACCTCGAAGCGGTCGGCAACGATCCGTCGTGCCGTTTCTCGGAGTTCCGCCGCGGCCTGGCGCAAGGCGGCCCCGCCGAGGGCCGCACTCCGGGAGCCGAACGTACCGGCGCCGCCCGAGAGGTCGTCGGTGTCGCCTTCTTCGATCTCTACGTCGTCGAAGTCGATACCGAGTTCGTCGACCAGGAGCTGAGAAAACGTCGTCCGGTGACCCTGGCCGTGGCCGTGGGTACCTAGGGTTGCCGTCACCCCGCCGGACTCGTCGACTCGTACCCGGGCCTTCTCGCCCTTACCCGGGCCGTAAGCGGTGTTCTCGACGAAACAGGAGATGCCGATGCCGAGGTACCGCTCCCGTTCGCGGAGGCTCGCCTGCCGTTCGCGGAGTTTCGCGTAGTCGACGTGTTCGAGCGCGAGGTCCATCGCTCGCTCGTAGTTTCCGCTGTCGTAGACGCTCCCGGTGGCCGTCTCGTGAGGGAACGCGTCGGGGGAGATCTGGTTGCGGCGACGCAACGCCACCGGGTCCACGTCGAGTTCTCGGGCGGCGGCACGCATCAACCGTTCGACGAAGTAGATCACCTCCGGTCGGCCGGCCCCGCGGTAGGGGGCGACCGGCGCGGTATTGGTGAACGTGGCGATGGTGCGACCGTGGATCGCCGGAATCTCGTACTGGCCCGATATCAGGGCCTCGACGTTCCCGGCCAGGGTGGGGCCGAACACGTGGTACGCGCCGATGGTGTGGTGGGCCTTGACCCGCAGTCCACGGATCGTCCCGTCCACGTCGAGGGCGAGTTCGCCGTCCAGGGAGAAGTCCCGTGACTGGTAGTCCGCGACGTGGGCCTCCGAACGCGTCGCCTGCCACTTCACCGGCCGTTCCAGTTCCATCGCACACCAGGAAACGAGTATCTCCTCGGGGTAGTTTTGTCCCTTGACGCCGAAGCCACCGCCCACGGCGGGCGAGATCACCCTGACGTCGTCTTCCAGTAAGCCAAGCGCCTCCACCAGGAACGCTTTGGTCCCGCTGGGCTTTTGGGTCGTCGTCGTGGCCGTAAGTCCCTCGACCGTATCGTACTCGGCAACCATGGCACGCGGTTCGAGGGGGTTCCCGATGACCCGCTGGTTTACGAGGTCGACGCTCGCGACGTGGTCGGCGGCCTCGAAGGCCTCGTCGGTCGCCTCGTCGTCGCCAAACTCCCACTTGTAGGCGACGTTGTCGGGTGCGTGCTCGTGGATCGTCGGCGCGGCCTCGTCGAGGGCTTCTCGCGCGTCGGTGACAGCGTCGAGACGTTCGTAGTCGACGTCAATCAGGTCGAGCGCGTCTCTGGCGGTGTAGGGGTCCTCCGCGACGGCGACGGCGACGGCTTCACCGATCCAGCGTACCTGGTCCGTCGCCAGGGCAGGAAGGTCGGTCTCGACGCCGTCCGGCGCGAAGATGGGTTCCTGGACGGCGCCAGGTCCGTCGAACGCCTCTAGGTCGGCCCCGGTGAAGACGGCCACGACTCCATCGAGTTCCTCGGCGTCGGCCGTATCTATCCCGTCGATCCGTGCGTGCCCGTGTACACTTCTGAGGATCGCAGCGTGCGTCGTCCCCGGTGGCGAGACGTCGCCGGTATAGGTTGCTTCCCCCGTGAGCAACGCTTCGTCCTCCTGGCGGGGGCGTTCGCTGCCGATCGGTCTTTCGTTCATTATGGTGATACATTCACCACGAATAAATTATACTTTTGGGTGAGTCGGACGGGTGAAATAGGGGGCGATCAGTGCCCGACCGACCGACTCGAAACGCCTCCAGTCGGTACTGGTGAGCCACACGCCGCCTCACCGCTCCTCGAAGAAGGGGACGCTGGCCTGGTACTCCTCGTCCTCGCGGAACGAGAGCAGCGCCGACTGGTCGCCGGGTTCCTCCGCCTCGTGGCCGTTCCGGACCGTCGGCGGGAGGCGGACGGCCATGAGGTAGCCGTCGGCCTCGTCGTCGCCGGGGTTGGCGTCGCGGACGTACACCACCACCCCGTCCGTCGAGCACTCCCGCGCCCAGGAGTCGGCGGCCGGCCGGCCGGGGAACTCGCGGGTGGCCCCCTCGTCGTTGACCCACTGGCCGGCCTCGGCGCTGGCCCGCCGGGCGGACGCCTTCACCGCGACGACGTAGGTCACGGCGGGCGTTACGTGGTCGATGATACTTTAACCTCCGGCAGACGTGGACGGGATTCGGTCGGTAGGCACGGTCCTGGGGGCTCTCGGTAAACGAGCTATTCGGTATCGCCGTCCGGAAAGCCCCTGCGTGCTCTGTTGGCGGTCTCTTGGCCGGCAACACGCAGAAAGCCCCCGCACGCTCGACTCGCGCGGCTCGCTGCGCGCTTCGCTCGCTCCGCTCACTCCAGTGCTTACGTCGCCGGGCGTCGTCGAGCCCGCGGCCCCTTTCAGTCCCGCCCGACAGCTCGCGGCCACACGCCTCCCCAGCCGACTGCGTTACTCGTCACTCGTTACACTCGTTCCTGCGTTACTCATCCCTCGCGCGCTTAGAGGCTCGCGGTCGCCGAGGGCGACACGCGCACCGTCGGAGCAAGCTCCGACGAGCCCCCGCTCGCGATGCTCGCGGGGAAGCCAGCGCGCGCCACGCG
>CAYTAG010000109.1:0-11052 GCA_964435625.1 uncultured Halobacteriales archaeon | reverse complement strand
GCGAGTGGCTCGAGTCCGTCGAGTCGGCGCTGGTCGTCGAGATGAACGCCACCGGGCAGTTCCGCGGGCTGACCCAGAAGGAGCTCGGCCGCTACGGCGAGAAGCTGTCGAGCCTGCTGAAGTACAACGGCAACCCCTTCGAGCCCGAAGACATCGTGGAGGGCTTCGAAGCGACCGTCGTCGGCGGGGACGGGGAACTCCCCGGCGACCGGACGCGATACGTCCCAGCGGCAGGTGATTGACCATGAGTGCATTCAGCGCAATCGACGAAGACCGAGAGATCGACCGCGACGAGTTCACCCCCGGAATCGAACCGCAGCCGACCTGGTGTCCCGGGTGTGGCGACTTCGGCGTCCTGAAGGCGCTGAAGCAGGCCATGCCCGAGGTCGGCCGCAACCCCGAGGAGGTGCTTCTGGTGACCGGCATCGGCTGCTCGGGCAAACTCAACAGCTACTTCGAGAGCTACGGCTTCCACACCATCCACGGCCGGCCGCTGCCGGTCGCCCGGGCCTCGAAACTCGCCAACCCCGACCTGGAGGTCGTGGCCGCGGGCGGTGACGGCGACGGCTACGGCATCGGCGGCAACCACTGGATCCACACGGCCCGCGAGAACCACGACATGACCTACATCGTGTTCAACAACGAGATCTTCGGGCTCACGAAGGGTCAGACGTCGCCGACCAGCCCGAAGGGCCACACCTCCAAGACCCAGCCGGGCGGCAGCGCGAAGGATCCGATCCGGCCGCTGTCGACGTCGCTGCAGGCCGGCGCCTCGTTCATCGCCCGCACCGCCGCGGTCAACCCCAACCAGGCGAAGGAGATCCTCGTGCAGGCGATGGAACACGACGGGTTCGCCCACATCGACTTCCTCACCCAGTGTCCGACCTGGAACAAGGACGCCAAGCAGTACGTCCCCTACGTCGACGTCAACGAGTCCGAGGACTACGACTTCGACAACACGGACCGCCGTGAGGCCGCCGAGATGATGTTCGAGACCGAGAACAAACTCTCCGAGGGCGAGGTGCTGACCGGCATCTACTACGTCGACGAGGACCGACCCTCCTACCAGCAGGAGAAACGGTCCCTCGGCGAGATGCCCGAGGAACCGCTGGCGGACCGCTACTGGGACGACGACTACGAGTGGGAGCGGTCGTACGACCTGCTGGAAAAGCACCGCTAGCGCGGTCCTTTCGCTTCCCCGAAAGCCGCTTTCGGATTCGTCAGCTATTTTTTCGTGCCGGCGAAAGAGTCCCACGTGAGCACCGACTCGACCGAGGAGCGCATCCTCGGCGTGCTGGAGGAGGACGCCCAGGCCTCCTACGCCGAGATCGCCGAGCGCGCCGGGGTCAGCAAGCCGACGGTCCGCAAGTACATCGACAAACTCGAAGAGGAGGGCGTCATCGTCGGGTACACGGCGGACGTCGATCCCAAGAAGCTGTCGAGCCAGTCCATCGCGCTCGTCGGCGTCGACGTCGAGAGCGAACGCTACGTGGAGGCCACCCAGAAACTCAAGGACCTGGACGCGGTGGAGGCGCTTTTCACCTCCAGCGGCGACCACATGCTGATGGCCGAGGTCCGCGCCCGCGACGGAGACGAACTCGGCGAGGTCATCAGCGAGCAACTGCTCGACGTCGACGGGGTCACGGCGGCACACCCCTCGTTCCTCCAGGAACGGCTGAAGTGACTCGCCCGCGCCGGACGGCGGGCCGCCACCGCGACCGGACGGTCCCCGATTCGTCGCGGTCGGCCCAGCGACGGCGACGGCCGAACCGTTTTCACTCGCGGGCGCATCGTCCCTAGCGTGGGAGTCTACAGCAGGGAGTCACGGGTGGACGCACCCCTGGAGACGGTCTGGGAGTTCCACGGCCGGATCGAGGGGCTGCTGGAACTGACCCCGGCGTTCCTGGGCCTCCGCGTGGAGGAGATGCGGGGCGACGACGACGGGATCCTGACCGTCGGCACCGAGGTCCGGCTGTCGATGCGGCCGTTCGGCGTCGGGCCGCGGCAGGCGTGGACCTCGGAGATCGTCGAGCGGCGCCGCGAGGAAGGGCGGGCGGTGTTCCGCGACGAGATGGTCGAGGGGCCGTTCCCGCGGTGGGAGCACACCCACGAGTTCGTCGCCGACGGCGACGTGACCCTGCTCCGGGACCGCGTCGGGTACCGGTTGCCCGGCGGACCGGTCGAACCGCTGACGTCCGCGCTGGCCCGGCCGGGCCTGGCGCTGGCGTTCCGGTACCGCCACCGGCAGACGCGCCAACTGCTGGGCAAGCGGGCGGGACCGGCGCGGCGTCGTGGGGAACGCGCGAGATGAACGATTCGTCGGGACGCCACCCGGACGGCTGCCGCGAGTACGACATTTAACCGTCCCCAGGTGGTACGTTGACGCATGGTAGACGTAGCCATCGTCGGTGGCGGCCCCGCAGGGTTGAGCGCCGCGCTGTTCACGGCGAAAAACGACCTCGAGACGGTCGTGTTCGACGAGGACGAGACCTGGATGCACAGGGCCCACCTGTACAACTACCTGGGCATCGAGAGCATCGACGGCACCGCGTTCATGGAGGCGGCCCGCGAGCACGTCGGCGAGTACGGGGCGACCGTCCGGGAGGAGGCCGTCGAGGCGGTCGGGCAGAGTAGCGACGGGTTCGTCGTCGAGACGGACGCCGGCGACTACGACGCGCGATACGTCGTGTTCGCGACCGGGACCGACCGCGAACTGGCCGAGGAACTGGGCTGCGAGACGACCGGGGAGGGCACCGTCGCGGTCGATCTGGACATGGAGACCAGCGTCGAGGACGCCTACGCGACCGGTGGGATGGTCCGGGAGGGGACCTGGCAGGCGATCATCTCCGCCGGCGACGGCGGCGCCGCCGCCCTGGACGTACTCAGCAAGGAGGCGGGCGAACCGTTCCACGACTTCGACGTACCCGAGGAGTCCGAATAACCGGTCCGCGGTCGAACAGCGACCGTCCTCGCGGTCGAGAACTACCTCCTCGCGGTCGGGGGCTGCCGGTCCAGGGCCGAGGGGCTATCGGTCGCGCGGGCGGTCGAACCCGCTCGGGACGGCCCGCTCGCTGGTCGAGAGGTCGACCTCCTCGCCGTCGAAGCTGACGACGACCTCGTCGACGGTGCGGCGGTAGACGGACGAGCGGCGCCCGCGGTCGGACAGTTCCCGGCCCTCCTCCTCCAGCAGGCCGACCTCGACCAGCGCCTCGATGCGCCGGTAACAGGTCGCGATGGGGACGTCGAGGTGGTCGCTGAGTTCGCGGGCCGACCGCGGCGTGTCCGTCGCCCGGAGTACCGCCAGGCTGTACTTCTCGCCGAGGACGGCCAGGAGGTCCTCCTCGTCCATCCTAGAAGACGTCGTTCGGGTCGACCCAGATGACCATCCTGTCGTCGGGTCGCAACGCGCCGTGTACCCCCCGTCCGTCGACGTCCTCGTCGACGTCCTCCCGGGAGACCGTCAGCACGTCGTGGACGCTGTCGACCAGCCAGCCCGTGGTCTTCTCGCCGTCGCCGATCCCGGGTACCATGACGATGATGCGTTGGCCCCCGGGGTCGCCGTCCACGCCGAACACGGTCTTTGGATCCCGGACCTGCATGCTGTCGCCGCGGAGGTCCATCACCCCGACGACGTACTCCGGGGCGTTCGGGACGGAGGTCAGTTCCTCCCGGCCGACGATCTCGGACACGTAGCTGATGTCGACGCAGTACCGCTCGCCGTCGAGGCCGAACTCCAGGACGTCCGTGGTCTCGGTCGCCATACCTTCGCTCTGACTGGCGTTCTCACCGAGAGACATAAACCTTGGTGGCCCGGGCCCGGACTGCCAAGCGGCCCACGACCGTGGGGTCGGACGCGACCGCCGGAAGTCCCCCGCGCTCCACGCTCGATGCCTCGACCCCGACCTCGCGTCGGGAGCGAACCGTTCAAGGCCGCCCTTCCCGAACCCGACCGTATGTACGACCGCCTGAAGGGGTTCCGGGACTTCTACCCGGAGGAGATGGCCGGCCGCCGGGCCGCGATGGACGCAATCGAGGGGACGGCCCGCCGGTACGGCTTCCGGGAGATCGGCACGCCCGCGCTCGAACGGGCGCGGATGTACGCCGACAAGAGCGGCGAGGAGATCGTCGAGGAGATGTACAGCTTCGAGGACAAGGGCGGCCGCCACGTGGCGATGACTCCCGAGTTGACGCCCACCGTCGCCCGGATGGTCGTCGACAGGGGCCAGGAACTCTCCAAGCCGATCAAGTGGGTTTCGACGCGGCCGTTCTGGCGCTACGAGCAGGTCCAGCAGGGCCGGTTCCGGGAGTTCTACCAGACGAACGTGGACGTTTTCGGCTCGTCGGCCCCCGAAGCCGACGCCGAGGTGCTGGCGGTGGTCGCCGACGCGTTCACGGACCTCGGACTGACCGCGGAGGACTTCGAGTTCCGGGTCAACCACCGCGACGTCCTCGGCGGCCTGCTGGCGACGTTCGGCGACGACGTCGACACCGAGGCGGGCATCCGCGCGGTCGACAAGAGCACGAAGGTCGAACGCGAGGAGTACTACGACCTCCTGGTCGAGGCAGGGTTGACCCACGACCAGGCGAGCCAGTTGGACGACCTCCTGAAGGGCGGCGACCTCGACGAGATCGCGGCGTTCGCGGACACCGACCGCGTCCGGACGGGCGTCGAGAACCTCCGGGCGATCCTCGCTGCGACCGAGGACTTCGGCGTCCGGGAGTACTGCACCCTCTCGCTGGAAACCGCCCGGGGGCTGGACTACTACACCGGTGCGGTCTTCGAATGCTTCGACTCGGCGGGCGAGGTCTCCCGGTCGATCTTCGGCGGCGGCCGCTACGACGACCTCATCGAGAGCTTCGGCGGCCCGCCGACCCCCGCGGTCGGGATCGCGCCCGGGTACGCGACCCTCTCGCTGCTCATGCAGCGGGCCGGCGTCTGGCCCGAGGGCGCCGAGGCCGTCTCGACGGACTACTACGTCCTGCAGGCCGGCGACGTCCGGGAGGTAGCCGCACCGATTGCCCGGCAGTTGCGCCAGCGCGGCCACGTCGTCGAGAGCGACGTCGCCGGCCGGTCGTTCGGCGCCCAGATGGACTACGCCGACTCGATCAACGCCGAGACGGTCGTCATCGTCGGCGAGCGTGACCTGGCCAACGACGAGGTGACGATCAAGGACATGGCCACCGGCGACCAGACCCAGGTGCCGGTCGAGGAGTTCCCGGGCGACCACGAGCGTCCGACCTACGACGACTTCGCGTAATCGGTCCACCCGTCGTCAGACGGGTCGGCCCATCCCCTCGTCGACGCTCCGGCGGAACTCCTCGGTCCGCTCGCGGATGCGTTCGACCTCCTCATCGTCGAGCGTCCCGACGAGTTCGTACAGGGGATGGTCTCCCCGGTCGAGCAGTCGCTCGACGACCTCCGAAAAGCTCTCGTCGTCGTCCTTCTCTTCCTTGAGCCGCCGGTAAACGTCCTCGCGGAGACTGACGTTCTTGCTACCCATATCTGTGTGGTTAGTTCTGGGCATACATATACTCCCGTGCCGGTAACTGGTTACGCCATCCCTTATCAAGGTTCGGAGCGAATCGGCGGCCATGCGCGCGTTCCGGGTCGCCTACGACGGCACGGCCTACCGCGGCTTCCAGCGCCAACCGGACGTGCCGACCGTCGAGGACGCCCTGTTCGACGCACTCCGCGACCTGGGCGTCCTGGCCTCCGACGCGGACAAGCCCCCGGGCTACGCCGCTGCAGGCCGAACCGACGCTGGCGTCTCCGCGCTCGCCCAGACGATCGCGTTCGAGGCCCCCGACTGGCTCGCACCCCGGGCGCTGAACGGCGAACTTCCGGCGGACGTGCGGGCGTGGGCCAGCGCCGAGACTCCCACGGACTTCCACGCGACCCACCACGCCGAGAGCCGGACCTACGCCTACTACCTCCACGCGCCCGACGCGAGCGCGTCGCGTGCGCGCGAGGCTGCGGCCCGCTTCGAGGGTACTCACGACGTGCACAACCTCACCCCCGACGACGAGGGGACCGTCCGCGAGGCGTCGGCGATCGAGGTGACCCGCGACGGTCCATTCCTGGTCGTAACCGTGCGAGCGCCGGGGTTCAGTCGCCAGCAGGTCCGCCGGACCGTCTCGGTGCTGGCCGAGGTCGCCGACGACGAGGCCGGGATGGACCGCGTCGACGCGGCGCTGTCCGACCGGGCGTTGACCGGTCACGAGGGGATTCCGCCGGCGCCGGCCGAGCCGCTGGTGCTGGTCGACGTGGCGTATCCCGACCTCGCCTTCGAGCGCGACGAGGAGGCGGCCGCCAGCGCCAGGGCGATGTTCGAGCGGCGGCGGGTGCAACGGCTCACGGGTGCGCGGGTGGCCGGGCGGGTCGCAGACGGGATCGACGAGGAATAGGGGTCTTTCAGTCGCCGGCCGACCGCAACCGGAGGACGACGACGCTGCCCCGCGGGTCGTTCGGTCGGAAGTCCAGGTCGCCCCCGGCGGCGGTGACGACCCAGTTGATCACCCACAGGCCCAGGCCGCTGCCGTGTTGCAGGGCGGTTTCGGTGCCCCGGAACAGGGTCTCCCGCTCGATGTCCGGGACGCCGGGACCGTTGTCGGCGACCTCCAGGCGGATCCAGGGCGCGCCGTCCTCGACCTCCCGCCGGGTCCGGACGGTCACGCGGGGGTCGGGGGCGTCGTTGTACTCGACGGCGTTCTCGACGGCGTTGCGGATCGCCGCCGACAGGAGTTCCCCGTCGGGGGCCAGCACCCGGTAGTCGCCGCCGGGTTCGTACCGCAGGACCACGTCCGGCCACCGCTCCCGGCAGTCCGCCATGATCGGCCGGACCGCGGCGTCGAGGTCGACCGCGACCCGGTCGCCGTCCCGCTCGAACAGCGTCGAGTCGATCCGGGAGGCCTCCCGGCTCAATTCCGCCAGGTCCCGGGCGACGGCCTCGATGTTCGCCAGGACGTCCGCGCCCGCGTCGTCGACGTGCGGTTCGAGCTGGTCGGCCCACCCGATGATCTTGTTGACGTCGTTGCGGAGGTTGTGCCGCAGGATGCGGTTGGTGACCTCCATGCGTTGCTCGTACCCCCGGAGTTCGGTGACGTCCCGGAGCGCGACGACGTGGCCAACCAGGTCGTCGCGGCGGTCGTAAAGCGGGGTCACGCGGTAGTCGTAGAACCGCCGGGACCCCTCGACGTCGGTGCGCTGGACCCGGCCGTCCACGTCGGTGACGTCCGCGACCGACAGGAGGTCGGTGGCGTCGGTGCCGACCGCCACGTCCCCCGACAGCGCCCGCCGGGCGACGTCGTTGACGTGGACCACGCGGCCCTCGGCGTCGGTCACGACGACCCCGGTGCCGAACTCCTCGATGGCTCGCTGGCGCGCCTCAGGACGGAGGTCCAGCAGGTCGAACTCGAACAGCGCGAGCCCGAAGACGGCGCCGGTCACGGCGAACGTCGAGGACGTCAGGTCCACGTCGGGGATCGGGCTCAACCCGAGGACGAAGGCGACGTTGGCCAGGGTCGGGACCGCGGCCCCGACCGCGAGCAGTCCGGCCTGCCGGCGGTAGATGGTCGCCGCGCGGACGAACACCCACGACAGCAGGGCGACCCCCAGGACGATCAGCAGGTACGCGTAGAGGAGGTGGCCGTAGAACGCCGGGCCGGAGGTCGCCGAGAGGACGGCCGGCGTCTCGCCCTCGAGGTGCGGCGCCGACCAGAGGACCTGGTGGACCGGGTTCGTCCAGGCGAGAAGCGTCATCAGGGTCGGCTCCGCCAGCAGTAACCCGACCCGTCGGCGGGTCAGCACGTCCCCGAACCCGGCGTACCGCGCCGTCAGCACCAGCCAGACGGTCGGGACGAACGCCCCGAGCGTGAACGTGAGACGCGTCAGCACCACCATCGGGTCGACGTCCGCGGTCGCGAACTTGGCGGCGTCGGCGAACGCCCAGACCGCGATGAGGACCATCAGCGCGACGAACGGGCGGCCGAGCGGATCGTCGCGGTGTTCGAGGGTACTCCACGCTACCGCCACCGAGACGATCCCGGCGAGCAGCGGAACGGCCACGTACCCCGGAGAGACCACGTCTGGCATTGATCGAGGCGGTGCATAGTCGTGTCGGTTCGGCCACCGTTCGGGGCCTGCGGTGGGCACCTGCGTGCCCCTGGGCCGACTCCGGTAAAGCCGACGGAGATGCCAACGTTTACCAGCGACCGATAGTGAGAGACGTGCATGAGTGCCGTTTCCGAGCGCAGCGAGATCGGGGAGTCCTACAAGTGGGACCTGGAGAGCATCTTCGAGTCCGACGAGGAGTGGGAGGCGGCCTACGGGGAGGTCGAGGGGCTGATCGAGGAACTGGAGACCTACCGGGGCCGGGCGACCGACGACGGCGAGACGTTGCTAGCGGTGCTGGAACTCTACGAGGAGACCATGCGGAAGGTCGAGAAAGTGCATGCGTACGCCCGGATGCGACGCGACGAGGACACCCGCGACCAGCACTACCAGGCGCTGGCGGCGCGGGCGAAGTCGCTGGCCAACGACGCCCACAGCGCCGCCAGCTTCCTCGATCCCGAACTGCAGGACCTGACCCACGAGGAACTCGACGCGATGATCGCCGGGACCGATGGCCTGGCGGTGTACGAACACTACTTCGACGACGTCCTGCGGATGAAAGAGCACACCCGCTCGGCGGAGGTCGAGAACCTGCTGGCGGAGTTCGGCGAGGTGCTCTCCGGGCCACAGGAGGTCTACCAGATGCTCTCGAACGCGGACGTCGAGTTCCCCACCGTCGAGGGGGCGGACGGGGACCCGGTCGAGGTCACCAACTCGAACTTCACCACCCTGTTGAAGCGGCCCGACCGGGATTTCCGCCGCCGGGTCTACGAGGGGTACTTCGAGACGTGGGCGGACCTGCGCAACACGGTCGCGACGGCCTACGAGAAGAGCGTGACCGGCGACGTGAAGATCGCCAGCGCCCGCGGCTACGAGACCGTCCGCGAGGCGGCGCTGGACCGGCCCAACGTCCCCGTCGAGGTGTACGACACCCTGCTGGAGACCGTCCACGAGAACCTCGACGCGCTGCACCGACACGCGGAACTGAAACGGGAGGCCCTGGGCGTCGACGAACTCCGGATGTGGGACCTGTACGCACCGCTGGCGAGCGACGAGGAACCCACCGTCGAGTACGAGCAGGCCAAAGAGTACGTCGTCGAGGCCGTCGGCGCCCTGGGCGAGGACTACCGGTCGCGGGTCTCCGAGGGCCTGGAGTCCCGCTGGGTGGACGTCTACGAGAACGAGGGCAAGCGGTCGGGCGCGTACTCCTCGAGCACTTACGACACCCAGCCGTACATCCTCATGAACTACCAGGACGACGTCTCCTCGATGTTCACGCTGGCGCACGAACTCGGCCACTCGCTGCACTCGCAGTTGACCAGCGAGAACCAGCCGTACGTCTACAGCGACTACGAGATCTTCGTCGCGGAGGTCGCCTCGACGGTCAACGAGTCGCTGTTGACCCGCCACCTACTGGAGACGGTCGAGGACGAGCGGTTCCGCCGGCACGTCCTCGACCAGTACCTCGAACGGGTCCGGTCGGCGCTGTTCCGCCAGGCGATGTTCGCGGACTTCGAGTTGCAGGCCCACCGGGCCAGGGAGGCCGGCGAGGCGCTCACGCCGGACCGCCTGGACGAGATCTACGGCGACCTCAAGGCCGACTTCTACGAACCGGCCGTCCTCGACGAGCACATCCCCCGGGAGTGGATGCGCATCCCGCACTTCTACCGGGCTTACTACGTGTTCCAGTATTCGACGGGGCTGTCGGCGGCCGTCGCGCTGGCCCGTCAGATCCTCGAGGAGGGCGAACCGGCGGCCGTCCGCTACCGGGAGTTCCTCGAACGCGGGTCCCGCGAGTACCCCCTCGAGTTGCTCCAGGACGCGGGCGTAGACATGAGCACGTCCGAGCCCATCGAGACCGCCATCCGGGAGTACGACGAGCAACTCGACGAGATGGCCACGCTGCTGTAGACCGGTGTCCCCCGGCCGTGACGCAGGCGGTCCTTTATTAGTACGACAGCGGTATTAAAGGAACGGCGCGCGTTCGTCCCTCAAATCACCCCACGTCTTGCGGTTTCGGCGTTTGCCACGTACTAACGCCTCAACCCAAAGGCACTTTTAGGGTGGGGAGCTAGGATGGATTGAGATGGCGCGCAGTCCGTCCCTCCCGGATCGTCCGCGACTCGACCTCGACCCCGACATGTCCGACGGGGAACGGCTGGCGGCCCTGCGGGACCACTACGAAGACGTGCTGGAGATTCACGACGAACTCTCCGAGCAACTGAAGGAGGCCCGCGACCGTCGCCGCCAGTTGCGACAGGAGGTCGACCGGCTCGAACGGGAGAACGAGACGCTGAAGACGACGTCGCTGTACGTCGCCACGGTCGAGGAACTGGGCGAGGACGGCGTGGTCGTCAAACAGCACGGCAACAACCAGGAAGTGCTCACGGAAGTCACCGCCAAGATGGAGGAGAAACTGGAGGCCGGCGACAGGGTCGCCGTCAACGATTCGTTCTCCATCCAGCGGTTGCTGGACAGCGAGACCGACGCCCGCGCGCAGGCCATGCAGATCGACGAGAGCCCGGCGGTGGAGTACACCGACATCGGCGGCCTGGAGGACCAGGTCACCGAGGTCCGCGAGACCGTCGAGCAACCCCTCGAAAATCCCGACCAGTTCCGGCAGGTCGGCATCGACCCGCCGTCGGGGGTGCTGTTGCACGGCCCACCGGGCACGGGCAAGACGATGCTGGCGAAAGCGGTTGCCAACGAGACCGACGCCACGTTCATCAAGATGGCCGGCTCGGAACTCGTCCAGAAGTTCATCGGCGAGGGTGCGAAACTCGTCCGGGACCTGTTCCAGGTCGCCACCGAGCACGAACCCTCGATCATCTTCATCGACGAGATCGACGCCATCGCCAGCAAGCGCACCGAGAGCAAGACATCCGGGGACGCCGAGGTCCAGCGGACCATGATGCAACTGCTCAGCGAGATGGACGGCTTCG
>CAYTAG010000108.1:3320-11059 GCA_964435625.1 uncultured Halobacteriales archaeon | reverse complement strand
GGTACCCCGACTGGGCGCGGGACAACCGCTTCCGGGACTTCGTCGAGGAGGCGCCGGACTGGAACGTCTCCCGCCAGCGCTACTGGGGCGTCCCCATCCCCATCTGGCTGCCCAGCGAGTCCGCCGACGAACCAGGGAGCGACTGGGACGGCGACATGGACGAGGCCATCGTCGTCGGGGACCGCCAGGAACTCGCCGAGCGGGTCGACCAGGACGTCGACCCCGAGGAAGTCGACCTCCACAAGGACACCGTCGACGACCTGACGATCACCGAAAACGGCACCACCTACCGCCGCGTCGGGGACGTCTTCGACGTGTGGCTGGACTCCTCGGTGGCGACGTGGGGGACCCTGGACTACCCCGAGGAGACCGAGGCCTTCGAGCAGTTGTGGCCCGCCGACCTCATCATCGAGGCCCACGACCAGACCCGCGGGTGGTTCTGGTCGCAACTGGGCATGGGTGCGGCCGCGATGGGCGAGATCCCCTACGAGACGGTCGTGATGCACGGGTACGCGAACATGCCCGACGGCCGGGGGATGTCCAAATCCAAGGGCATCTTCATCGATCCCCACGAGGTCATCGACGAGTACGGCCGGGACCCCATGCGGTTGTTCCTCCTGTCGGTGAGCCCACAGGGGGTGGACATGAACTTCTCGTGGGACGAGACCGACGAGATGCAGGGACGGCTGAACATCCTCTGGAACACGTTCCGGTTCCCGCTGCCGTACATGGCGCTGGACGACGTCGAGCCGATGGACCTGGACGTCCGCGAGGAGGACCTCGAACTCGTCGACGAGTGGGTGCTCTCGCGCCTGCAGACCGTCGAGGCAGAGATGGCCGGGGCACTGGACGAGTTCCGCCAGGACGAGGCCCTGGACTCGCTGCTGTCGTTCGTCGTCGACGACGTCTCCCGCTTTTACGTCCAGGTCGTCCGCGAGCGCATGTGGGAGGAAGACGACAGCGCGAGCAAGCAGGCCGCCTACGCCACCTTCGCGCACCTCGTGGAGGAGGTCGTCGCGCTGCTGGCGCCGTTCGCCCCCTTCCTCGCGGACGAACTGTACGGCACCCTCACCGGCGACCGCGGCCACGACACCGTCCACATGTGCGACTGGCCCGACCTCGACGACGACCTGCGGGACCCCGGCCTGGAGGCCGACGTCGCGGTGCTGCGCGCGGTCGAGGAGGCCGGCGCCAACGCCCGCCAGCAGGCCGGCCGGAAGCTTCGCTGGCCGGTCCGGCGGGTCGTCGTCGCCGCCGAGGACGATGAGACGGCCGCCGCCGTCGACCGCCACCGGGACCTCCTGGCCGAGCGGCTGAACGCCCGCGAGGTCGAACTCGTCGAGGCGGGCGAGCAGTGGGGCGAACTCCAGTACGCCGCCGAGGCGGACATGAGCGAACTCGGCCCCGCCTTCGGCGGGCAGGCCCAGGCGGTCATGAACGCGCTCAACGAGGCCCGCGTCGACGAGCGCAGTCTCGACGTCCTGGAAGCCACCGTCGAGGCCGAACTCGACGAATCCGTCGACCTCGACGAGCGCATGGTCGAGTTCGTCCGCAAGCCCCCCGAGGGCATCGCCGGCACGGAGTTCGACCGCGACGGCGACTCGCTGGGCGTCGTCTACGTCGACGCCACTCTCACCGAAGACGTCGAGAGCGAGGGCTACGCCCGCGAGGTGATCCGGCGCGTCCAGGAGATGCGCAAGGACCTCGAACTGGACATCGAACAGCGCATCCGACTGGACCTCTCGGTGGGCGACGACCGCGTGGCCGACCTGGTGCGCGATCACGAGGACCTCATCGCCGAGGAGGTCCGCGCCGAGGAGTTCGGCGCCGTCGAGGACGGCTACCGCGAGACCTGGGGCGTCGAGGGCGTCGAGGTCGAACTGGCTATCGAACCGCGCGAGGCCGAACGGAGTGAGGCCTCGGGCCGCGCGAGCGGCGACTGACGGGAGCCGCGAGCGCCGGCCGAGGCGGCGGCCAGAGCGGCGACGCGGATCGTCGGTCCCCTACCGCTCGAATTCGAGTTCGCGGTCCGTCCCACCTTCTTCCGGCGCGTCGAGGTGTCGCTCCAGTTCCCGTTCGAACTCCGCCTCGGAGAGTTCCCCGGCGAGGTACCGCTCCCTGAGTCGCTCGACGGGTTCGGACGCCGACTCGTCGGGTTCGCGCTCCCCTTCGGCCTGCAAGGCGCGGTAGCCGCCGTAGGCAACGACCAGCGCGATTGCCAGCGGGACGACTGCGAAGAACTGCAAGCCGCCGGGGTCGGCAGGCCCCATCATCGGCCCGCCCATCGAACCCATCACCAGCAGCATCAGCGACATCATCAGCATCGGGAAGGCCACGACCGCGACCCCGAGCACGATCAGCCAGCGGGGAATCTCCTCGTCGCTCATGGCTCGACCGAGGGCCGGGGGACGTTTATTCGTTGCTCCCCGGCCGCGGGGCCTTACCGGCGTGTGACCCGGATCTCGCAGGCGTCGGCGCCCCGGCGCATACAGGTCCCGTGGGTTACGTCGACGCGCTCGCCGTGTACCTCGGCGATGGTCCGGAGGACGGCCTCGGCCATCGTGCACATCTGCAGCGGGGAGGCGTACTCGACGACGACGACGTCCTCGCTCTCCCGTCGGGCGGTCACCTCGCCGTCGGGGCCGTCCTCCGAACGCAGGACGGTGAACACCTCGTTGCCCGCGTGCGCGAGCAGGTCCATGGCGTCCCAGTCGTCCCGGACGTGGGCCTCGAAGGTGTCCAGCAGTTCCGGGGCCAGGTGCTCGCCGAGGTCCTCGAGCAGGTCGCGTTCGTCGGTCCCCGTGACGGACGCCACGGCGTCGAGCAGTCGCTCGGCCTCGTCGTCGGGGTACTCGGTCACCGGCAGGTACAGTTTCGGTTCGATCCCGGCCTCGTCCATCGCCTCGGCCCAGGCGTCCTCGTCGTACTCCTCGGTGACGTACTCCTTCAGTTGCTTGAACAGGATGCCGTGCATGCCTTCCCTCCAGTTCACCCGGCGCCCGGGCCCGGCCCCGGCCGACCGGTGATCGTTGTTGCTCACCATTCCTGGCAACTATATAAAGCTACGGCCGACTAGCCGTCGATGGCGGCCGCGAGCGTCGGCGCCACGCTGACGGCGCTGACCGGCCGCTCGACGGTGTCGGTCGCGTAGACGGCCTCGACGCCGGCCCGCCGGAGTTTCGTCAGCGCGTCGCGGGCCAGCACGGCGTGGACGGTCGCCACGTACACCCGCCGGGCGTTCCGGTCGTCGAGGACCGCGACGGCCTCACTCATCGTCGACCCCGTGGCGACGATGTCGTCGGTCACGACCACGTCCCGGCCCGAAACCTCCACGTCGCTGGGCGTGATCTCGACCGCTTCGCCCGACAGCCGGGTCTTCTCGAAGTAGTCGGTCGTCCCCGCGCCGTAGGCGTCCCGCACCGTCTCCGCAATGGCGACGGCGCCCTCGTCCGGCGCGAGAAAGACCGGGTCGGCGAGGTCTCCGGGCAGCGGTTCGGCCAGGCGGCCCGCGGCGTCGACCGGGTCGGCGGGGACGTCGAAGAACGAACGGACCGTCTCCTCGTGGGGGTTGACCGTCAGCACGCGGTCGGCCCCGGTGGCGATGGCGCGGGCGACCGCCCGCGCGGAGACGGGGTGGCCGGCCTCGAAGGATTCGTCCTGGCGGGCGTAGCCCATGTACGGGAGCACGGTCACGACCTCCCGGGCGCCCGCCTCGCGGACGGCGTCCTGCAACTGGAGGAGTTCGACGTGGGCGTCGCTGGAGGTCGTCGAGGCGACGACGATTGCGCGGTCGGCCGAGAACTCCGGGGTGGCAGCGAGCAACTCGCCGTCCGGGAACCGGTCGTACTCGACGGCGGCGAGTTCCGCGTCGAGTTCGGCGGCCAGATCCGCCGCCAGCGCCTGCGAGGTGGACCCGGGAACGATCATGGGCGTACAGTCCCGGGCGGGCGACTAAGGGGTTTCCCAATCCGTCGACCGGGATCGAACTGTGCCGGGGCGTTCCGGTCAGTACGTCCGGACCGTCAGCAGACGACCCTGATTACGGCACCGCCACGGCGACGACTCCCTGCAGCCCCAGCGACCGGCGCTCCCAGCGATCGCCGCCGTCCGCCAGGAACGTCCCGTCGGCGGTCACCGCGTACGTCGTCGCGCCGTAGGCCACGTCCACGACCGGCGTCTCCGGCACCTCGCGTTCCCGCCACTCGCCGTCGTACTCGTAGAGCGCGTCGGCGGTCGCGGCGTGTGCCCGGGCGGGGCCACCGCTCGCTGGTTCCGCTGCCACGACGTCGAACGCCCCGTCGAGGTCCCGGGTCCAGCCCGGCCCCAGCCGGTAGCACCCGTCGCCGGTCGCCGCGAAGGGGCCGGCGGCGGCGACGTCGCGGGCGTCCGCCAGCCCGACGTCGGCGATCTCGTCGGCGGTGAGCCGGTAGACGCCGTCGGCGGCCGCCAGCAGCGACCCGTCGATTGCCCGGACCGGGGCGTCGACGTCGGCGACGGTCAGCCACTCGGTGGGATCCTCGCGGGGGTGCAGCAACCTGCCGATCTCGTACTCGTCGTCGGTGGCGGCCACCAGCGCGCCGTCGTCGAAGCCGACGGCGCTGGCCGGGCCGAAGCCCGTCTCGACGTACTCGCTCGCTTCGGACGTGCCGTCCTCGTCGCGCTGGCCGCCGGCGCGGTCCAGCAGGAGCACGTCCCCGTCGGTGGCGACCGCGAGCAGACCGTCTGCTGCGGCGAGGTCCCTGGCCGAACACCGGCGGTCCAGGTAAAAGCGCCCGACGCGGTGGGACACCTCGACGACCGCGACGCCCTGCGAAGACGCGACGTAGACGTCCTGCTTACCGGTCCGGTCGTCGTAGACGCGGTCCGCGGCGAGGTCGCCCATATCTGGAGCCTCGGGTGGACGAGCCAAATGGTTGCTGGTCGGCGGCCAGTGGTCCGGAATCCCTTTGGGCCCCCACGCCGACCGTCCGCACGATGAAGGTCTTCGGGTCGAGCGGAGCGCGCGGGGTCGCCAACGACGACCTGTCGCCGGGGTTCGTCCTGCGGGTCGCGCGGGCGGCCGGGTCGTACTGGCTGGCCGACCGGGTCGCGGTCGCGCGGGACACGCGCGCGACCGGCGAGATGCTCGCCTCGGCGGCGGCCGCGGGGCTGGCCAGCGTCGGCGCCGACGTCGAGCGACTCGGCGTCGTCCCGACGCCGGGCGCGCAGGCCCACGCCGAACGGGAGGGCGTCCCCGTCGTGATGATCACGGCGTCGCACAACCCCCCCGAGTACAACGGCGTCAAGCTGGTCGGCGAGGACGGCGTCGAACTCACGCGCGACCAGCTGGAGGACGTCGAGGAGCGCCTGCTGGCCGACGACTACGAGACCGCCCGCTGGAGCGACGTCGGCGAGGCACGGACCGTCGACGGCGCCCGCCGGCGCTACGTGGAGGGGGCGCTGGCCGCGGCCGACCGCGAGCGGATCGCCGACGCCGACCTCACCGTCGCCGTCGACCCGGGCCACGGCGCCGGCGCGCTCACCAGCCCCGACTTCTTCCGCCGGCTGGGCTGCGAGGTCGTGACCGTCCACGCCCAGCCCGACGGCCACTTCCCCGGGCGCGACCCGGAGCCGGTCCGCGAGAACCTCTCGGACCTGGGTCAGCTCGTCCGGGCGGCCGACGCCGACGTCGGCGTCGCCCACGACGGCGACGCCGACCGCGCCATCTTCTTCGACGAGCGCGGCGAGTACGTCGAGGGCGACGCCACCCTGGCGGCGCTGGCCGCTGCAGAACTGGACGCCGGCGACGTTGCCGTCTCGGCGGTCAACGTCTCCCAGCGGCTGGTCGACGTCTGCCGGGCGACCGACGCCGACCTCCAGTTGACGCCCATCGGCAGCACCAACATCATCACCCGGGTCCGGGAGCTGTGGGCCGAGGACCGCGAGGTCGCCATCGCCGGCGAGGGCAACGGCGGCATCTTCTTCCCGTCGTACCGCCTGGCCCGCGACGGTGCGTACACCGCCGCGCGCTTCCTGGAACTGGTGGCCGAGCGGCCCGCCAGCGAAGTGGTCCAGCCCCACGGCGGCTACCACAACGTCCGCGTGAACATCGAGTACGAGGACGACGCCGAACGGCAGGCCATGCTCGCCGCGGTCGAGCGCCAGGCACACGAGGCCGGCGCGGACCTGGACACGACGGACGGGTACCGCCTGGACTACGGGGACGCCTGGGTGCTGGCGCGGCCCTCGGGGACCGAGCCCGTGGTGCGGATTTACGCCGAGGCCCGGGAGGAAGACCGGGCCGAGGAACTGGCCGCGGGGATGCGGGAGGCGCTGGCCGAGGCGAAGGCCGAAGGGAACTGACGGACACCCCGTCCTGGCTCGTCATCCGTGAAGGAGCGTAGCCGTTAGGCCCTCGTACACGTTCCCGGTCACGGTCGATTAAATCACTTCACCCAAACATAGTTAACCTCGGAGGAGAAATATTTGGCCCGAGGATGGACTCCGATCCCCGGCGAGGCGACGAATCATCAACGAAGGGACCGCCACGCGGCGTCGAGCGGTGGAAGCAGGAAACGAAGAGCATCGAGCGGGTCATCGACGTGGCACTCACGCTGGCCGAACCCCGGACCGCGGGCTGGATCGCCGAGGAGGCGCACGTTTCCGAGCAGACGGCGCGGGAGCATCTGGACCTGTTGGCCGACCTCGGCGTCGTCACCGCGACGACCGCCCGGGGCGTGACGAAGTACCAGCCCGACGCTGCCTGGTTGCGATTCCAGGAAGTGTCGGCCATGGTCGAGGAGCACAGCCGCGAGGAACTGCTCGACCACGTCGAGGACCACCAGCGACGGATCCAGGACGCCAAAGAGCGCTACGGGGTCGACTCCCCCGACGCGCTCCGTGCGAAAGCCGCCGAGGGTGACGCCACGGTCGAGGAAGTCCGCGAGTACCGGCAGGCGGCCTCGGAGTGGGCGACGCTCGAACACGAACTCGATACGCTACGGGAAGCCCTCGACCGGTACGACGAGTTCGACCGGGCGTCCGCGACGGCCTGACGATGGACGAGTCGCCAGGTTCGGGCCGGGACCCGTTCGAGCGAGCGGTCGGTCGCGCCCGGAAACGGATCCAGCGACGGCTCTACCGAAATCTGAAGCGGGTCCCCGGGATCACGGACGTCCGGTTCGAGGAAAGCGGGACCGGCATTGGGCGACAGATCCGTGGGGCCGCTGACACGAGAGTGTTCGCTAGCGGCGTAATTCCGGACGGGGCGTCCCTCCAGGTGAACTGGTGGCCTCGCCGCGATAGCGACCCGAACCGGTTCCAGATTCACTACGCCGACGGGACCGGCTTCGACTGCGGGTGGCACCGACAGGAGAACGACCACGTCGACGGGTTGGACCACTACCAGCAGCGGGAGTCCCCCGAAGAGGAGTACACCTACGAACCCGTGACGTTCGAGTCGAATACCCCGGTCGGAATCCTCTGGGAAGTCGTCGACGAGCGGTTGGTGGAACGACTCCAGGCGCGCTACGGGTGACTCCGTATCGGCCTCCCCGACGGTCGATCCCTTAAGTAAATTCAGATCCTTATAAATAGACTCCGACGCCGGTTCACTCCTCGTGCCGTTCCAGTTCGCTCGGGTCGAGATCCCCCGCCAGGTACGCTTCACCGGTTTCGGTGACGACGTAGTACCCAGCGTCGTCCACCTTCTCGACCAGTCCGTAGGCCGCGAGACGGCTCAACCGCCGCTTCACGGTCGA
>CAYTAG010000108.1:0-3220 GCA_964435625.1 uncultured Halobacteriales archaeon | reverse complement strand
TCGTCGCCGCAGTCCGGGCAGACCAGCGCAGGCGTCTCGCCGACCACCGTTGCCCGCCGGTCGGCGTGACCGCACTCGGGACAGGCCAGCGGAATCCGCACGTCGTCGCCGTCCCGCGGCGCGCCGAGCGCGAGCGCCACCAGTTCCCCGTCGCCGCTGTTGGCGCCGGACTGGTACTCGCCGGGGGCGAACCTGACGGCCTCGCTCGCCACGACGACCACTTCGCCCGCTGGACCGCCGCCGGCGGAGTCACCGCCGGCCTCGCTCGTCGATTGCCCGTCGGCCGGCGTCCACGTCTCGAAGGTTGCCTCGCCAGCGAGGACGACGAAGATCTCCTCCTGGTCGGGATGTGCGTGCAGGCCGGCGCTGAACCGCTCGCCCGGATCGAGGCGGTACCGGTTGACCGCCACGTCGGTCGCGCCGAGCGGTCCGGCCAGCTCCCGGCGGTCGACGCCGCGGCCGAGGCCCGCCGGCTCGACCGCCGCGATGGAAACCCGTTCCATGGTCGTCGTTCGACGGGAGGCCCGAAAAGTGTGAGGCCACTGGACGGCAGTGCGGACGGCGGGCGTTCCTACGTCCGCCTGCTCCGTTCCAGCACCGCGTCGACGTCCTCGTGCTCGCGCTCCCTGGCGAACGCCAGGTACGGCTCCAGTTGCTCGCCGCGGTCGGTCAGGGTCACCGCCTCGTCGTCGCGGACGTAGTCGACGATGCCGTGTTCGGCCAGCCGCGGGAGGTGGTTGTGGTAGAGCCGCCGGTGGGCCGGGCTGGGCAGCCCCCGTTCCGGGTTCTGCTCGGCGTGGTATCCGCCCACGAGGGCGGCGAGCTCTTCGACGGGGACCGTCCCGCCGCGGTCGACCAGCAGGTAAAGGACGAACCGCCGGCGCTCGTTCGCCAGTATCCGGAACGCGACGGTCGGCGTCAGCTCCCCGTCGTCGAGTTCCCGCTCGATGGTCGGGACGCGACCGGAGACGCCGGGGTCGTCGAGTGACGTCATGGAAGTGTAGACCGTACGCGCTGCAACGGGGTAAGGCTGCCACCTCAACAGTTGGTTGCTGGCCCCTGACAGGGCGACGGCGCAGTTTTTTGCCCTCCCCCGCCGAAGGCCCACCCATGAGCGAGGACTGCGTCTTCTGTGGCATCGTCGCCGGCGAACTGCCCTCCTACGACCTCTACGAGGACGACGAGGTGCTGGCGTTCCTCGACGTGAACCCGGCCGCGGAGGGCCACGCCCTGGTGATCCCGAAGGACCACCACGAGCGGGTGACCGACCTCGACGCCGAGACCACGGCCGCCGTGTTCAATGCGGCCCGCGAGGTCGCCGCCGCGCAGGAGGCCGCCCTGGACCCCGACGGCTTCAACCTCTTCCAGACCAACGGCGCGGCCGCCGGCCAGGAGGTGTTCCACGCCCACGTCCACGTGATCCCCCGCAACGAGGGCGACGAAATCTCCTTCGAGTTGCCGCGGGGCAACCTCGAGGAGGACCGCGCCACGGAAGTAGTGGAGGCGATCCGGACCGAACTATAGCCGGCACGCGACCGCCTCGCACCCGGCCGCCTTGCACCCGTCCGTCTCCCACCCGGCCACCTCGACCCCGACTGGCGGGGTCACCCCGTTCCCGGGACGGGCGACCCAAGATACAATGCCGCGTCGCCCTACTCTTCTGTGGGGGAAGTTACCGCGTGTCATTGACTCGATACCGCCCTGAGAGAGCCGAAGAACCGCCACTCGAACGCACGAACGAACGCGTCGCCCCGACGGACGCATCCACCCGTCGTGGAGGGAGTCCGCCGTGAGCGCTCGTCCCTACGACTCCCGGACGGAGGCACCGACCGACCGAGCGCGGCCCCAGGAGCGTTCGACGGAGGGGACGGACGTCGGCATGGCCGAGCGCGTCGTCTCCGCCACCGTCGGCGGAACGCTCTTCGGGATCGGGATGGCCCGGCGCTCGCTCCGCGGCGTCGTGATGGTGCTCGTCGGCGGCTGGCTGCTGTACCGCGGATTCACCGGCCGCGGGCGCTCCCTGCGGTCGCTCGCCCCGGGCGCCACAGAGCGTCGAGCGCGGCGAGAAGCCGGGACCGACGGCGTCGAGGTGACCCGCTCGATCACCGTCGGCCTGCCCGCCGAGGAACTCTACGACCGCTGGCAGGACCCCGGAACGCTGTCGCAGGTCTTCGGCCACGTCGCCGAGGTAACCCAGACGGGCGAGGACCGCCACCGCTGGCGCGTTCGCGGCCCCCTCGGCCGGACCCTGGAGTGGGACGCCCGGATCGTCGCGGACGACCCCGGCGAGCGCCTGCGCTGGCGGTCGGTCGACGGCGCGGCCCTGCCCGCAGAGGGCTCGGTGCAGTTCCGGCCGGCCCCGGGCGACCAGGGGACCGAGGTTGCACTGCGCCTGCGGCTGGATCCGCCCGGGGGTAACCTCGGCAGGTGGGTGTTCGAGCGCCTGGGCTTCGTCCCCGACGCGGCCGCGGGTACGGCGCTCCGTCGGTTCAAGAGCCTCGTCGAGACGGGCGAAATTCCGACGCTGGAGCGCAACCCCTCCGCTCGCGGGCAGGGTGATCTGGTATGAGCGGCGACGTCGCTAGCGGCACCGCCGCCGCCGAGACCGGGCAGATGCAGGCGCTGTGCTGGCACGGCGTGAACGACCTCCGGGTGAACGACGTGCCCAGGCCGGAACTCGTCAACCCGCGGGACGTGGTCCTCCGGGTGACGGCGACGACCGCCTGCGGGTCGGATCTGCACTTCATCGACGGCTACCTCCCGACGATGCGGGAGGGCGACGTCATCGGCCACGAGTTCATGGGCGAGGTTGCCGAAGTCGGCCGGAAGGTCGAGGACGTCGAGGAGGGCGATCGCGTGGTCGTCCCGTCGTTCGTCGGCTGTGGCAGGTGCTCGTACTGTCACGAGGACCTCTGGTCGCTGTGTGACAACACGAACCCGAACGCGGAACTGCAGGAGCCGGTGCTGGGGGACTCGACCGCCGGCATCTACGGCTACACCCACGCCTTCGGCGGCTATGCAGGTTCGCACGCCGAGTACGTCCGGGTGCCCCACGCCGACGAGAACTGCTTCCAGGTGCCCCCGGAACTGGACGACGAGCAGGCGCTGTTCGCCTCCGACGCCTGGGCGACCGGCTACATGGGCGCGGACTTCGCGGACCCACAGCCCGGCGACACCGTCGCCGTCTGGGGCTGTGGCGGCGTCGGCCTCATGGCCCAGC
>CAYTAG010000107.1:0-11111 GCA_964435625.1 uncultured Halobacteriales archaeon | reverse complement strand
CCATGGTGACCTTGCCCGCGAACTGCGAGCGGACGAAGTCCAGTTCCCGGTCGTCCAGCGCGCTCTGACCTTCGTCGGTGGGGCCGTAGTACGGCCAGAACGGCAGATCCTCGTCGGTGGGGTCCTCGTCGGTGTACATCGAGGCGTACGGTTCGGGGCAGTGGAACGGTTCGTGAACGTCGAAGCTATCGACGTAACAGAACCACCGGTCCCACTCGCGGTTTTCGTCGAACCAGTCGGCGGTCCGGGCGAACACCCGCGGCGCGAAGAAGTCGGCCTCGTCCGCTTCGGGGTCGTCGAGGCCGAGGCGTGCGACGTTGCGCGCGTACGCCGTCCGGTTGAGGTAACCCGGGTCGTGCGGCGGGTCGGCCGTCCGGTCGGCGGACTGCTCGTACAGCCGCTCGTCGGGGTCCCGCGGCGCGGTCTGCCAGGCGTCGTACTCTTGGCCGCGGACGAACTCGAAGCCCGCGAAGTCCTCGTAGTAGCCGCTGGAACCGTGCTGGAAGTAGTGGTAGTGGTCCGTGATCAGTTGCGTGAGGACGTCCTCGCGGCGCGCCTCCGCGGCGAGCGGGCGGTCGAACGCCTCCATCGGCCCCCAGGGCCGCCAGAGGAACTCCTGGACGCCGGCGAGCCACTCCCGACGGGCAGGCATGCACGGGAGGCTGCCGGCGTAGTGCGTCTCGAAGGTCGCCGCGCGGTCCGCGAACCGGTCGAGGTTCGGCGTCTCGACGGCGTAGTCGAGGTTCCGCGGGCGGTCGCGGTAGGCGCCCAGGAAGTCCCGGCGGAGGCTGTCGACCGACAACAAGAGGACGTTCATCGCTCGTCGGCCCCGTCCAGGACGGCTTCGTGGCTCCCGCCGGCGCGGACGGTCCCGTCGACGACGAGGAACGGGCCGGCGGCACAGCGCCCGCAGTGCTCCAGGCAGGTCGCCTCCCTCGCGTCCGGACGCGAACGGAGCCGCCGACGGGTCGCCGGGTCGACGTTGCCCAGGCAGAACTCGATGGACATGGATGAGAATGCGCGCCCAGCCGAAAAAGGGTAGTTACCAGTCGTTGGCGGTTGGCTGGCCGTTGTTCAGGCGCCGTCGTCCGGCGACGCGCACCTACAGTTACCATCGGTGACCTGGTTGGTATGGGTGAGTATTTACGTCGGGAGTCCGAACCGACGGACATGGAAGATCCGAAGAAGCTGGAGGTCTGGTGTGCGGGTGAGGAGTGGTGTCCGATCACGACGACGGCGACGCTGATCGGCAAGAAGTGGCACCCGGTGATCATCCATCGGTTGCTGGAGGAGGGACCGCAGGGGTTCAACGACCTGAAGGAGGAGGTCGACGGCATCTCCAGCAAGGTGCTGTCGGACAGCCTGGAGGATCTGGAGGAGAAGCGACTCGTCGACCGGACGGTCGTCAGCGACAAGCCCTTCCGGGTGAAGTACTCGCTGACGGAGTACGGCCGGTCGCTGGAACCGGTCATCGACACGATGCGCGAGTGGGGCAAGGAGAACCTCCGGGCCGCCGAGGACAGGGAATCCGCGATCACGTGATCGCGCCGGGCGTCCTCGGTCGCTGGCCAGACCAGGACCGGCGGTAGGCCGAGACCGCCGGTGACCTGTCACCGCCGTCGTGACGTTCGGAGCTTTTTCACGCTCGCCCCACGACGGCGACCCGGTCGTCGCCCGGAATTTCGCGCACCGTCGCGTCCAGCTCCGCGGCCGCGAACCAGTCGGTCACGTCCGCCTCGTCGTAGACCCTGCCGCCGTGACGGGCCAGCGCTTCGACCGCCGCCGGGACTGCACGCTCCGAGCGGTCGGCCAGCACGTCCGCGAGCACGACGGTCCCGCCGGGGGCGAGCGCGTCGGCCATCCGGGCGACGAACCGGCGGTTCGCCGCCGGCGCGTTCCGGCGGGTGACGTCGGCGGTGAAGACCAGGTCGAAGCTGCCGGGGAGCGGATCGTCCGGGAATTCGGCTCCCGGCGACTCGCCCAGGGCCACGGTCTCGACGGGCGTCGGTGCAAGTAGCGGCGTCGCGGCCTCGACGGCGTCGGCCTCGTCGGCCAGCGTCACCGCGTAGCCGCGGGCGGCGAACTCCCGGGCGAAGGTACCCGGCGCGCCGCCGACGTCGAGGACCCGTCCGGCGTCCGGCGCCTCCCGGACGGCCGCGGTCACGACCGCGCGGACGGTCGCCTCTGGAATCGCAGCCCTGGCGCCCAGGCGGTGGGTGAGGTCACCTCCCTCGGGCGGCTCCCCGGTCGTCATCGTCTCCGGCAGCGACGCGAGCGCGTCGACGGTCTCCAGCGCGTCGGGGAGGGTCCCGACCGACCGGAGGTCGGCCGACGCGAGAAAGCCGAGCAGCCGGTTGGTCGGTTCGTAGGCGCCGTCGACCCGGGCGAGAAAGCCCCGTTCGGCCAGCACCTCGACGACCAGTTCGGCCGCCCGTTCGGTGATCCCGGCCGCCCGAGCGACCTCCGTGGGGTCGTCGGCGTCGTCGGTCAGCGCGGCAAGCGCCCCCGTCTCGCGGGCCGCCCACAGCAGGAGTAACTCCTCTGTCGTCAGGCCCGTGCGATCCATGTCCGACACGGGCGCCGGGAGTCACTAAAGCGGCCCGGCGGGGTCGTCCCGGGAGGCGACGCGGGGCCGTCCGGGCCAGCGCTGGCGGAACCGTCCGGGCTAACGCTGGCGGAATCGACCCGACGACCCCAAAATTGTAGTTTCCAAAGTGTAATTCTTTAGATTCCAAATGATTGGCGCGGCCGGTGCGCGGCGGCTGGTGACGGCCGGTCCGGGTAAGCTTCCGACGCGCGCGAAAGGTTCCTGGGAGCTTGCGAACGGGGGCCCGGGAGAGCGTGCTCTCCAGGCGGATGAGTAACGCAGGAGCGACCGAGCGGAGCGAGGGAGACGGGTAACGCAGTCGGCCGGGGAGGGTGTGGCCATCCCTGGTCGTTGTGGATCGATAACGAGAACCGAGTACCGGGTCGTCACGGATTCCACGAACGAGCGTCTCCCGCCGACCGAACGGGCGATTTATCCCCGGGAGGCGAGTCGTTCCGGGTATGGACGTCAAGTCTCGCCACCACCTCCGCAGCGACGAGGTCAGCGACCTGGAGGACGCCATCGCCGAGCAACTCGGGGTCGACCTCGACGGCGAGGGGTACGAACTGGTCGAGTTGACCGGCGTCGACTACGACCTCGTGCTGGTCGACGGCGACCCCCACGTCGTCCAGTTCCACGAGGAGCCGTTCCTCACCGTCCGCGGCGCCAACGCCCACGAACCCACCACCGGCATCGTCACGGTCGACGCCGGGGCGATCCAGTTCGTCAGCGACGGTGCCGACGTGATGCGGCCCGGCATCGTCGAGGCCGACGACGCCATCGCTGAGGGCGACCTGATCGCGATCAACGAGGAGAGCCACGGCAAGTACCTCGCGGTCGGCCGCGCGCTGACCGACGGCGAGGACATGGTCGGGGACTCCGGCAAGGTCGTCGAGTCGATCCACCACGTCGGCGACGACCTCTACGAGTTCTCGGTTTGACGACGCTGCGCCCCCGATCTCACTCCTCTCCGGCGGTCACGCGATGCGCGTACTCGGCGTCCAGCAGTTGCCCCGCGCCGGCCGCCTCGTCGGGACAGACGTCGACCCGGTCCATCCCCCGGAAGGCCGCCGCGACGTCCTCGAACGACCCGGGGTCGTTGCCGAGGACGACCGCCCCGGCGGCCGCCGCCTGGGGGGCCGCGAACGACGTCCCGGCGAGGGTCTCGCCCGCGTCCGTCAGGGTCAGGTACGAGCCGTACACTGACGGGCTGAACCCGCCGTCGCCGCGGCCCAGGTACCGGCAGTAGTGACAGTACGTCCGGTTCCGCACCGGATCGTGGTAGCGGACGCTGCCGAAACTGGACCCGTAGTAGCCGTCCTCGCCGACGTAGCGGGCGACCTGCCGGCCGTCGTCGCAGGACCCGGCGACCCCGCCGACGCCGATGGTGCAGCGCTCGCCACCCGGGAACTCGACGCCGTCGGCGTCGCGGTTCCCGATTGCCGCGAACGGGAGGAACCCGGCGTCGGCGTAGCTGTACAGTTCCGCGCAGTACGCGGACGGACAGGTCGACAGCGAGCGGTCGGTCCCGAGCGAGAGGTTCAACACGGCGATGCCTTCCTTCTCGGCGTACTCGATTGCCGCGCGGACGTTGTCCCGGACCTCGCCCCGCGAGGGAGTCCGCCGGGTCGGCACCACCTTCAGCGGGACGAACAGCCGGTCGTGGCCGTCCGGCAGCATGTACGCGCAGGTGTTTGCCACGTCGCTCCCGTGGTCGTCGCCGGTTCGCCACCCGCCCTCGTCGGTGAAGTCCCGCGCGAGGTCCCCGTCGATGCCCATCTCCTCGGCGTGGGCGGTCCGGAAGGCGCCGGCGCCGCCGTAGCCCCTGTCGACGATCCCGATCCGCAGCCACGAGGGGATCGACGCCGCCGACGGCAGTTCGGAGAACCGGAAGTAACTGCCGCCGCGGAGTTCCGACGCCGGGGTCCCCCGGCCGGACGCGTCCGGCGAGTCCCGGTCGACCGCCAGGGGCGGATCGCGGGTCATCTCGAGGACGAACGGCAGCGCCGCGACCGACGCCAGGTCCCCGCGCGCGACGCCTCGGACCGACACCGACGTGGCGATTCCGCCGACGAACCCGACCTCCCCGAACCGCGATAGGGCCTCGATCTCTCGGTCGGTCGGCCGCCACCCGTAGATGGTCCGGGCCGCCGGGCCGGACCCGTCGACGACGCTCCGTTCGCCCAGGGTCCGCACGACGAGGTCGAAGGCCTGCCGGTCCTCCCGGAGGGCGTCGACCAGCGACGGGTTGTAGAGGATCTCCGGGTCGTCGCTCGCCCGGTACCGCCTGACCCGCCGCCGCATGGTCGGCAGGTCCGTGGGGTGGGGATGCACGACGGCGTCGTCCGGCGGCGCCGTCGCCAGCGACGACCGTCGCCCCGGTATCCCCCGGACCGATCCCCGTGTAATCGCCGTCAGTCCGGCGGCCGCCGTCACCTGGAGGAACCGCCGCCGCGCAGTACGCCTGGTCGGGTTCGGTCGGGGAGACATAGGAACTGCCCGTTTCCCCCTTCGTTTATTTCAAATTTAGTAATAATGTACTTTATCTGTGCTAGTCGCGCCCGTACGCGGAAACACGGCTCCTTACCGTCGACCGTCGACCGGCCTCGCGGCGCCTTCGCCGGCCTTACTCGACCGGCCTCGCGGCGCCTTCGCCGGCCTTACTCGACCGGCCTCGCGGCGCCTTCGCCGGCACTTCTCGGCCGTTGGGCGACCTTACTCACCCCTCCGTCGTCGGCGACCTTGCCCGCCGTCCCCGTCGGCGGGCGGCCTCACTCGTCCTTCCCGCCGTCGGCTTGGCTGTCCCCGACGTCGGCTTCGCCGTCCCCGCCGTCGGCGTCGTCGGCCTCCTCGCCATCAGCGTCGTCGTCCTCGTAGCGTTCCAGGGCCGCCTCGAAGCCGTCGCCGGCGAGTTCGTAGGTCTCCCGGAGGTCCCGGATGGGCGTCTCGGTGGCGTCGACCCTGAGGTCGTCGTAGTACGGTTCGGCCTCGCGGTCCTCCGTCCGCTCGACCAGGAGGGCGGCGCTCTGGACGTGCAGTTCCTCGCGCTTGTCGCCGCCGACCTCGTGGCCGGCCGCCAGGGCGTCGATCAGGCGCTCGGCCAGCGGCGGGGCCTCGTCGGGGCCGTCGTGGTTCGGCGCCGCCTCGACGTAGGCCCGTTCGGTCGCCTCGATCACCTCCTCGCCGACCAGCAGGTTACCGGCGACCGTGTAACCGTCGCCGCGAACGTGTCCGAACCAGGGTTTGCACTCCTCGCCGGAGAAGACGAACTCGCCCTCGGCGTCGACGCCGTGGAGTTGCCGCTGGGGGGCGCCCCCGTCCGCGTTCAACAGCGCCTGGAGGGCGTCCTCGACGGTCAGGCCGTCGTCGAGGTACTCGATCCCCCGTCGGCCCAGGTCGACGTTCACGAGCGACTGGGTCGCGACCGCGCCGTTCTCGCTGGCGAACGGACACAGGGTGCCGACTGCGGGAAGCCGGGTCGTCACGGCGACGCCGAACCGCAGGTGCTCGGCCCCGTCGGCCTCGTAGGGTTCACGGACGCAGATGCTGAAGGTCACGCCCGACTACAGGGCAGCGGCCAGCAAAAAAGTCGGTATCGCGGCAGGGGGTTACTCGACGTAGATGGTGAAGTCGTCGACCTCGCCGTACTGACCGGTGGCGGTGGGGCCGTCGAACCCGTACCAGCTGAGCCGCACCCGCGCGAGGGTGCCGCCGGTCGCGGCGTCGCTCGGGACGTCGAAGGACCCCCTGCTGGACGTAGACGGCGTCCGGGCAGGTGAAGTCGTAGTAGGCGTTCGTCGAGGACGTCTTAAGTTCGCTAACAGTGGTGGCTGGATGAAACGTCGGTCGACGGCGGGACGAATCACCGGCGTCGGACGGGATGCAGTGCTCGCCGGCCGGCAGTCGACGACCGCGCCTCCGGTTGACGGACGCTCGCGGGGCGCGATCCAGGGAAGCGGCGAACCGCGGGGAACCGTGGATTCAGGCGGTGACGGCCCTGGTCTGACTGGTCGTGTCGCCGGCGCCGTCGGTGACTGTCAGGGTGACGTCGTAGCTTCCCGAACCTTTCTTGTCCTGGAGGCGGTCCGACCCGGAAGCGCCGGACCCGCTCGCGGAGTGACTGGCGGAGTCGACGGTTGAGCCGTTCTGGGCCAGCGTCAGGTCGACCGACGCGAGGTCGGCGTCGGCGTCCGAGACGGCCCAGCTAACTTCGAAGCGCGCCCAGCCGCCGTTGCTCCGGTTGTTGATCGAGAGCGTGTCGATGGCCGGCGCGGAACCGCCGGTGCCGCCGTTGTCGGTCGTGACGGTGACCCCGGCGGCGTCGGTGGTCGCCCCGGCGGAGTCGGTGGCCCGGGCGTCGACCGTGTGGTCGCCGTCAGAGACGCCCGTGGTGTCCCAGTCGTACTCGTAGTAGCCCGACGTCGAGTCGTACGAGGCGGTCCGGTACGTGCCACCGTCGATGGCCACCTCGACGGTCAGGGCGTCGTCACCGTCCTCGCCGTCGTCGGCGGCGACCTGGACGGTGACGGTGCCGGAGACAGTGGCGCCGTCGTCCGGGGCGGCGATGGAGCAGGACGGTGCCGCGTTGCCGCCGTCGCCGCCACCGACGGCCGACTCGACGTCTAGCAGACCCGAGCCCTGCTCGTCGCTGGAGAGCCCGAGGTCCTCGGCGTTGTCCTTCAACTGCTGGCGCGCCTCCGCGTTGCTGGCGCCGTCGGCCATCAACTGGCCGGCCGCCCCGGAGACGTGCGGACACGCCATCGAGGTGCCGGAGAACGTGTCGTAGCCCCCGGGGACGGTCGAGTAGACGCTGCCGCCCGGCGCGGCGAGTTCGACCTCCGGGCCGGTCGAGGAGAAACTCGACAGGCCGTCGTCGCTGTCGGTCGAGGAGACCGCGACGACCTCCTCGTAGGCGGCCGGGTAGCCCACGCAGTCGCTACAGGGCCCGCTGTTGCCCGCCGCCGCGATCAGCAACACGCCGTTGTTCTGGGCGTACTGGACCGCGTCCCGTAGCGCCCGGTCGCCAGAGGACGCCCCCAGCGACATCGAGGCGACCTCGAAGCCCTGGTCGGCGGCCCACTCGATCCCGGCCGCGATGGCCGACAGCGACCCGGAGCCACAGCCGTCCAGCACCTTGCCGGCCCACAGGTTCGCCTCGCTGGAGACGCCGACGACGCCGGTGCTGTTGTCGAGGGCGTCCGCGATGCCGGCGCAGTGGGTGCCGTGGTCGTTGTCGTCGTCCCAGGCGTGGTTGCAGTCGTTGTCGTTCGTGTTACAGCCGAACGGGCCGCCGCCGCCGGCTTCGCCACAGCAGTTGTCGGTGAAACACTCCCCGCCCTGGACGTTGGCCTGCAGGTCCGGGTGGTCGCTGTCGATGCCCGTGTCGAGGACGGCGATGTCGACGCCGTTGCCGGTCTCGCCGTTGGCGTGGACGACGTCGGCGTCCACGCGGTCGACGCCCCACGGCACCGTCTGGGCGAACGCGTGGTACTTGACGCGGTCCGCCTCGACGTACTGGACGTTCGGGTTGTTCCGCAACCCCTCGATGGCTTCCGCCGGGAACCGGCCGGCGACCGCCTTGCCGATCCCGCCGAAGTCGAACTCGTGTCTTACCGCGTCGGCCTTCCGCCTGGCGGCGGCCGTCGACGCCCCCGGTTCGAACTTGACGATGTGGCCGTTCGCGTCGTCCGCAGTGTTCGCGAGCGCTTCCCCTGCCATTCCCGCCGCCGCCGCGCCCGCGGCGACTCCGCGGAGCACGCGACGACGGGAAACGTTAGCGTCTGACATTGTTTGTCGTCCGTGACGCACGCGCCCTCTCGGCCATCCGCCGACCCGCCGGTCGCATCGTCGGCGACGGGACCACCGCCGGCCGACGCGCCCCGACGATCCGGGATCACCGCACCGGTTCCGACCACGGTGGCCCGACGCCCGGGATGTGTGGGCGTACCATGCGCCACTTCCGCACGTATCAGTCATTCTTTATTAACCTTTCTATGTTTTGTAACAATATTTCCGTCCCCGACGGGGACAGTAAATTCCTACTTGGCTAGTTTTCCACCTCTGTTCGCTCGTTCGTGGATCGAACTTACCTAATTACTTAGTCCCTGTTCCCCGGTTTCGTGCTATGAACGGTGAAACGTACGGGACGAAAACCGGATCTTCTAGACGACGGTCTGCGACACGGGTTCTTCCCGTCGCCGAGCGGACGGCGCCGGGGTTACACCGACGTGTAGACGGTGGTTTCGTTGCCGGCCTCGTCGGTGGCAGTCAGGTAGACGCCGTACGAGTAGGGGTAGTTGAAGGGGCCGTGGACGTGATTGCCACCGTCCTTGTCACCGGTGGCTGAGGATGTCTTCGTGGAGTCCTGGACTGTGGTCGTCACCTCGGCGAGGTCGCCGTTGAGGTCGGCGACGTACCAGGAGGCGGTGATGTAGTCGCCGTCGTAGCCGTCGGACTTCGAGGCGTTGTAACTGACGAACTTGGGGGCGACGTCGCCGGCACCCACGGCGACTGCTTCCCGTGCGTCGACCAGCCCTGCACCCTGCTCGTCGCTGGGAAGGCCGAGGTCCCTGGCCGTGTCCTTCAGGCGCTGGCGGGTCTCCCAGTTGGCGAGGCCGTCTGCCATCAGGTGGGCCGCTACGGCCGCGACGTGGGGGCACGCCATCGAGGTCCCCGAGAGCGTCTCGTAGCTACTGCCCGTGGACGTCGACCGGATGTCCGTCCCCGGCGCGGCGATCTCGACCGCCGGCCCGGTCGAAGAGAAGTCCGAGAGGTCGTTGTTCTCGTCGGTCGAGGACACCGCGACGACCTCCGAGTACGCGGCGGGGTACTCGACCGACCCACCGGAGTTGTTGCCGGCGGCTGCCACGAGGAATACGTCCATGTTCCAGGCGTACTGGACGGCATCCTTGAGGGTCGAACTCCCGGAGGAGAACCCGAGCGACATCGAGGCGACGTCGTAGCGGTTGTTGGTGACCCAATCGATGCCGGCCGCCAGGTCGGACGTCGTGCCGTAGCCGTTCCTGTCGAGTACCTTTCCCGCGTGTAACGTCACCTCCGGGGCGACGCCCACGACGCCCTCGGAGTTGTCGACGGCGCCGACGATGCCCGCGCAGTGGGTCCCGTGGCCGTTGTCGTCCTCCCAGGACCCGGTACCGGTGAAGTCCGATCCGGCACCGACGTTCGCCTGCAGGTCGGGATGGTCGGACTGGATTCCCGTGTCGAGGACGGCGACGTCGGCACCGGCGGCCGTCTCGTCGTAGAGGTCGAGTACGGCGGCATCGACGCGGTCCCACCCCCACGACGCGTCCTGGTAGAGTGCCCGGACCGGTCCGTCCTCCTCGACGTACCGGACCTGTGGGTTGTTCTCCAGTGCCTCCAGCGCCCGGTCGGAGAACGTGCCGGCGACGGCCTTGCCGACGTCGCCGAAGTCCAGTTCACGGTGGACCGAGTCGGCCCGTTCCCGGGCGACGCCGAAGCCACTGTCGGCCCGCAGCCCGACGATCTTCCGGTCGGCTCCCTTCGCGAGCGATTCGCCTGCGATGCCCGTGGCCACGGCGCCCGCGACCGCCTTGCGGAGAACGCCGCGGCGAGTGAGGTCCATCGACATGGCTGAGTTCGTGACACGGACGACCCGGACCGATTCGACCCCGCCCGATTCTGCAGCTCCACGACCGTGCGATCTCAGGCTCCGTGCTATCGTTCCCGTTCGAACGAACGGAACAAATAATTTTTTCTAGTATAATTATTAATTTAATCTATAACTAACTGTATTGGCTGGTCGAAGCTCCGTCCGCGAGACCGGCCACGGCGTCAGGGGCGGTCCGGTCGACGTCGTAGCGCGACGGGACCACGGAGTTCCGACCACGTCGGGACACCGTGCCGACTCCGTCGGCACGTTCGCGAGCAGTTGCACTACGGGGGCCGCCGAACGCGTCGTGGCGCGAAAAAGAACCTGACTTCCCGGGCCTGGACCGTTCGGCGGTCCAGTCCTCGGTGGAGTTACTCCAGCAGTTCCTGCAGGTTGATCCCGGCGTGGCCGCCGGCGCCGACCAGGATGCCGACGACGTACAGCATCGTGAGCGCGACGCCCAGCGACGCGCTCTCGACGGTCGAGTCGGTCTCGTCCTGGCGGTCCGACAGCGACGCACAGACGTCGACGATCCGCTTGCAGGCTTTCGCCGTCCGGCTGTCGGGGTGGCGCTTGAGCGTCTCGGCGATGGGCGGACTGATGCGGTAGTACAGCCCGACCAGCCCGCGGCCCACGGGGGTCGCCGCCATCGACTCGTCGCGGAACCGCCGCAGCGAGTCCAGCGTCCGGGTGTCGTCGGCCGTCGCCGTCGTGATGTAACAGCTGGAACCGCTGCTGGTCGTGAACGACTGGGTGCTCCCCGTGTCGGAGTTGCCGTCGCTGCCGTTCGCGACCGCGCGGAACTCGTAGTCCGTGCCGGAACTCAGCCCGGAGACGTTCGCGCTGAACGACCCCGTCGAGGACAGCGTCTGCGGGCTCGTCGTGTTCGAGAGG
>CAYTAG010000106.1:0-11238 GCA_964435625.1 uncultured Halobacteriales archaeon | reverse complement strand
CCTCCTCGTGGGCGAACTGCCGGAGCGCCTCGAGGTAGGGCATCCCCTCGATGTCCCCGACGGTGCCCCCGACCTCGACGATGCAGACGTCGCTGCCCGCGGCGGCCTCCCGGATGCGCCGCTTGACGTCGTCGGTGACGTGGGGGATGATCTGGACGGTCTTGCCCAGGTACTCGCCCGAGCGCTCGTTCTCGATGACGTGCTGGTAGACCTTCCCCGTGGTGACGTTGTGGTCGAAGGTCATGTCCTCGTCGAGAAAGCGCTCGTAGTTGCCCAGGTCGAGGTCGACCTCGCCCCCGTCCTTGAGGACGTACACCTCGCCGTGCTGGTAGGGGTTCATCGTCCCGGCGTCGACGTTGAGGTAGGGGTCGATCTTCACCGCGGTCACGTCGAACCCGGCGTTTTTCAGGAGCCGGCCGACGCTGGCCGCGGTGATCCCCTTGCCCAGCCCGGACATGACGCCACCGGTTACGAACAGGAACTTGTTCCCGAGGGAGGGATCGTACCCGGTGTCGGGTTCGGTCGGCATACCGAGTGTCCGCGAGGACGAGTCAAAACGGTTTCGGAGCGGACATCGCCCCCGGACGGCAGGGCCTCGAACCCAGCGACGTCGCTTCCGAAATGCGGTGCCGTTCCGAAACGCGACTGCGCTCCCGCGGTCTCGAAACGCGTTCCCGCCCGGGTGATACGGTTAGTATATTTATAAATTAATAATTTAGACAAACGAATTAAACCGAAGCCGCCCGGGGTTCGATTACGCCGCCGTTCCCGAGTGGGGCCAACGGGCCTCGACCTCGACGCGACGGAACGGGACGGTCGGCGTCGACGAGATGCGGGGTACCGGGCGACGGCGGCCGGATGCCGCCGACGAAGCGAACCCACCGATCATACGAATGTCAGGGCACCACGATTCACCGGAGGTAACGGACGACGAACGCGGACTGCTGGATCGCCGCACGTACATGAAAAGCGGGGTGGCGGCCGCGGCCGGTGCGGCCGCCATCTCGGGCGTCGGCGACTTCGTCGGGACGGCGTCGGCAGCGATGCAGTACGATCCGATGCCGGAGCAGTACGAGGTCGGCGGCGGCATCGAGTACGACAACGACGTGACCAGCGCCGACGCCGATTACGTCGTGAACTCGAAGTCCGGACTCGAAAGCGCGTTGTCGAGCGCAGGCCCCGACGACGTCGTCTGGGTCGAAAACGACGCCGAGATCGACCTGACCGGCGAGCAGGACCTCGAACTCTCCTCGGGGGCCACGCTGGCGAGCGCCCGCGGCATCGACGGCAAGCGCGGGGCGCTCTTGCACGTCGACGAGGGCATGGACGGCGGCGTCCTGTTCAAGTGCGCCAACGAGTCCGACGTCCGGTTCACCGGACTGCAACTCCGTGGCCCGCACCCCTACTACTTCTGTCCGGACGGGGGCGAACCGTACGACGACGCCTACGTGGTCGAGCTGGCGACGGCCATCTGGAACTACTCCAGCGACGGCGGCTACACCGCCGAGATCGACAACTGCCACCTGTGGGGCTGGTCCGAACGGGCCATCGCCGCCGGGGCGAACTCCTACGAGAACAGCATCCACGTCCACCACTGCTCGATCCACCACAACGCTATCGAGCACCTCGGGTACGGCATCGACCTCAACAACGGCCCGGACCACCTCATCGAGTACAACTACTTCGAGATGAACCGCCACGCAATCACCGGGTTCGGCCAGCCGACCAACGGCTTCGAGGCCCGGTACAACTACGTGGGCGGTGGCGCGGAGACCATCGACCACCCCTTCGACATGCACTGCCAGGAGTGGAACGGGGATTACGCCCACAACGCGGGCGGGACGACCTACATCCACCACAACACGTTCGAACCCGAGCGGCAGATCACGACCAGCTCCAGCGAGTGCGACGGGTACACCCGCGACGGCTCGCCGGAAACGATGATCCAGATCGGCGACGAACCGGACGACCGGGTCGACGTCGAGGACAACTGGTTCCTGCGCAAACAGAAGGCGCCGTACGACTCGACCGGCGGCAACGACTCCGCGTACGCCCAGAGCGACGTCGACTCGTGGTCGAGCATGTACGCGTCGGGCAACGTCTACGACACCCTCTCGGAGCCGTCGAAGGACGTCGGCCACCCGCGTCCCGAGACGGCCCTGGACATCTCCAACGAATCGGCCCAGGACGTGAACGGCAACGGCAACGCCTCCGGCGTTTCCTTCCAGGTGGACAACACCACCGGCGATACCGTGACGATCTTCACGGTGACCGTCTCCCCGTACGATGACGACCACAACTACCTGAGCGACGCCGTTACCGACGAGGGCCAGTGGGCAAGCGAAGTCCACGTCGACGCGGACTCCCAGACCAGCACGTGTGACATCGACACCGGGACGGAACTGCCGGCCGAGATCAACCTCTCGAACGACAACGATTACGGCAGCAACGGCTGGGCCATCATGTCGGCGAACTCGTCGGCCGAGACCTCCCTCTACCGGTTCTACTACTACTCCGGCGGTGGCTACTACGAACGGGACATGGCCGGCGAGGAACTGGCCGTCTCGCTGTGGTACCACCGGTACGACACCGACGAGAAGGAACGGACGACCGCGAAACTGCAACTGTAGGTCGACCGAGTCGTCCGGCGGTCGAACGACCGCCGGGGGTACAACGTCGACGGCCGCCGGGCGAGTGCAACGTCGACGGCCGCCGGGCGAGTGCAACGCCGACGACCGGCCGCCCTGGACCGCTCACCCGACGTGGGTCCGCAGGAACGTCGCACTCGCCTCGGCCACCTTCCGCTTCTGGCCGACGAAGTGGTGGTCGGCAGAGAGTTCCACCACCTCGACGGGCCGGCCCCCCGCCGCGAGTTCGCGCGCCCGCTCGACGGCCGGTTCCCACTCCACGGTGTCGTCGCGGGTGCCGTACAGCACCTGCAGCGGGCAGGCCACGTCCGCCAGTGCGTCGGTCGCCTTCGCGGCGGGCGCGAGCGCGCTGACTGCCGCGAGGTCGACCTTCTCGCTCGTTTCCCCGGCGTCCCTGCGCGGCCCCCCGCCGTCCCCGCCGTTCGTCGCCCGGCCCAGGTCGGCCGCCACCAGCAGCGCGCTGACGGCGCCGAAACTGTACCCGAACAGTCCGACGTGGTCGTACCGGTCGGCCGCCCACCGGAGGGCCTCGTGGACGTCCGTCCGCTCGCCGCGACCCTCGTCCCACTCGCCGTAGTCGAACCGCAAGCAGGCGACGTCGCGGTCGACCAGCGCCTCGGCCAGCGCGCGCAGGTTGCGGTCCCGGCGGTTGCCCCCGAACTGCGGGTGCGGCGGACAGGCGACGACGACCCGGTCCGTCCCGGCCGCCGGGGCGTCCAGGGTCCCGCGGACGTCCCGCGCACCCGGGACGACGACCTCCTCGGAGTTCATGGAGGTCGTTCGCGCGCAGGCGGGAAAACCTCGGCGGGTCGTCGTCCCGTCCCCCCGGCCGGTCGTCGTCGCTCCGCCCGTGGAGGACGGTAAGTAACCCGCATCGAAAGCGTAAATACCACTATGTGCCCGTTGTCCCCACTACGATTTGGGGTACGAGGGTGCTGAACCATCGAACATGAGAGGGGAAAATATATCGCGAAGACGAATCCTCGAGAGCGCTGCGATTGCCGGGTTCGGCGTCGGGGTAAAGGGAAGCACTTTCCAGGAACAATCGAGTACCGTCCTGGTCACGAAAGGGGAGCAGCCCGACGGCGTCGCCACGTACGTTCTCGCCGTCGACGGGTCGATCTCACCACAAGACGATTTCGAAGACACGGCGTGTCCCGATTACGGGCCGTCGTACGTGATCGGTCGCGTCGGGCCGGCAGGGGGCACCGACTCCGTCCAGTTCGAGGGGACCGTCCTCGCCGCGGACGTCTACGGCCCCGCCGAGTTGTACGTCGACGGCGAGCGAACGTCGCCGGACGACCTCGGGGGGAGCCTCCCGAACACGCTGGAGGTCACCAAAGACGGCGCCGAGGACGGCGTCGCGACGTTCGAAGCGCGCGTCGACGGCGTCCTCGCACCGAGTCCCGAGGTGGAGGCACCGAACCAGCAAGTCGGCTGTGGCACCATCCAGGAGTCCGTCGGCCCCGAGCGAGGGACGGACGTCTTCCACTACTCGGGGACGATCACCGACTTCACGCTGGACGGGCCAGCCACGGTGTACCGCAACGGCGAGGAAGTCGACCCCGACCAGCTGGGCGAACGGACGTTCCGCGTCACGAAGGGCGACCAACCGGACGGCCTCGCCACCTACGTCCTGGCGGTCGACGGAGAGATCTCGCCGACCGACGAGTTCGAGGACACCGCTTGCCCGAGCTACGACCCGTCGTACGTGACCGGCCGCGTCGGCCCCCAGGGCGGCACGGATTCCGTCGTGTTCAGCGGCGAGGTGATCGCCGCGGACGTCTACGGCCCCGCCGAGTTGTACGTCGACGGCGAGCGAACGTCGCCGGACGACCTCGGGGGGAGCCTCCCGAACACGCTGGAGGTCACCAAAGACGGCGCCGAGGACGGCGTCGCGACGTTCGAAGCGCGCGTCGACGGCGTCCTCGCGCCCACCCCGGACGTCGAGGGGGTGAACCAGCAGACCGGCTGCGGGGCCATTCAGGAGTCCGTCGGCCCCGAGCGGGGGACGGACACGGTCCGCTTCTCCGGCGAGGTGACGAACTTCTCGCTCGACGGGCCCGCCAGGGTCTACGTCAACGGCGAGGAGGTCACCGGCAACCGGATCGAGCGCGTCACGCCCGTCGACGGCGAGGTGACGGTCGCGCCCGGCACCGACGTCCTGCTGGAGGCGGCGGTTCAGGACTACGAGGGGTCCGACGCCACGCTAGCGTGGTTCCTCGACGGCGAACGGACGAGGACCGAGTACCCATTCATCTCCGACCGGCCGCACCTGAAACTCTACGACGTCTCCGAGGGCGGCCACGACGTCCGGGCGACGCTGTACACGGACGACGGGGAGACGGAGCTCGACACCGTCACGTGGACCGTCGACGTCGAGGACGGGGCGAACGAGGCGCCGGGCGGGTCGCGCCTGGACCCGGCGGAATCGGAGGTCGAAGCCGACGACGGGGAGGTCGTCGACCTGACCATGCGAGCGACCGATCCCGACGGCAACCTCCACCGCGTCCTCTGGTTCGCGGGCCAGTGTGACGACCCGCTCGGGGCGTCGTCCGTGAGCGGCGCCCAGGACGAGGCCACGCTTCGATACGAGGTCGGCGGCTGTGGAAGCGTCCTCGCCTGGTCCGTCGACGAACGGGGAGCGATGCGACAGTCCGTCGGCTGGGAGGTCGTCTACCCCGACTAGCACGTCGGGGGTCCCGTCCGGGGACGCCACGGGTAGGCCGCCGGGGAGCGGTCTCGTCGGCACGATGGAGTTCCCGACCGTCGAGACGGTCGGGCTGGTCAACCGCGCACTCTCCCGGGTCGCCCGGAAGGGCCTGATGGCCGCCATCGCGGTCGAGGGCGAGGACGTCCCCGGGGTCTTCGACCCGGACCCCTGACCATCACGCCGGCCGCTCGGCCGGATTACCCGAACCGTCCTGCCGATGCCCGCTCCGGCGCCGCATCGACGCCGACCACCCTGCCCGTCGTCACCGGTCGGACGGGGTAGTTACTGCACAATTTACCACTAAAATAATAAGATAAATATATATTACATAGCCCGGAATTACGGGCGGTATGGAACGACGAACCCTCGTCCGAAAGGTGGCAGCCGGAGGACTGTTCGCGGGCGCCGCGTCGGCCATCGTCACGTCGGAAACCACCCCTCCGAAGGAGTACGCACTCGTCCGGCAGGACGGCGAACGGGAACTCGTGGCTGCAACGGACGTCGACGCTAGCGACGACGATTCGTTCGTGTGTGACTGTTGTGAGGACTGCCCGGACTGTAGGATCTGTTACTGCGACCCCTGCTGAGCGGAGCGACCGTCGCGCGAGCACGCCGGATCGTCGGCACTGCGAACGTCTGCCGGCGGCCCGGTTCGAGGCGCCGACGACCGACCGGGGACAAACGTCGTCACCTGGGCCCCGTCCAACCGACGAGTGACCACGATTTTAGTATGGTCACGCCAAAGGCCACGTATGGGCATCCTGTCACGGACCTCGTACATCATCAAATCGAAGCTGAACTCCCTGCTGAACCGGGCCGAGGACCCGACCCAGACGCTGGATTACTCCTACGAGCAGATGCGCGACCAGTTACAGGAGGTCAAGCAAGGCATCGCGGACCTGACCACCCAGAAGAAGCGCCTGGAGATGCAAAAGCGCCGGCTGGAGGAGAACGTCGAGAAGCACAACCGGCAGGCCCGCCAGGCCGTCGACCAGGACCGCGAGGACCTCGCGCGGCGGGCCCTGGAGAAGAAAAAACAGAAGATGAACCAGATCCAGCAGCTGGAGGGCCAGATCGAGGACCTCCAGAACAAGCAGGACAACCTCGTCGAACAGAAGAACACGCTGCAAGGGCGCATCGAGGAGTTCCGCACGAAAAAGGAGACGATGAAGGCCCAGTACGAGGCCGCCGAGGCCAGCGCCCGCGTCTCCGAGGCGATGACGGGCGTCGGCGACGAGTTCGAGGACGTCGGCCGCGCCATCGAGCGCGCCGAGGAGCGCACCCAGGACATGGAGGCCCGCTCGGCCGCCATGGACGAACTCCAGGAGACCGGCGCCTTCGAGGACGCCATCTCCGGCCAGGACGCCCTCGACCGCGAGTTGCAGGAGGTCTCGACCGACAGCGAGGTCGAGGCGGAACTGGAGACCCTCAAGTCCGAGATGGGCAAGGGTAGCGACACCGGTGGCTCCGAGGACGTCGAGGCCGGCGGCTCCGAGGACGCCGACGTCGACGCCGACGGGGAGGCCGAACTCGACCAGTCCGAGATCGACCAGGAACTGCAGGAACTCAAAGACCAGGACGACCAGTAGCGCCACCGGACGGCGGGCGGAACCGTAGATCGACGGAATGCAGGGAGCCGGGCAGCGTGGAGCAGTCGGACGGCGGGGCACGGCCGGACAGTGCGGAGCAGCCGGACGACGGGGCGCGACCGGACGGCGCGGAGCGCCAGGGGGTCGACCGACGCTGGGGGAAGACGCCCGTCCGCCTTTAGGCGCAGGTTCACTGCCACGGGTGGGGTCCCGGATCGCACGTCGGCGCTCCGGTGTGGCCCCCGCTTCGGTGAATACCCCCATTCCATAAATTAATAAAATTGGCCCCGATACAGGGGGGTAACGTTCGAGTCGGCAGTGGCGGCCCCGCGAGCGCGGGGCCGCGAGTCGGGCCGACGACGCGTTCGGACCCCCAGACGATGCAACCCCACGTGACCCCGCTGGAGGACGACCCGGGCCTGTCGCTGTACGACCCCATCGAGACCGCCCGGTTCGTCCTGTACACCGACCGGCCGGTCGATCCACGCCCGGCGGACCCGGAGGCGTTCGCGTTCCCGGTCGGGACCGCCGCGTCGGTCGAGGCCGGGCGGTTCGTCGTCCCGAAACTGGACGCGGTCCACGTCCGCGCGCCGGACGGCGAGTACCTCGACGCCTTCGAGGGGCGCGTGGGCGAGCGGTACGAGGCCGGCGGGGATCGACTGCTCGACGTCTCCAGCACGGCGATGAAGGTGTACGTGGCGGTGCCGGGGCCGTTCGAGATCGTCGCCGACCGCAGGGGCCACGAGACGGCCATCGCCCTGCCGGAACCCCGCGAGGTGGTCGTGGGCGTCCGGTCGTTCCACGAGCGCCCGGCCCGGACCATCGAGACGCCGGCCGAACCCGAACCGGTAATGGAGGCCCTGTCGGCGACCGGGTCGGCGCTGAAGACGCTGTCGCCCGAGCGGTCGTTCCCGACGATGCGCGGGCACCCGCCGGCGTTCGAACCCGCCGACGAACTGTCGATCCCCGACGGGATCGAACCGCCGGACACCGACGTCACGATCCGGGTGCCGCCGAAGTGGGAGTTCGTCTACCCGGTCGCGCCGCTGGCGTACTACCTGGGCGCGACCGTGCTACCGGGCGGCCCGCCGTGCATCCAGGCCGGCAACTGGACGTTCCCGCTGGGCCCGCCCGGCGGGGACCCGAAGGAGTTCGAGACGCGGGCCGGCCGGGCGCTCCAGCAGGTGTTCTTCATGGACTGTCTGGCCCGGACCGAGGGGCTGTACCCGCTGGACCTGCACGAGCGTCGCGCGCTCGGGGCGGACCTGGACGTGGACCTCGCGGCGCTTTACGACGCGCCGCTGGCGACGCAGGTCCGGGCGTTCCTGGACGTGCCCTACGGGGTGGTCGAGGAGTACCTCCCGTCGTGGCACCTCTGTGTCGACGTCGAACCGGCGGGCGACTACCTGGCCGCGTTGCCGTACCTGCTGGACGACCTGGCGATGATCCAGTGCCCACAGCCTCGGGAACCCGCCGAGCCGAACCCGGAGGTCGACGCGGCGCTGTCGGAGTTCGTCCGGTCGCCGGAGGACGCCCACGCCGGGAACCGGGGGTCGGTCCCGGAGGAGGTGTTCACGCCGGAACCGGCGCCGGCCATGGAGCACGCCTACCTGGGCGAGGGGCTGCCGCTGCGCCGGAACAAACTGACGCCGGTGACGCTGCAACGCCGCCTGGCGTACGACGAGCCTTCCGCCGACAGCATCACCGTCAGGATCGTCTGCAACGACGAGATGATGGCCGACGAGGCCGCCGTCGAGGAGTACTACGGCGTCCACGACCTGGTCCGGTACAGCGTCGACGTCGAGTACGAACTGACCCGGGCGGCGTTCGCCGACGTCCTCCGGTCGGACGTCGACCTGCTGCACTACGTCGGCCACGTCGACGAACGTGGGTTCACCTGCGCCGACGAACCCCTGGACGCCCGCGAACTCGACGAGGTGGGCGTGGACACGTTCCTGTTGAACGCCTGTGACTCCTACGGCCAGGGACGAGCACTGCTCGACGCCGGGGCCAAGGCGGGGGTCACGTCGTTGACGGAGGTGAGCAACAGCGCGGCCAACCGGCTCGGCCGGACGATGGCGCGGGCGCTGAACGCGGGGTTCACCCTGCGCTCGGCGCTGTCGCTGACCGCCATCGACTCGACGGCCGTCCACTACCTCGTCCTCGGGGACGGCGGTCGTCAGCTCGTCCAGTGTCCGTCCGGCGTCCCGGTCCTGGCCGACGTCGTGGACGCCGACCTCGACGCCGGGGAAGCGACGGTCGACCTGTTCGCGTTCCCCGGGACGAACTTCGGCCAGGGCACGGTCAGCAAGCCGTCGCTCGGCGAGCCGTCGGAACACTACCTCCTGTTCGGGCACCTCGACCGGTTCACCCGCGGGATCGACGACCTGCTCCGGTACTTCTCGACGCAGTCGATGCCGGTGACCGTCGACGGGCGGCTCTACTGGAGCGACGAGGTGGACTCCGGTCGGTTGCGGTCCCTGCTGGCCGACCTCGAGGAGTTAGGGGCCGTTGATCGTACTCGCAGCCGAGTCGTTGACTTCTTCCGCCCCCTGCGCGGCGAGCACTAGCCCGGTGTAGAGCCAGCCGGCCACGTGCGAGCGGAGCTTCGAGGTTTCCTTCGAGACTCGGTCGACCGTCGCGATGAACTCGTGGTACGCTTCGGGGGTCGAGCGGGCGTCACACGTTGTCATGATCCATTTTCCGAAAAACACTCGGCACTTATAATAGTTACTGATTAGGTTAAATGTATGGGCAATGTAAATCTAGTAATTGGACTCGAACGGCGAGTAGGCTCCGCCGAAGGGGCGGTCACGACGGGATCAGCAGAACCGCCGCGGTGACGGGGCGCCGGTACTTTCGCCGCGGCAGATGCCGGTACCTTCGCCACGGCAGCAACGCCGGCACCTTCGTTCCCGGCGTGCGACGGGGCGGTTTCCCACACAACCGGGACCCTTTTTACCGCCCGCCGGATTCGTTCAGCCATGAAACTGCTGTTCATCCACTCGGACCACCTCGAATTCGAGGCGAAACAGAAGGCGGGCGGCGACGACCTGGCCGAGACCGAGGGCGTCCCCATGGAGGGACGGATGGAGGAGTGCGTCACGGTATTCACGACCGTCGAGTCCGGCGACGAGGCGGACCTCGACGCGGTGGTCGACAACGCGGCGACCGAACTCCGCGACGTCGCCGACCAGCTCAACACCACCAACGTCGTCCTGTACCCCTACGCGCACCTCTCGGAGGACCTGGCCGGGCCGGACGCCGCCAAGGAGGTCATGGCGAACCTCGAAGCCGAACTGGACGGCGAGTTCGACGTCCTGCGGGCGCCCTTCGGCTGGTACAAGGCCTTCGAGGTGTCCTGCAAGGGCCACCCGTTGTCGGAACTCTCCCGGCACGTCTCCGCGCACCGCGACGAGGAGAGCGCGCCCGCTGGCGCGGACGATGGGACCGAGGAACGCGCGCCGAGCGAGTGGCACGTGATGACGCCCGAGGGGGACCTCCGGGACGCGGTCGACGCGAAGGCCGACGTCAACGAGGACATGCGGGCGTTCGTCGAGGACGAGGTCGAGGGGATCGAGAAGGGCGCCGGCGAGGAACCGCCACACATCGAACTGATGAAGGAGAAGTCCCTGGTCGGCTACGACGAACTCTCCGACGTCGGTAACCTCCGGTGGTACCCCCGCGGGAAACTCGTGCGGGACTGTCTGATCGAGTACGTCAACGACCTCGTGGTCGAGTACGGCGGGATGCCCGTCGAGACGCCGATCATGTACGACCTGGGGGCCCGCGCCATCGACGAGCACGCGGGCAAGTTCGGCGAGCGCCAGTACCGCTTCGAGTCCGGCGACCGCCGAATGATGCTGCGCTTTGCGGCCTGCTTCGGGCAGTTCTCGATCATGCGGGACATGTACATCTCCGAGAACGACCTCCCGCTGCGGGTCTACGAGATGTCGACGTACTCGTTCCGCCGGGAGCAGCGCGGTGAAGTGGCCGGCCTGAAGCGCCTGCGGGCGTTCACGATGCCGGACATGCACACCGCCACGAAAGACATGGACCAGGCCCGCGAGGAACTGATGGCCCAGGCCAAACTGGCGCTGCAGACCTCCGAGGACCTGGGGATCAGCTACGAGCCGGCGATCCGGATGACCCGCGAGTTCTTCGAGGACAACCGCGAGTGGGTCCAGAAGGTCGTCGACGACCTCGGCAAGCCGGCGCTGATCGAGGTGCTGCCGGAGCGCCACCACTACTGGTCGGCGAAGATCGACTTCGCGGCCATCGACGGCCT